>NZ_JBFRBH010000001.1:643374-965061 GCF_040932485.1 Gymnodinialimonas sp. 202GB13-11 | reverse complement strand
CCAGCAGGCGGAGGCGGCGGCGGCCTTGCGGCGGAGTGCGAACGATTTCAACGCCAAGCGTATATGGGCCACGGTCGAGCTTGCCGATGCGCACGAAGACGCGGGCGGCCAAGGGGTGTTCGATGATGCCATCGGCGATGCGGGCGGCAAGGGTTTCCAGCAAGTTCACGCGTTCGGCGTGCAGTGCCGCGTCAATCGCCTCCACAATCGTGTCGTAGCTGAGGATGCGGTCGACATCATCGACGGCCTGTTCAGCGCGGGTTTCGACTTCAACCACGACATCGAAGCGGATTTTCTGCGTCACGCCGCGTTCGGCCTGAAATGCCCCGATTTCGACCTCGCGCACATGGTCGGTCATGGAGATACGGTCGCGGGGGACGTCGCCGGCTGTGGCCTTGGCGCGTTCGGACGGGTGGCCGAAGGCTTGTGAAATCTCGTCGCTCATGGCTCTCCTCGCTATCCGCCGTGCGCGGGATAGCACAGGAGATTATCGCCGCAAGGACCAGCTTGCGGCGCGTATCATGCCAATTCCGACCAATGGGTCAGTATTGCTGGCGGTAAAAATGGTGGATGCCGATATCGGCCGTCATCGGATAGAGCGAGGCCCATTGCGGGTTCACAAAATCAGCGTGGTAGTGGGTGGCCCCCGATGTCAGATCACGCGGTGCGCCGTCGATCATGATGCGGGCGATGTGACCAAGGCGGTGCCAGGCATTGTCATCACCAATGTTTTCGGGGCGGCCATCGCAGGTATAAGTGAACTGGCAGGCAAATTGCCGACCGGTGCCCTGGTTGATTACGCCACAAATACTGTCGGGGAAGTTGGCATGATCCACGCGGTTGAGGATTACTTCAGCCACGGCATATTGGCCTTCGACAGGCTCACCGCGCGCCTCAAAGTAAAGCGCTTCGGTCAAACAGCGCCAGCCTTCGCCGCCGCGCGGGGTGGGCAACGCCATAAGCGCGGAGGCATCCATGATGCGGGGATCATCCGCAGCACCGCCGGAAAATGGCGAGGCTAAAGTGCGCAGGCGCGTGGCGGCCACGCCGGACAGCGAGGCATTTTCCACGCCCATAAGCTGATCTAGCACACCAGACAGGCCAGAGGCCGTGGCCGAGGTGCTAAGCGTCACTTCCAGTTCCGTTACATTCTGCGCCACTGCCCCAGTGGTCACACACAAACCGAGTAGGCCCGCGCCAAACGCGGCCAAAGTCCGATGCATCATTTTCGTACCCTTCCAGGAGTTCCTGATGGACCCGCTCTGCTCAGCGGATCCGGACCCCTTGTCCTTTTTCGGCTACGTAACGCATTTCGGAAAATTCACAAAATCGGCTCTGAATCTTGCGTTTATCGGTTATCCTGCCCCTAGCTATTGGGTCCGCCCGCGTTAAAGCGATACTTTAATAGCTTATCCCAAGCCTTTGTCCCGTATAGCAAATTGCGCCGCTGCGAGTTTTGCAACAGGCACCCTAAACGGCGAACAGGACACATAATCAAAGCCCGCTTTGCGCGAAAAATCGACCGCTTCGGGGTGCCCGCCATGCTCTCCACACAGCGCCAAGGTGATGTCAGGGCGTGCTGCACGGCCCCTTTCGGAACCTAAAAGCAACAGTTCCCCCACCCCTTCGACGTCTAATTCACGGAATGGATCCTCGGGAAACACGCCCTGCTGCACATAGGCGGACATGAAACGTCCGGCATCATCGCGGGAGAGGCCATACGTCATTTGGGTGAGGTCGTTCGTGCCGAATGACAGGAACGCGGAATGCTCGGCAATCTCGCCCGCCCGCAACGCTGCGCGCGGTGTTTCGACCATAACGCCGAGGCGATAATCAAATTCGACCCCCGACTTGGCCCGCACCTCAGCGGCGATGCCATCAATGCGCGCCTTCACCAACTCAACTTCGCGCCGGGCGGAGACGAGCGGGATCATGATCTCTGGCACAATTGGCGCGCCCTTCTTGGAGACCTTGATCGTCGCCTCGAAGATCGCGCGGGCCTGCATTTCGTAGATCTCGGGGATCGTCACGCCAAGCCGGACCCCACGCAGACCCAACATCGGGTTAAATTCCTGCAGGTTTTCAATGCGAGAAGAGACGCGGCTGACGGGCAGATCCAGCGCCTCAGCCAAAGCGCGCGTGCCTTCGCGATCGCCGGGAAGGAATTCGTGCAAGGGCGGATCGAACAAGCGGATTGTGACGGGCTGTCCGCGCATCAGCTTGAAAAGCTCAATGAAATCCGCGCGTTGCATCGGCAGCAAGCGTTCAAGTGCGGCTTCGCGATCCTGTGCGTTTTCGGCAAAGATCATCTCGCGCATCACGGTCAGGCGGACCGGATCGAAGAACATGTGTTCCGTCCGGCACAGGCCGATGCCATCGACGCCGAACCGATGGGCCATGGCTGCATCTTCGGGCGTGTCGGCATTGGCCCGCACGCCAATGTCGCGGGCTTCGTCGGACCAATCCATCAAGGTGGCGAAGGCCCCGCCTAGTGCGGGTTCCACCATATCCACGCTTCCGGCCAGCACCTCACCCGCCGTACCGTCGATGGTGATGATGTCGCCTTCATGGAACACTTTACGCCCTGCGACGGTCAGGGTTTTCTTGCGCATATCCAGTTGCAGGCGCGTGGCCCCTGCGACGCAGGGCAGGCCAAGGCCGCGCGCGATCACTGCGGCATGAGACGTAGCGCCGCCGCGTTCCGTCAGGATCGCCTGTGCGGCGTGCATCCCCCGGATGTCTTCGGGGCTGGTTTCGCGGCGGACAAGGATACAGGGCTCCCCCTGCGCGGCGGCGGCCTGCGCTGCGGCGGCGGAAAAGACGATTTTGCCAGTGGCTGCGCCGGGGGCGGCAGCAACGCCCGAGGTCAGAACATCACGTTCAACGCCTGCCGCGATCTGGCGGTGCAGAAGGCCGTTCAGGGTGAACGGGGGAATGCGTGTAAGCGCCTCCTCGCGGGGGATGACACCATCTTCGGCCAAGGCCACAGCGATTGTGACCTCCGCCCGGGCGGAACGCGGCGCGCGCACCGCATCGAGAATGGAAAGCTGACCGTCCATAAGGGTGAATTCGGTCTGCATTTCCTCGCGCAGGCGAATGCGCATCAGCGCGGCGGCCTCCCGGAGGGCCTGCACCTGGTCGGGTGCTATGTCCTCAAGTGCGGCCCCACGGGGATCGGCTTCGATGAACTGAGCCTCCCCATCAGTTAGCGCTTCACGCCCCTGCCCGCGCGGGAGGTAGCGGCCTGTGACTTGCGGCTCTCCAGTCTCGGACGAGACGTATTGCACGACGCCGGCCCCCGAAATCCCCTGCCCCGGACCAAGCGCCATCTTCTGCACCACAAGGCCAAGCCCGGCATCCGCTGGTGCGCCTTGCGCCTGTCGCAGCAGGCGGGCGGTTGTGCCATCCCAGGCCCGCGCCATGGAGCGCAAAACCTCGGCCAGTTGGACGGTAGGGTCCTGCGGGAAGGGTTCTTCCATCTCGGCCTCATAGGCCTCTTTCGCGATGCGGGGGGTGATTGGGCCTTCGAATTCATCGGCATCCAGACGGTGCACTTCGACGGCAAAGGTCCGAATGAAGGAAGTATAGGCAGCGTCTGCGACGTCGGTGCCGTGGGTTTCGGCAAGCTGACGGGCCACTTCATCGCCCATACCGATATTCAGGATCGTTCCCGGCCCGCCCCAATCCGGGGTTTCCGAAGAAGATCGGACGGACAGCAACGCATTCTCACCGAACACGCCTACGAGCGCTTCGAGGTCGGGCATCCGCCCATCGGCAATCGCGCGCACCGTGTCAAAGCTGAGCGCGACGGTATGGGGCACCGGCAGATCAAGCCGGATCAGCCGCTGAAGGCATTTCGCACGGTTGCCGTGCCGATCCTTGCGGATGGCAGCGGTCTGGGTGATTTCGACAAAGTCGGGTGTGGTGAGCATCGGCTCGCCTCCGGTAAACTTGTACACACGATACAACCGGAAGGCTTTGTGTCCAGTTTTGCGGACGCAAATAGTGTCAGAACGCAGCGTTTATGCTGCGATTGCAAAGAAAAGTGATCGCTGCGGCGCGGCGAAAACGGATTAGCCCTCGATTCGCGACAGATCTGCGATGGCGCCACAGGTCTGGGTGATGTCGTGCAGAAGGTTCAGGCGGTTGCGCCGGACGATGTCGTTGTCGGCGTTGACCTGAACGGCCTCGAAGAAGGCATCAATGGGCGCGCGGAGCTTGGCCATGGCGGACATGGCGTCGACGAAGTTCTCAGCTTCCATCGCAGGCGCAATAGCTTGATTGGCGGTATCGAGGGCGGTGAAGAGGGCGCGTTCTTCGTCGGTTTCCGCGAACTTGGCGTCTGCGCCGTAGCGATATTCGACGCCGTCCTTTTCTTCGGCCTGCGCGAGGATGTTTGCGGAGCGTTTGTAGCCCTGGATCAAGTTTTCGCCATCGGGCGTGTCGAGGAAGGCCTGCAACGCGCGGGCGCGGGCGACGACGAGAGTGAGGTCATCGGTGGGCGGCTTGGAGAGTGCTGCGTCGATGACATCGTGGCGGATGTTTTCGGAACGGAGGTGGACCTTGAGGCGGTCGTGGAAGAAGGAAAGGAGGTCGTCGGATTTGTCAGGGACTTGTGATGCCATCTCCTCCAGCCCATCAGAGGCCTTGCCGCGCGCTTCTTTCACAGCACGGAACGCCGCGCCGAAGACGCCGTGGTCCGCAATCTCACGAAGCAAATCCATGACCTCGTCGGTTTCAACATCCTCAATCAGGCCACCCTTGTGCCGCACCAGTTGCGCGTCAAAGAAGCGGTCGAGCTGAAGGCGCAATTCGCTGCTTTCGACGATCCGAATGACGCCCAAGGCCGCGCGGCGGAGAGCGAAGGGGTCCTTCGAGCCGGTGGGCTTCTCGTCGATGGCCCAGAAGCCGGTGAGCAGGTCGAGCTTATCGGCGAGCGCGACGGCCACCGAAAGCGGTGCGGTGGGGACGTCGTCGGTGGGGCCGAGGGGGGCATAGTGCTCTTCCGCGACGGCGGCGATGGCGGGGTCGAGGCCGGCTTCCAGCGCGTAGTACTTGCCCATTACCCCTTGGAGTTCCGGGAATTCATAGACCATTTCGGAGTTCAGATCGGCTTTGGCGATGCGCGCGGCGGTTTCAGCCGCCGTGGGGTCCGCCCCGACGATGGGGGCAATTTCGTGGGCCAAAGCTGCGATGCGGTCGACCCGTTCGGCTTGCGTTCCAAGACGGCGCTCGAAGGTCACGTTGGCTAGACCTTCACGCCACGCGCCCATGCCGTCGCGGGCTATGCGCAAATCGTTGTCCCAGAAGAATTTCGCATCGGCCAGACGGGCGGAGAGCACCTTGGCGTTGCCTGCGATGATTGTGGCGCCGTGATCGGCGGTTTCGCGGTTGGCCACGGTGATGAAACGCTCGATCCGACCGGTCGCCGGATTGCGGACGGAAAAGAACTTCTGATGCTCGCGCATGGAGGTTTGCAGGACTTCCGGCGGCAGGCCAAGGAAATCCTCGCCAATCTCCCCCATCAGAACAACGGGCCATTCGACGAGACCCGCGACCTCGGCCAGAAGGCCTTTGTCTTCAACGACTTCCAGACCGGCGGCGAAGGCCATGTTGGTGGCGTCATGCCAGATCGTCTCGGCCCGCGCCTCGGCTGACAGGACCACCTTGGCGGCGCTGAGCTTGGCCTCGTAATCCGCGAAGGACGAAACGGCAAAACTGCCCGGTTCCATGAAACGGTGGCCTTCGGTGGTGTTGCCTGCGGTGAAGCCGTCGACCTCGAACGGCACGACCTCCGCCCCTGCCTCATCAGACAGGATGCAGAGGATGGATTGCAACGGGCGCACCCAGCGCAAGGACCCCGCGCCCCAGCGCATCGACTTGGGCCAAGGGAAATTGCGGATCACGCCGGGGACGAGATCTGCGATGATGTCGGACGCAGGGCGGCCTTCGGTTGTGACTTGGGCGAAATAGAAGCTGCCCTTCTTCTCCTCCCGCTCCACCAAATCTTCGCGCGCCACCCCTGCCCCACGCAGGAAGCCTTCGATGGCCTTGACGGGCGCGCCAACTTTGGGGCCGCGGCGTTCTTCGGTGGTGGTGGGGGATGCGTCGGTCAGCCCCTCAACCGTCAGCACCAGCCGACGCGGCGTGGCGAAGGAACCGGCGGAGGCATAGGTCAGGCCCGCCTCGACCAGACCATCGGTGACCAGCCGCTTGAGATCATCGGCTGCACGCGCCTGCATACGGGCCGGGATTTCTTCGGAGAATAATTCCAGCAGAAGATCGGGCATCGGGTTGGTCCTGTGATCGGGCGCGCGCCAGTGGCGCGGATGGTATCGACCGCGGTCTATCGCGCGGTGTGTTGATTGGGCAAGGCGGCTATTCGAGCGTGCCGTTGAGTTGATGCCAGGCGAAGCCGCGCCCATCGGGGAAGAGGGCACCGACGCGGTCAATGCCACGGGTGATGTCACGCTGGATTAGGAAGGCCTGCGCTTCGCCCGCCTCAAGGGCGGTGCCGATGGTTTCGGCGTCGAAACACTCGAACCAGCCGGGCGCGCCCAAGGGGATGGGGTCGTCATAAGGGAAAGCCTCAGTCAGCAGGTCGGCTGCTTGCTCCGCTGGCAGGGTGAAGCAGGCACGGAACCGCAGCGGGGAGCTTTCGGCGTTGATGCCGCTGACCTGATTTCCGACGGGATCGAGGGGCACTTCGAAGGCTGCGCCATCGCCGCGCTGCACGATCAGGGCGACATCGTCGAGTTCTTCATAGAATGCATAATTTACGAACCACCAAAGAGCGGCCCCGAAGATCGCGGTGACGCCGACGATCACCGATACGAGGATTTTTCCAGACGTCATGCCGCGTCTGCGCCTCCGGCTTCTGTCTGGACGAAGGCGTCGGCGCACATTTTGGTCAGCGCGCGGACGCGGCCAATGTAGGCTTGTCGCTCGGTGACAGAGATCACGCCGCGCGCGTCCAGAAGGTTGAAGACGTGGCTGGCCTTAATGGCCTGATCATAAGCCGGGTGCGCCATGATGATGCGCTTGCCGGTTTTGGGATCGTCATGGGCCTGATCGAGGATGTGTTTGCACTCGGCCTCGGCATCTTCGAAGTGCTTCAACAACGTCTCGGTCGTGGCGGTGTCGAAGTTGTGGCGGCTGTATTCCTCTTCCGTCTGGCGGAAGACATCGCCGTATTTCAACGGGATAGGCGCGTCGGGGTCGTTGAAGGGCATGTCCATCACGTGGTCGATGCCGAGGACATACATGGCGAGGCGTTCGAGGCCGTAGGTCAGCTCCCCCGAGACGGGGTGGCAATCATGACCGCCGACCTGTTGAAAATAGGTGAACTGGCTGACTTCCATTCCATCACACCAGACTTCCCAGCCCAGGCCCCAGGCCCCAAGGGTCGGGCTTTCCCAATCGTCTTCCACAAAGCGGATGTCGTGGATATCGGTATCGATCCCTATGGCGCGCAGCGAACCAAGGTAGAGGTCCTGCAGATCGGGCGGCGAGGGTTTGATGAGCACTTGATACTGATAGTAATGCTGCAACCGGTTGGGGTTTTCGCCGTAGCGGCCATCTGTCGGGCGGCGCGAAGGCTGTACATAAGCTGCGGCCCACGCCTTTGACCCCAGCGAGCGCAGAGTGGTGGCCGGGTGGAAGGTGCCCGCGCCCACTTCCATATCGTAGGGCTGCATGATCGCGCAGCCTTTCGCGGCCCAGTAGGACTGAAGCCTCAGGATGATCTCCTGAAAGGAACGGGGGGTGTTGGGCTCGGCCATATCAAAGCTCCGGCGTCGGGTTCGGCGCCTGAGTAGACCCGTGCGCCGCAAGGGTCAACGCGGGCCGGTCGCGCGCATGTCCCATCTAAGCCACGCCTTGTGGAAAACTATCGGGAATCAGGGTGCATTCACAGGCGCGCAAAGATAACGTCGCGCTCGGACCGCTTGCTGCCTGCATTCACCGGCGCGCGGATAGACACGGTATCTAAGAACAGGGTTTCGATAATAATCATGGCGATGCGTATTTTGCGGGGGGCTCTCGCCCTGACGTTTGTGGCCGTTTTTGGCGTTCTGACTGTGGGGAGCGCGCAGGCGCAGGACCGTGTGTGGGTGCAGATTGAGGCGCACCAATCCCTTGCCGCCGCCGAACAGCGCGTGCGGGCCTATTCGCAACTGGTTGAGAATGTGAACGGGTTTCGGGCGACCACCGGCCTCTATGCTGTGGCGCTGGGGCCGTATGAGCCGGATGTTGGCCAGACTGTGCTGCGTCAGCTGCTGGCGCAGGGGCTGATCCCACGGGACTCGTTCCTTGAAGATGGCGATCTTTATGCGACCCAGTTCTTCCCGGTCGGTACGAACACGTTGCAGGGTGATACCGCGGTTTCGACGGAAGCGGCGCTGAATGAAGAGCCTGCTGTGGAAGAAGCGGTCGAGGAAGTGGCCGTTGCCGAGGAAGAGCCAGAGCCGGTTGATATCCCAGACGAGACACCGCAAGAAGCGCGGCAGTCGGAAGGCCAGCTGACCCGCGAACAGCGGGACGAATTGCAGATCGCGTTGCAGTGGTTCGGCTTTTACACCGGCGGCATCGACGGCGCATTCGGCCCCGGCACGCGCGGCTCAATGGAAGCGTATCAGATTGACCGCGGGATGGAGCCTACGGGTATTCTGACGACTCGCCAGCGCGCACAGTTGCTGAACGAATATAACGGCGAGCTCGCCGCGTTGGGGATGCAGAACGTGCTGGATCAGCGCGCGGGCATCCAGATGGACCTGCCAATGGCCATGGTGGCGTTCGACAGCTACAACTTCCCCTTCGCGCAGTACGAAGAGATCAACGATAGCGGCGTGCGTGTCATGTTGATCAGTCAGCCGGGCGATCGTGCGACGCTGTTTGGCCTTTATGAGATCATGCAAACGCTTGAGATCGTGCCCCTGGAAGGTGAGCGTGAACGGCAGGGTGACAGCTTCCTGCTGACGGGCCAATCGCAAGACCTACGCAGCCACACCGAAGCGCGTCTTGTGGGCGGGGCCGTGAAGGGTTTCACGTTGATCTGGGAGCCTTCGGCGGACGATCAGATCGCCCGCGTCCTGCCGATGATGCAGGAAACCTTCCAGGCCGTTGACGGCGCGTTGGACCCGGCTGCGGTGCCTGAGGGGCTGGATGAAAGCATCGACATGGTCTCCGGCCTTACCGTCCGTTCCCCCGATCTGGTGCGCACGGGTTTCTTCCTGGATGCGCAAGGCACGGTTTTGACCACAACGGAAGTTGCCGGTCAGTGCCAGCAAATCCTGATCGACAATGCCTATGACGCGTCGGTCACGTTCCGCGATGATGCACTTGGGATTGTCGTGCTGCGCCCGACACAGGCGCTGGCACCGCTTGGCTTTGCGCGGATGGCAGACAGCCCGGCCCGGTTGCGGTCTGATATTGCAGTCGCCGGCTATCCTTTCGGCGGCGCGCTTTCGGCGGCTTCGACAACCTTCGGACGTCTGGCCGATTTGCGTGGTGTGAATGGTGAAGAAACCGTGCAGCGGCTGGAAGTGGCAACGGCAGATACCGAGGCCGGTGGCCCGGTTCTGGATGTGACCGGAAATGTCATCGGCATGGTCCTTCCCGGCACGGTTGAAGGGCGCACCCTGCCCGATGAGGTGACACTGGCATTGCGCTCGGATCAGCTGATCGCGCTGTTGCAGGAAGCCGGCGTTGGTCTAACGGTTGGGCAGCCCGCAGGTGCGTTGAACCGCGAAAACCTGAGCCGTGAGGCCGCCGACATGACGGTTCGCGTGAGCTGCTGGAACTGACGCTGACCGCACAGCACCGACATTGAGACAGTCGAAAGGCCGGGCGCATTGCCCGGCCTTTCTGTCTGCGCACCTAGGGGACACCCCGGGACACGGGACAGGGCCGCCGGGCTCGCGCAGACTTTGTGCAGGGAGGTTGGGGACAAGAAGGGTGGCGAAGGGGCGGTTATGTCCGCTTCCCTCCGCCGGACGGGTCCACACGCCTCCCTGACCATGCAGCCCGCCATTACGGAACCATTGCCCGGCGGGATTGCCGGGCTTGCAGGGAGTCACGGTTGGACGGCATGGGAGGTTTCAGGCAGTCCCAATGATTGCTGCTTAATGCCGCTAAATCGTTGCGATAAAATGTAAAATCCGGGAACACAGGTGCGTGATGGCAGGCCTCTGAGCCGATCAGAGGGCGACAAGCGTGCCCAGTGCAAGAACCTCACCCGTGGGTGCCCCGGTGGGGGAGCCGCCCGCTGGTTCATCCGAAATGGCAAGGACCGCGCCGGCTTCAAACAATCGGGCAACCTGCGGATCGGGGTCGATGGTCGTCAACGGGTCCTCACCCAGCAGGCCAAGCGAGACCGGTGCACCGTCGCCCACGATCAGCCAAAGCTCCTGCGCGCGGCCATCGGACATGTCGCCCGCGACCCGGCGCACCTGCAACTGCCCTGAGGGTTCGCGCGTCACGGCAAGGCCAAGGGTACTGTTCTCGGTCGGGATCAAATGCGTCATGAGGATCGTGCCATCCGGAATCCCTGTGGCATCCAGCCCTTCAGGCATCGCACCGGGATCGGGCGGCTGGATGTACGGCAGCACGGCCACGCCAAGGGCAACGACGGCCACGGCGCTGGAGGCCAGGGACACGCCGCGCCAGAACGAGACCTTTTCCCAGATCGATTGCGTGGCGGCCTCGACCGCACCGGCAGGTTCACCGAAAAGCTGAGCCTCCAAAGCCCGTTGGATACGTGCAGGCGGCGTCACTTCCTCGACCTCAAGCTCGGCCATTGTGGCGAAATAAGCCTCCCACGCGCGGACCTCTTCGACCAAAGCAGGCTCATTGACCAGACGCGCCTTGAATGCCGCTCGCGTCTCAGCCGACATCGTGCCAAGGACGTATTCCGCCGCAAGGACCCCCATCTCGGGCGATATGTCGTAGCGGTCGGTCAAGACGCGAGGCACTCCCTCAAGCTCATCAGGCTGCGTCGCAGCCAGGTTTTCATTGTGTTGAGCGGTACATCATACCGCTCGGCGACCTCCTGATAGGAATAGCCTTCCAAATAGAACCCCCGCACAGCTTCAGCGCGGTCAGCCTCCAATTCCCCCAAACACTCGACAATCCGTCGGGCTTCACCTGCAGCCACCGCTGCCTGTTCGGGCGTTGGCCCGGCGGCGGCGAGGCCAAGAACCTCATCCACGTCCTCTGTCGCGGGGCCAGACGCCCGAAGCCGATCAATCGCCGTGTTGCGGGCGATGGTGATCAGCCAGGTCATCGGGCTATGCCCCGTCACGGCGTAGCGGTCTGCTTTGTTCCAGATCTTAACAAAGACCTCTTGCAAGACGTCCTCCGCCGCCGCGCGGTCCTTCAAGACACGCAAGGCCACGCCAAAAAGTTTCGCTGAGGTGGCGGAGTAGAGCTCGGAGAATGCCGCGCGGTCCCGGAGCTTGATCCGGGCCATAATGTTTTCAAGGTCTTGCGGCGTCGCCATCCCCTGACAGAAGCACGCCAATCGTTATAATTCCAATCACAATTCTGCATCGATCCAACCACCCCTTCCCCTTGCAGCCCCCCGATATATGTTGCATCCCGACGCGACGCGAATATCCGACGAATTTGAGGGCACCATGGCCGACGGAAGCAGCTTGAACATCGATGCAAAGCCAACCGAAGAGATCTCGGTTCGGGAAGTGTTTGGCATCGACACCGATATGAAGGTGAAGGGCTTTGCTGACCGCACCGACCGCGTGCCTGAGGTGGACAGCACCTACAAGTTCGACCCCGACACCACGATGGCGATCCTTGCTGGCTTCAACAACAACCGCCGCGTTATGGTTCAGGGCTACCACGGCACAGGTAAATCCACGCACATCGAACAGGTCGGCGCGCGGCTTAACTGGCCGACGGTGCGTGTAAACCTCGACAGCCATATCAGCCGGATCGACTTGATCGGTAAGGACGCGATCAAGCTGCGCGACGGCAAGCAGGTCACCGAATTCCACGAAGGCATCCTGCCTTGGGCGCTACGCAACCCGGTTGCGATCGTGTTCGACGAATACGACGCGGGCCGTGCGGACGTGATGTTCGTGATCCAGCGCGTGCTGGAGCATGACGGCAAGCTGACGCTGATGGACCAGAACGAGATCATCACGCCGAACCCGAACTTCCGCCTGTTCGCCACGGCCAACACTGTCGGTCTGGGCGATACAACCGGCCTTTATCATGGCGTGCAGCAGATCAACCAAGCGCAGATGGACCGGTGGAGCCTCGTGGCGACACTGAACTACCTTAGCCATGACGCCGAGGTGAACATCGTTCTGGCCAAATGCCCGCATTACAACACCGAAGCCGGGCGCAAGACGATGAACCAGATGGTCACGGTGGGTGAGCTTACGCGGACGGCATTTATGAACGGCGAGCTTTCGACCGTGATGAGCCCGCGGACGATCATCAACTGGGCGCAGAATGCCGAGATCTTCCGCGATGTGGGCTACGCTTTCCGCGTCTCGTTCCTCAACAAATGTGACGAGCTTGAGCGCCAGACAGTCGCAGAGTTCTACCAGCGTTGCTTTGACGAGGAACTGCCCGAAAGCGCTGCCTCGATGAGCCTTGGCTGAAGACACGGATACGACCCCCCGCCCGCGTCGCCGGACGGGGTGGTGGGTGCTGTTCACGTTCATTCTGCTTTGGGGTCTGCAGGCGGGCTTTCCGCTTTACATTATCTTATCTGAAGGCGTTGCATCGGGCTTTGATTGGGCCGGTTTCATTGGCTTTTCGCTCGGATTAATCGCGATCCCTTTGTTATTGGGGTGCCTTGGTCTTTTGTGGCGGAAACGGCCCGGGCTTGGGTTCTTCATCGTGGCCTTTGCGGCATTCGTTGTGCTGAATTCTGCAAACATCGTAGCGGCAGGTCAGGTATGAGGGCAGCGGCGCTTTTGCTGGGAGCTGTCTTGAGTGTTGGGGCTGCGCAGGCGAGCCCGCCGGGAGACCAGCCCTTCTCCCCGCCCCAATCCGTTGAAGAGGCACGATTTGCAATTGCCTGGTATGGGGCAGCCTGCCTGCTTGGGGCTTCTGAGGTCGACCTTTACGGCAATATTATCCGTATCGAGGATGTAGCAGAAGATTCCGGAGTATCAGTGGATCGAATCCGGGCGCTGTCAGAGGCGCGGGCGGCGGAGCATGATATCGCGGTGGATGTCCTGCGTCGTGGCGGAGAGCCGTTGCGTGACCCACCTGAACCGTTCCTGACGATCCTGCGGCAGGCGCAAGCCGATTGCCAGGATTGGGACCGGTCGCGGCGGGTGTTGGAGCGGGAGCTTTCTGCGGACCGGCTACCAGATGTTTCACCGCCACGCGTGACGGCCCTGCGTGATGATATTGATCCCCGGCCCTTCGATTTTGAGCGTCGTCAGCGGCTGACGGCGGTCATTCGAGGGATCGACGAGGCTTTAGCGGCAGGGGATTTCGCGGCGGATCTTGAGGGCTTGTTGCAAGCGGTCAGCGGACGGGCCGGGTTGACGCTTGAAGATGTTCGGCACGGCTTGGGAATCTACTCGTTGCTGCCTAATATCGATCCTGCTGAGGCCCTTGCCACCGATCTGCTTTTGCCAACCCCGACCCAGTTCGCCGACCTTACAGCGGACGAAGTCGCACACCTCGTGGAGCGGATGGAGACCAATTCGCAAGATCCGTTCGGCCGCTACTATCTTGGTTTGGTCCTAGTAAACGTAAACCAGCTTGACGAAGCGTTCGTCATGATGTTCCGGGATCGCGACACAGGTGCAACGGGCGAAGTCAGCGAGACGACCTATCCGCCCCGAACGTGTCACAACATCGCTGGAAGTGCTGCATTGTTGTGCCCTTCGCCCTGAACAAGCGCATGAGGGGGCCGTTGCCACGGGTTTTCCCCTCGACGCAGGGCCCTGATATGCGACTTCATGCGTTCTGTCATGCACCGCACCATCTTCATTTTGCCCTGTTTGGGGGTCCTGCTGGCCTGCCAGCCAGCATATTCGCCGGGCCAGACCATCACCTTGGCGGACGGCGAAGTGTGCCAAGTCTTGGGGCCTGACCCGCAGGGCACGCGCCTGCAATGCGCCACGCGCGGTACGATCGTCGCGGACATTCAAACGCCTGATATCAACGCGCAACTGAACCCCGAACTCGCGCCGGGCGTGAACCTCAGCGACATTCCAGGTGTGCCAAACATCCCCGTCATTCCGCAAAGCAGGGCGGAGGCGGAATGTCGTGCAGGCCAGCATGTCCAGGGCCGTGTGCGAGGCGCTGTTGAGGGCGCCGTTCTCGATGCTGTGGGGCTACCCGGCAACACGCTCGGGATTTGGCGGCGGAGTCAGGAGATTGCGCGCCGAATCGAGGGGCGACCGGCGGCCCCTGCGCCATCGGACCCGTGCGCGGACCTTTGAGAGCGGATTGACGCCCCTGCCCCCTCGGTCCATCGTCCGGCCATGCCCTACCCTACCCCCCAAGAGATTGCCGACGCCGCGCCTTTGATCGCGCCTTACATCCGCAAAACGCCGATCCTGTCCGTTCCTGCGGACGCGCTTGGCCTATCCGGCCCAATCACGCTGAAGCTTGAGCACACGCAAGTGACCGGTTCCTTCAAGGTGCGCGGGGCATTCTTCAACATGCTGACGCGGGAGGTGCCTGAGGTTGGGATCGTCGCCGCATCAGGCGGCAATCACGGCGCGGCCGTGGCTTACGCGGCCACTAAGCTGGGGCACAAGAGCCGCATCTACGTGCCCAAAGCCATCGCGAAGGAAGAAAAACTGCGCCGGATGCGCGCGTTTGGAGGCGAAGTTGTGCTGACGGATGGCTCCGTCGCGGACTGCATGGAGGAATATGCGGCATTTGCTGAGGACAGCGGTGCGCTGTCGGTTCATCCCTATGACACGGTGCCGACGCTAACCGGCCAGGGCACGGTGGCTAGAGAGATCGAAGAGCAGACCGGCGGGATCGACACGATCCTTGTCTCCACAGGCGGCGGTGGCTTGATTGGCGGCGTAGCCTCTTGGTTGCGGGATCGGGTCAAGATCGTCTCGGTCGAGACCGAAGGCACGAACACGTTGGAGCGGTCGCTGCGTGAGGGGCCGGAGATAGATGTCTCTGCCAGCGGCGTCGCGGCTGGCTCACTTGGTGGGCCGCGTCTTGGCGTCGACAGTTTTGAGGCGATCCGCAACCATGTGGATGAGGCCGTTATCGTGGACGATGCGGCAACCTACGAGGCGGCACAGAGGCTATGGGAAGGCACCCGGCTGGTGGGCGAGCCCGGCAGTGCGGTCGCGTTGGCCGCGCTCACATCGCGTGCCTATGTGCCAGCTGCCGATGAGCGTGTCTGTGTCCTGCTGTGTGGTGCCAATGCCGAACCAGATTGGTTCGTAACCGCCTAAAGATCATGCAAGGCAGCAACATAACGCAACGGCACCTGCATTTGTGATTTGGGCGGATTTCCGCCGTCTGCTATTCTGTGCCCGCGACGGTCGGACGGAAAAACGATCCGACTGCAATCACGTGAAGGGGAAGATAATGCGTCAATCACGGCTTTGGGCCGCGGCTGTTGCCGTGTGCCTGTCCGCCGCCCACGCGGGGGCCTCACCACTGAACTGGCCCGACGAAGGCGAAGCGATGGCGTTGCATTGCGCAGCGGTCTTGTCGGCTTACGGCCATGCCTATGAATTCGCCAACGATCTTGCGCAGGTCGAGGCGCTGCCGTTCGGCGGCCCGCCTGCGACTTTGGTACAGGAGGCAGGCGGCGATGCTAGCCTCAGCGCCATTGAAGAGCTGGCGGCAGGCTATTTCAGCCATGCCGAAAGCGTCGCGCGGACGAACTTTTACCCACGATTGGTCGGGGATGGCACGCCGTATCTTGCCGACGACGGGCGGGAGTTAGTGATGGCCGTACAATCTTGCGTGGATCGCTACGCGCTGTAAGGGTTTCCCGCACTCGACGGGGCGGCGGGCTTGAGGGCACTGTCTTCGCATTGAGCGGAGTGATTATGCTGTCCAAATCCCGCATAACAGGCCCTGTGTTGGCCCTGATCGTGTCGGCCCCTGCTTTGGCCGACGCCCCTGCCCCCACGGCAATGGAAGCTGCCATCGCCGCACGGTTGGTGGATGCGGCCTGCTTTGATGTGGCGCCAGGTGGCGCGGCCTGCGACCGTGTCCTTCTTCTGACCTCGGAAACGTTGGAAGGCATGGTCGATCTGCTGATCGTCCCCTCGAACGAGGCCATGGCGCCTTTGGTTGCGCGCGATTTCGCATTGCACCGCGATCTGGATGGGCAGCGCGCCCGGTTGGCCAATGGCGAGAACGGCAGCTTTCTGGTGCATTCGCAACAGTCCAGCCATGGCCGCTATCCTTGGTTCGAAACGCTCGAAATCGCCTATCACGACGATGCATTTCAGGTCGTTGGTTACATGTACAGCACCTATGATCGCCCGATGGGTGGCGATTTCAGCTGCGATGTCGATCTGGTCGCCGGGACATGGCGCGCCGTTGGCGTTCGAGTGGATCCGGAGTCAATGGAAGATACGATAGACTGGGATACAGTCGGTCAGGACTTTCCCGATGAAACGGACGTGCGCTGGTGGTCTTTTCGGGAACCGCCGCCGCATTGCGATGAAATCCTTGCGAGCTGGTTTGACCACGCACCTTAGAACAGTGACGCCATCTGGTGAGATTGGAGACGATTTATGAGGTATCTGGCACTCGCGGCGGTCTTGCTCGCAGCGGCCCCTGCCCTTAGCCAAGAGCTGACAGAGGCCGAGGCGCAGGTGCTCCCGCGCCTGATCGACAGCCTGTGCATTGACCTGATCGACGCCCGCAATGGCTGTGAAACGGCAGTTCTTTTGGCTTCGGAGGAAGAACCAGACGCCGCTGATCTGGTCATCTTCTCGGATCGACGGGCCCACGATCCGCAAAGTATTTTGGCCGTGGTGCGCAACATCGCGTTCAACGGCCCCATGTTCGGTCAGGCGCCTTGGTTGGAGGCGGCCGAGAATGGCTCACTGCTTTTGCAATCCGAGCAGATCGGCATAGGCCGCAATCCCTGGTCTCGGACCCTGACCATCGCGTTTCGGGACGATGCTTTGTTGATCGCGGGCTTCACCCACGCAACCTATGACCGGCTCGACGCCAGTGTTTTTCGATGCGACGTGAATATCCTGACAGGCGCATGGGAGGTGTTCGCAGAACGATCCGGCGAGGACCCTGAGGGGCCTTTGCTTTACCAATCAGAAGAGACCGGAAACATCGAGCCTGAGACGATCGCCCTAGTGGCTTGGGATTGGAACACCCCAATGCCGGAGCCCTGTTCCGCGACGCTTACGGAATGGTGGGAGTACGCACCCTAGACGGGCCTGTTCCCCTTGCCCTCACCGCGTCTGCGGTCCACATATCGGGCATGAGCAAGTTCAACCCATCCGACAACCCTGCGGACCCGTTCAAGAAGGCCCTGGCCGAGGCAACCCGCGTGATGGCAGACGACCCTGATCTGGCGGTCACATACACCGTGGACCCTCCGGGCCTGTCGGGCGATAGCGTGCGACTGCCACAGGTTAGCCGCCGCATGACCCGCGAAGAGGTCCTGCTGGCGCGCGGCACGGCGGATGCGCTTGCGTTGCGGCACAAGTACCATGATCAAGGCACCGCCGCGCGCTATGCGCCGCAGGGTGCTATGGCGCGCGACCTTATGGAAGCGATGGAAACGGCTCGGTGCGAGGCGATGGGCGCGCGCGACATGCCCGGCACCGCTGGCAATATCGATGCCAAGATCGGCTCGGACGCGCGGCGCAAGGGGTATGGCGAAATCCGTGATGCGGCCGATGCGCCATTGGCCACCGCCGCGGGCTACTTGATCCGCCATCTGGCGACAGGCCGTGACATGCCGGCCGAGGCGGCCAATGTGATGGAGTTGTGGCGTGGGTTCATCGAGGATCGCTGCGATGGAACGCTAGAAGACCTGCAGGAAGTGCTGTCAGACCAGACCTCGTTCGCGAAATTTGCGCGGCAGTTGATCGACGATCTGGGTTATGGCGACCAGTTGGGCGACGACCCTGACGATATCGACGACGAGTCCGATGAGGATGCGGGTGAGGATCAGGAAGATGATCAGCCCGACTCCACCGGCGAAGACGACAATCAGGAAGAAGAGGCCGAAGCCTCGCCCGAGCGCAGCCAGGAAGAGCAGCAGGATGCCTCCCAGGCGCAGGTCGAAATGGACGACAATGGCGAGACCGAGGATATGGAGGAGCAGGAGCTGCCCGATGGCGAAGCCCCGCTCGACCCGCCGCCCCCTGCCCCGCATTCCGAGGCTGATCCCGATTACGTGGTGTTCTCGACCGATAATGACGAAGAGATCGCTGCCGAGGATTTGGCCGAAGCGCAGGAGCTGGAGCGTTTGCGCGCATATCTCGACCAACAGTTGGAGCCTTTGAAGGGTGCTGTTTCGCGGTTGGCCAACAAGTTGCAGCGCCGCTTGCAGGCACAGCAAAATCGCTCGTGGGAGTTCGACAAGGAAGAGGGCATTCTAGATGCCGGACGTCTAGCGCGCGTTGTAGCGAACCCGACCACGCCGCTGAGCTTCAAGATCGAGCATGACACCGAGTTCCGCGACACCTGCGTGACGCTCCTGTTGGATAACTCCGGCTCCATGCGCGGGCGGCCCATTTCGATTGCCGCGATTTGTGCCGATGTTCTGGCGCGGACGCTGGAGAGATGCGGCGTGAAGGTTGAAATCCTGGGCTTCACCACGCGGGCCTGGAAAGGCGGCAAGGCGCGCGAGGAATGGCTTGGCCAAGGTCGCCCGCAGCAGCCCGGTCGCCTTAATGATCTGCGCCACATCATCTACAAGAGTGCCGATGCGCCGTGGCGGCGCGTACGCGACAATCTCGGCCTCATGATGAAAGAGGGCCTGCTGAAGGAAAACATCGACGGCGAGGCGCTGGAATGGGCCCACCGGCGCATGGCAGGACGGCCTGAGGCGCGCAAGATCCTGATGGTGATCTCGGACGGGGCACCGGTGGACGACAGCACGCTATCAGTGAACCCGGCCAACTATCTTGAGAAGCACCTGCGTGATGTGATCGCAATGGTCGAAAAACGCCGCGCGGTTGAGTTGCTTGCCATTGGCATCGGCCATGATGTGACGCGCTATTATGAGCGCGCGGTGACGATTACGGACGCCGAACAACTCGCCGGTGCGATCACTGAGCAATTGGCCAGCCTGTTCGACACCGATCCGCGGGCGCGCGCGCGTGTGATGGGGATGCGCAAGGCGAGCTAGGGATTGCGCCGGCTACGCCGTCGCCGGTGGAAATTTTCCAAGGGAAAATTGCGGCTCGGAGGGCGAAGGGTGCCACCATTATTGCATGGATTGCCTTCGGTTGAGGGGGCGTTCTTGCATATTTTTGGAACAAAGATGGGGTGTTTGTTCCCTGTCCTGACCCGTGGGGGAGAGCGGAAATGTTTCAGAGCTTCAGCGCGACGACGCGGCCCGAAGATGGGATTGGACGCCTGGCTGACCTGCGCGCTCATCTTGGCTCGCAGGGATTGGACGGGTTTCTGGTGCCTCGGGCAGACGCGCATCAGGGGGAGTATGTGGCCCCTTGTGATGAGCGTTTGGCCTGGCTGACGGGCTTTACTGGGTCGGCGGGGTTTGCAGCCATCTTGCCGGACATTGCGGGCGTTTTCGTGGACGGACGTTACCGCGTGCAGGTCAAGGCGCAGGTAGCAGACGCATTTACGCCGGTGGACTGGCCTGAAGTGAAGCTGGGGGATTGGCTGATTGAGCACATGCCAGGCGGCGGCGAGATTGGCTTTGATCCATGGCTCCACACCATCGACGAGATTGCGCGATTGGAGGCCAAAGTTGGGCCGCATCAGATCAGCCTTGCCCCGGTCGACAACGCGGTTGATACCATCTGGGGCGAGGTCCGGCCGGGCCGACCAGAGGGTGCCGCTTCGCCCTACCCGGAGGCGCTTGCCGGTGTTTCAAGCGCCGACAAGCGGGCGGAGGTATTGTCTGTCTTGCGGGAGAATGGGCAGGGGGCGGTCGTTTTGACCTTGCCGGATTCGATCAACTGGTTGCTCAACATTCGGGGTGCAGATCTGGCGCATTTGCCGGTGGTGCAGGCCTTTGCGATCCTTGATGCGTCCGGCGCAATGGCCGTGTTCTCGGATCCGGAGAAATTTCAAGGGCTCGACCTTGGCCCGGATGTGAAGATCGTCCCGTGGGATGCGTTTGAGCCCGCACTTGCCGAACTCAAAGGCCCCGTGCGCGTCGATCCTGCCACCTGTCCAGACGCGGTTCGCTGGGCTTTGGACGGGGCCGGAACACAGATCGTGAAGGGAGCAGACCCTTGCCTGCTGCCCAAGGCGCGCAAAAGTCCCGCAGAGCTGGCCGGTAGCGCAGAGGCACACTTGCGCGACGGGGTCGCCATGGCGCGGTTCCTGCATTGGTTCGATGAAACAGCCACGGGCGGCACGCTTACCGAAATCGACGTGGTCAAGCGGTTGGAGGCGTTCCGGGCAGACAGCGGGGCGTTGCGGGATATCTCCTTCGACACGATTGCCGGCGCGGGGCCGAATGGGGCGATTGTCCATTACCGGGTGACGGAGGAGACAAATGCTCCGGTCCTGATGGGGCAACTGTTCCTTATCGACAGTGGCGGGCAATACGAGGATGGCACAACGGACATCACACGGACCCTGCCTGTGGGAGAGGTGGGCACGGAAGAGAAAACCTGCTTCACGCTTGTGTTGAAAGGCATGATAGCGATCCACCGTGCGCGTTTCCCTAAAGGCGTCAGCGGTGCGCATCTTGATGCCTTGGCCCGCGCGCCGCTTTGGGCGACTGGGCGCGACTATGACCACGGCACGGGGCACGGCGTTGGTGTCTACCTGAGCGTACATGAAGGGCCGCAAAGGCTTGCGCGGACCGGGCAAGTGCCATTTGAGCCGGGTATGATCCTGTCCAATGAACCGGGCTATTACCGCGAGGGCGCGTTTGGGATTCGGATCGAGAACCTCATTTACGTGGTCGAGGCACCCGAAGGCGCAGATACGCATCGGGATATGCTGGGGTTCGAGACCCTGACATTTGCCCCGATTGACCGGCGCCTGATCGTGGCAGAGATGCTGGCCCCGGAAGAACGGGATTGGCTGAATGCCTACCACGCAGAGGTCCTGAAAAAGATCGGCCCGCGCCTTGAAGACGGCGGGTTTAGCGCGACGGCCACGTGGCTACGGGACGCGTGTGCGCCAATCTAGACCGAAACGCGCTTGTGCCCTGTGCAAACCCAATCGGGCGCGGTAAAAGCGGCGTTCAACTTTCGGGGGGAAAGACACCATGGCAGACCATATCAAGATCCGTAAGGTATCCGGCACATGGGTTGTGCGCGCCAGCGGTGCGGTTCTGGGCGAAAGCGCCAATGCGCTGGAGCTGACCGAAGGGTCCTATCCACCCGTGATCTACTTCCCGCGCGAAGATATCGGGATGAGCTTTCTGGAACAGACAAGCTCGACCACGCGCTGCCCGCATAAGGGGACAGCGACTTATTTCACGGTTTCGGGCCCCGATGGCGAGATTGTGGATGCGGCGTGGAGCTATGAAAACCCGCTCGACCAGGTGAGCGAGATTGCCGGGCATATCGCCTTTTATTCGGACCGGGTTGCCGTCGAAAAGCTCTGAACCCTCAAGGGTTCAAGATATATTGCAAGTCACCGCTAATTAGTAGAGTCGTCAGCCTGTTGGCCGGACGGTTGGGCAGCATGTCTTCTTCAGCTGCTGCGGATGACATGATGCTGATGGCAGGGACATCGCCAGGATGGGCGGTAACTGTTGTCCCATCTGGGAAGATAACCGAATAAGGTCTGCGAGCGCTGACGCTTAGGCCCTCAGCGAAGACACTTTGGGCAGTGGCTGTAAGCGCAGTGACATCTGTTTCAGGCTCAAAAGTCAGCACCATCAGGCCGATGTTTGACTCTGGCGTTGCGAGATCGAATGTCATCAATGCGTTCAAAGCGATCGCTGCCGTTCCCAAGTTAGCTTGCGCGAAAGCCGGAATTTGCGACGGATCCGCGACAACTCCGTTGGCGTAGCGGAGCACGGAGCCCATATCTGCATTCGCCGCGTCCAGAACATCGACGATCGCCGCAAGACGTGGATCGGTCGCGAGCGGCGCGCCCCCGGACGCCACGGCCTCAATCGCGGGCCAGCCGGGGGACCAGGCGATGCCGGTTTCAGTGAACAGGTACCGCCCCGACAGGCCAAGCATTCCGCCGAATGGGTTGGTCGTATCCCGAAGGTCGAGATTGATCGCGTAATCCTGCGATCCGACCCATGCAACATCGGCCCCGCCCCTTTGCTCCATGGTGACACTGTCGGATGCGTCCATCGCCGCGTGCAGTGCCGCCAATGGCTCGGCTGCCAGTTCAACGGTCGCCAGCCGGTTCGGCGGGGCTGAAAGCGTTAAGGATGCACCCAAATCGAATGGAGTTATGCCGAGCGCCGCGATGATCGCGTCGCGCTCAACCAAGACAAGCGATTGCTGGAACATCAGGGGAAGCGCACTGAGATGCGCGACATACGGATCTTGCGCCGGAAGCCCCGCTTCGTTCCGTAGATCTACGATGTTCAACGCGGCCTCGGGATCGCCGAATTCTAGCTCAACATAGGGCCGGTCGAAGGCGACAGACCCGATGGGAACAGACGATAGCGCCTGCCGGAACGACGACGTTGATTGGGCGGCTACAGGTGGGGCTGCTAGCGCACAGACTGCCAGAGCGGCACCGATGCCCTTTGAGAGCGTGTTGATCATGCTGAACTCTGGCCGATTTGTGGAGCGCGGCGCAAGCGCCATCACCCTATCGCGACAGGAGGAATCCAAGCCGACCACCTTCCAAAACGCTCAGGAAAACGGCGTAGGGGTCGTTGATTTCCGCGCCATTCTCGCCCCAATCGCTGCGCATGGTGATGGTGATCGTTTGCCCGCCTGAGCTGATCTCAGGCTCCGCCGGAGACGGGAGTTCAGACAGAATGGGCCAGGCCTCCCGCAGGCTGGTGGCGAGCGCCTCGGTATCGCGCCCCTCTTCAACGAGCAGGACCATCGCGGCGCCTTCGGTCTCACGGTTGGCGTAATCGGCAAGAGCAAGCCCTTCCAGCGGTCCGGCTTCCGCGCCGGTCACGGGAAGTGTTGCATCATTGCGCAACCAGCACCGGACAGAGACCAACGCGCCCAGATTGCCAACGCGCCGTAGCCCGGAAATGACGGCTTGCGCATCAGCGCGCGAGGCCAAAGTCTCGCCATTGGGAGACAGCGCCAGATCAAGCGCGCTCCATCCCGTGGCCCAAACGGCGCGGTCGCCAAGGAAGGCGATGCGAAGGGGCAGGCCCATATCGCCGCCGAATGGATTGGCCGGGTCGATCAGGTCCTCTGACGGCTGGAAATCATCGCCACCCGACCACATGAAGGGCGTGCCGCCGCGATCTTCCTCGGTCAATCCCCGTACATAAAGCGCGCCGCGCAGCCGCATTTCGCTGTCTGGGAAGATGTCGAGCGCGCCGACACGGGCGGCACCCTGCGCAACCTCCCACGTGTTCACCCAGTCGCTGGCCTGCAATCCGACCGCGGCCCGCAGGGCGGCATCGGCATTGGCCGCGATGATGGCTTGCTGGTTGGGTGCGGCAGACCGAAGCGCCGCGAACCGGTTGGGTGTATTGGGGTTACGCCCTGCTTGCGCGCCGCGCACGGCGATCCAGCGCACCGCATCGCCGTTACCGAAACCGGCGACAATCGCGCCCTCCCCCGCCTCCAATGCCGCCACGGGCACGCGTCCCAGAATGGTTTGCAGACGATCAGCTGCGCCCTGGGCACTGGCCGTGTTTGCAAGGAGAGCTATCGAAAATGCTAGAATGAGAATCCGTTTGAACATGGCATTAACCATGCCGCGCCTTGCGGCGTTCTCCAAAGAAAAATTCTGTTTCCAGCTTGGTCAGGAATGCTCTTCCGCCGCCGTCGCTGCCAAGGCGCGGTTATAGGCCTTCAGCGCGTCCACATGGAACAGCGCCCCTTCCAGCGCTGGTGGTCCACCCTGCGGCGACAGCTGCACCACAGGCACGAAGTCCAGACCGGTGCGTTCAAAGATCGGCAACGCGCTTTCGAGTGTCGCTTGGGTATCCGTAAAAATGCCCTGTTCGATCAGAGTGAAAAGCCGTTCCTGCGGAGCTGCGTTTTCGTGGGCCATTGGGCGCATGACGTTGCCGACACGGAACATCGACAGAAGATAGGCTTGCGGCCCGGCGGCGAGGTGAATGTTGCGACGCTCCAACTGGGTCAGGAAGAACGAACGATGCACCAGTTTCGTCGAAATCGCTGTCGACATAGAGACTGCCACCATCACGGCCAAACCTGTCTGCCAGTCGCCTGTCAGCTCAAACACGATCAGCGTGGTGGAGATCGGCGCACCGAGCACAGCGGCCGCAACGGCCCCCATCCCGGCCAGCGCATAGAGCGTCTCGGACCCAGAGACATCCGGGAAAATGCCCGTGGCCACCAAGCCAAAAGCGAGGCCCATGATTGCACCGATCATCAGGGAGGGTGAGAAGACGCCGCCCCCCATGCGCCCGGCGATTGTGATTGCAGCCGCGATCGCCTTGAGGATCGCCAGCACCACAGCTTCCCAAAGCAGAAGCTCTCCGGTCAATGCGGCCGAGGTGGTCTCGTAGCCGACCCCAATGATGTGCGGGAACCAGATGGCTATTCCACCAAGCATGAGACCCGCAATGGCGGGCCGCAGCCAGCGGGGCAAATTGATGCGGTTTTGCAGGGCCGTGCCCATGTCTTCGGCCCAAAAGGTACCGCGCATGAAGAGGACGGCGACAAAACCGCTGAGAATGCCGAGCAAAAGGAAGGCGGGCAGTTCCACGTAGAACTGCAACATGCTGTCGCTGCTGAGCATAAATTCGGTCACATTCCCGAATTCCAGGCGGTTGATGATTGTGCCCGCAGCACTGGCGATCACGATGGGCGCGAAGGCGTGCACGGCGAAGTGGCGAAGGACAACCTCCAGCGCGAAAATCGCGCCCGCGATTGGGGCATTGAAGCTAGCGGAGACGGCGGCAGCCACCGCGCAGCCCAGAAGATCGCGACCGGTAATTCCGTCGGCATTGATCCAACGAGAGATCTTGGAGGAGATGACGGCGGCCAAATGCACGACCGGCCCTTCCCGACCGCTCGATCCGCCGGAGCCGAGTGTGATCAACGATGCAGCAGCGGAGGCGAGGCCAGCCCGGCCCTCGACCCGGCCTTCGTTCAGGGCAGCACCCTCAATCACATCTGCGACCGAGCGCACCCGGCCATCGGGTGTGAAATGATGCAGGATCGCGCCCACGATCAGGCCACCGCCCACGGGAATGATCAGGATCACCCACCAGGGCAGGCTTTCGGCAAAGGAATGCAACATGCGCACATCCTCCACCCCGTAGAGCGTGGTTTGCAGCCAGGAAATTCCTTTGCGGAAGAGGAGGGCCGCGAAGCCTGCGAGTACACCTATTAGCAAGGCAATCAGCCAGAATTGGAACTGGCTTGGCCCCTTTTCCAGCAATAAGGCCCATGCCCCGCGCGCGCCCATCACCAGCCTATGGGCTTGGGTCTGGACATATCCGCGAGGTGGTACGGCCACGGCGGGCTCTCTTTCTGCTTGGCGCGGTAAGTGGCATGCTTGGCCATCCCTGCCCCGGCACCGCGCGCACCGGCCAGTCAGGTGGCCTGATTTCAGTGGTAGACGAGGGCCAAGGCTTTGAAAACCCGGCACCTCTTCAATTCAGCGTTTCCTTGCGGGGCTTAGGTGCCGCCACCCAAGAGGGCCTTCGCGGCCTCTCGCGCTGCATCGGTGATGGTATCGCCTGCCACCATGCGTGCGACTTCGTCTATGCGTTCGTCTTTCGACAGGCGCACCACACGACTGAAGGTCACGCCCTTTTCGACCGATTTCGCAACCTGCCAATGATGCGCGCCCAGGGCCGCGACTTGGGGAGAGTGGGTCACGACAAGCACCTGACCGCCGTCCGCAAGCGACGCCAATCTGCGCCCGACCGCGTCGGCTGTGGCACCGCCAACGCCGCGGTCGATTTCATCAAAAATCATAGTCAAACCAGAGGCTTCCGCCGTAAGGCACACCTTAAGCGCCAGAAGGAACCGCGAAAGCTCGCCACCGGATGCAATCTTGTTAAGCGCGCCGGCGGGGGCACCGGGGTTCGTGGCGACAGTGAAGGTGACAGCGTCTGTTCCATCGGGGCCCGGCGCGGACGGCTCGCAGCGCGTCTCGAACACCGCGCGCTCCATCTTGAGGGGCGCGAGTTCCGAAGCCATGGCTTTGTCGAGCTTCTTGGCGGCTGTCCTGCGCTTGGCGCTCAGCTGCTCTGCCACATCGCTGTAGGCGCGTTCCGCCGCTGCAAGCTGCGCCTGCAATTCCGCCAGCTCCGCCTCGCCACCGTCCAAGGCTGCCAAACGGCCCGATAGTTCGCTGGCTAACCCCGCCAGATCATCCGCCAGAATGTTGTGTTTCCGCGCAAGGCCGCGCAGCGCGAAGAGGCGTTCTTCAACCATCTCAAGCTCAGCCGGGTTGAATTCCAGCCGTTCGGCAAACGCTGCAACGCCTGCCTGCGCCTCACCCAGTTCCACCATCGCGCGTTCCAGGGCGGCAAGCGGGGTCTCCAACTTGCCCTCCGCCTGATCAACAACGCCATCAAGCCAACGTTGCGCATCGACGATTGCGCCCTCGGCACCGTTCAGGCCAAGCTCTTCGATCGCGCGCGCCACGTCCTCACGCATCTTCTCTGCCCCTTGCATCAGGCGGCGGCGTGTGTCGAGTTCGGCCTCTTCGCCCTCCAAAGGGGCGAGTTTTTCAAGCTCAGCTACAGAGTGGCGCAGAAACTCCTCCTCTGCGCGCATATCGGCCAATCGGGCCTCGGCGGCCTGCAAGGCCTTGGCCGCAGCCGCTTTGTTGCGCCAAGCTAAGGCAACTTTGTCGCGCAGCCCGTCGAGCCCGCCGAAATCATCCAACATTTTCCGATGGTTCTTGGGGTCGAGCAGCCCTTTGTCATCTTGCTGGCCGTGCAGTTCCACCAGACAGTCGGACAGAGCGCGCAGGACGTCGCCAGACACACGCCGGTCATTCACCCAAGCCGTTTTGCGCCCTTCAGGCGTGTTGATGCGGCGCAGAATCAATTCATCGGAAACTGGCAACCCGGCGTCTTCCAGAACGGCGCGGGCGGGGTGCCCATCGGCCAGTTCAAACTCCGCCAGAACCTCCCCCTGCTCGGCACCTGCGCGGACCAGATCAGCCCTGCCCCGCCAGCCAAGGACGAACCCAAGTGAGTCCAGCAAGATCGATTTGCCCGCGCCTGTTTCGCCAGTCAGCACGTTCAACCCGGGCTGGAACGCCAATTCCAGCCGGTCGATGATCAGCATGTCGCGTATATCGAGATGGCGCAGCATGGGATGGGTGTTCCCTAAGCTGTTGGGGGCGTCAAGCCGCTTACAGCCAATCGCCCCGAACGGTCTGCTGCCAGACTTCGCGCAGCCAGTTCTCTCCCGCTGCTTCCAACGACAGCCCCTGCCCCGTCAGCTGCCGATAGGCGTCGTCGTAGAAGGGCGAAGACCGGAAGTTGTAGCCAAGGATCGCGCCAGCGGTCTGCGCCTCTTCGGTCAGGCCAAGTGCAAGATAGCTTTCTACAAGACGCAACAGCGCTTCGGGGGTGTGCGATGTGGTCTGGAATTCTTCAACAACGACCCGGAAGCGGTTGATTGCAGAAGTATAATGCTGACGACGCAGATAGTAGCGCCCGACTTCCATTTCCTTGCCTGCGAGGTGATCAAAAGCGAGGTCGAAGCGCAGGATGGCGTCTTGCGTGTATTCGCTGTCCGGATAGCGCTCGATCACAACGCGAAGCGCTTGCAGCGCCTGATAGGTCACGCCCTGGTCGCGGCCGACCTGGTCGATTTGATCGTAGTAGCTGAGCGCAAGAAGGTATTGCGCATAAGCCGCATCTTCGTTGCCGGGATAGAAATCGAGGTAGCGCTGTGCGGCGACTCGGGCCGCCTCGTAATCGCCGTCCTCATGGTAGGCGAAAGCCGCCATGATCAGCGCGCGTTCGGCCCATTCCGAATAGGGATGCAGGCGCTCAACCTCGATGAACAGCTCAGCGGCATTGTCTGCCTGACCGCGCTCGAGCTCGTATTCGGCTTGTTGGTAGATTGTTTGGGCGTCGAGCTCTTCCAGCGGAAGGTTGGAACCGCGGCTGGCAAACAGACCGCCACCGCCGCCGCCAAAGAGGCCACCGCCACCACCGAACAATCCGCCGCCACCGCCGCAGCCCGCCAGAACGAGTGTCAGCGCAAGCGCAGCACCAGAAAGACGGAAGCGGGTGGTACTCATGCAAACGGCCCCAAATCCAAGCGCCAGCCAATGGCGCAGATAATCAGTTTCGCCCCATTCGAGGCTGATTGCACATCATCTAGCACATTCCTTTTGCGGGCAAAATCCCTGTTCCACGCATAAAGCGGTGGATCGCCCGGCAAAGGCTAGGCCACTTCGGCCAAATCACCGGTTTTGACCCCGACACCGGGCAGTCGTGCCGCCTGTTCGGGGCTGCATTCGACTAAGCGAACAGCGCCCGGCGTCGCGAAAAGTGCCCGAAGCAACTTGTTCGTCAACATGTGGCCTGAGCGGACACCGATATAGCGCCCAAGGATCGGAGCACCGGCCAGTGCCAAATCGCCTAGCGCATCCAGCATCTTGTGACGCACAGCTTCATCCGCATGGCGGAAGCCGCCCGGGCTCAGCACTTCATCGCCATCGACAACCACGGCGTTTTCGTAAGTTCCACCAAGGGCAAGCCCGGCTTCCTGCATCATGTCGACATCCGCCCGGCGGCAGAAGGTGCGGCTGTCACACAGTTCACGCACGAATTTACCGTTAGCCAGCTTCTCAATCCGGCGCTGGTAGCCGATCGCTTCGTCCACAAAGCTAATCGTGTAATCCATTTCAAGGCCGGGGGCCGGTTCAAGCTCAGCCCAGGCATCGCCATCTTCAACGCGGACTGGTTTGAGCACCTCGAATGCATGGATCGGGGCTGTCTGGCGCTGGATGCCTGCATCCAGAATACCCCGCACGAAAGGCGCGGCGGAGCCATCGAGAATTGGAAGCTCCGGACCATTCACTTCGACAAGGGCATTGTGAATGCCGCAGCCGACAAGGGCGGCCATGATATGTTCAATAGTCGAAACTTCTGTGCCGTCTTCCGCGACAAGGCGAGTGCACAGGCGGCTTTCGGGAACCAGGTTGTAGCGTGCCGGGATCATCTGGGCATCATCCAGGTCCGTACGACGAAACCAGATGCCGACATTGATGGCTTGCGGCAGAATGCTGACGGACGCGCCTTGGCCCGAATGGAGGCCAACGCCGTCGAACGTTACCATCTTGCGGATTGTCGCCTGCATCATTTCGCCTGCACTAACTGTCCCACCCGTATCGCGGCGCCCATTGACCTCGGGCGCTCTGCGGCATCGCAACCTAAGCTCTGTGCCTTTGCTGCTGAGAATGGCCTATCGGGGGCGCGCGCCATGGGCAACTCAACCTTTGTGACTCGCTGCAACAATGCTGAAAAGCGTCGGCAGTTTCTTGCCGGTTTTCTGGGGATAACTCTTCAAGCGATTGTTATTAATGCAAAAAAGGCCAGCGCTAGGCTGGCCTTTTCCAGATGTTTGTGACTGGCTTTAGTTCGCCTGGCGACGCAGAAATGCTGGAATTTCGATGCGTTCCTGATCCGGATCGACAATGCCGTCGTCCGCAGAGGTGGGTTGCGCGGGGGCGGGTGCTGGCGCCGGTGTTGCACCCATGGTGGGCTGCCGACGCTCAACCGGAGCAGGACCATCATCTGCACTGCCGGTCATCCGATTGATCAGCGAATTGATACCAAAGCCGCGCTTGGGCTCCTGCGCTTGTGCAGGTTCGACCTCTGCCCGAGGTGTGTCGCGCTGAATGGCGGCGCGCAGACGGGCCAGGGCTTCCGGCGTGGGCGAGCCAGCGGCAGCTGGCTTGGGTGCCACGTAACCCTGCTGGGGTTGCTCGGCCACGGCGGCGATCGGCGCGCGTGTCGGCGTCTGATCGAGGACCGGGGCTGGTGCTTCCGCGGCGGGTGCTGGTGCAGGCTGGTAAGCTGGCGGTGGCACGTCGTCCGATGCAACAACATCTGCCGTTTCAGCGGATGCCGCAGCTGCGTCAAAACCTTCGAACAGCGAAGGCTCCGTCCCGGTCGCTTCAGCCGCTTCCGGCACTGCAACTTCGGCGGGCGCTGGCTGCTCTGCAGGGGCTTCAGCTTCGGTCATGGCCGCAGCAGCTGCCGCCAGTTGGCGCGCAGGCATCGGCGCCTCAGCCTGACGTTCGGCCGCGTCGATGCCTGTGGCAACAACGCTGACGCGCATCTGGCCTTCCATATCGGTGTCGAGCGTCGAACCGACGATGATATTGGCTTCCTGATCCACCTCCTCGCGGATGCGGTTGGCCGCTTCGTCCAGTTCGAACAGGGTCAGATCGTAACCGCCGGTGACGTTGATCAAAACGCCCTTGGCGCCCTTCAGGCTGATCTCGTCCAGAAGGGGGTTCGCAATCGCCTTCTCGGCAGCAGCCAGCGCGCGGTTCTCACCGTCGGCCTCGCCCGTGCCCATCATTGCCTTGCCCATCTCGTTCATCACAGCGCGAACATCTGCAAAGTCGAGGTTGATCAGGCCCGGACGCACCATCAGGTCCGTCACACCCTTAACACCCTGATAAAGCACGTCATCCGCGAGGGCGAAGGCTTCGGTGAAGGTGGTTTTTTCGTTGGCGAGCCGGAACAGGTTTTGGTTCGGAATGATGATCAGCGTGTCGACAACCTTCTGAAGGGCTTCAATCCCCTCATCGGCCTGCTTCATCCGCTTGTTGCCTTCGAACTGGAACGGCTTGGTCACGACACCAACCGTCAGCACGCCCAGTTCACGGGCGGCCTGCGCGATGATCGGAGCAGCGCCGGTACCGGTGCCGCCACCCATGCCTGCGGTGATGAACGCCATGTGGGCGCCCGCCAGATGATCAACGATGTCTTCGATGCTTTCTTCGGCAGCACTTGCGCCGACTGCAGGACGCGCGCCAGCGCCAAGGCCTTCGGTCACGCGCGCACCCATTTGGATGCGGCTATGGGCGCGGCTTTGCTGTAGCGCCTGCGCGTCGGTGTTGGCGACGACGAATTCACAACCGTCCAGCTGCTGGTCAATCATGTTATTGACCGCATTGCCGCCGGCCCCGCCGACGCCGAACACTGTGATACGTGGCTTCAGCTCAGGCTGAGCGTCGGTCATGGTAAGATTAAGAGTCATGGATACTGTCCGCCTGTTTCTGTCCTGGCCTCCAGTCTTTTGCCGGATTGCCGTTCTGCCTCATTTATTGGGGGCAAGCCTACCGACTCGTTTCCGGCGCGTCACGCGGAAAATACCCCCAATGGGCGAAATGTGGCCACAATGTGACGGGAAAACCGGCGATTTAGCGTCTGCACCCCAGATGAAGGGCCTACCAGTTGTCGCGGAACCACTTAACGGCACGCCGGATGGACCGTGCAGGCAGTCGGTCGGCTGGCAAGTCGAAGTCCCACCATTCATCCTGCGGGCTGGCCGCAAACAGCGAAAGGCCGACACAGGCCGAAAAGGCTGAACCATAAGCGGACTGCGGAAGGCCAGCGACGCGCATCGGGCGCCCAAGACGCACCTGATTGCCGAGGATGCGGCTGGCCAAGCCATCGAGGCCGGGGATTTGCGCGCTTCCGCCTGTCAAAACGATCCGTTGGGACGGAAGATGCTCGAAACCGGCGGCATCCAAACGCGCGCGCACTTCTTCAAGGATTTCCTCAACGCGGGGGCGCATCACGCCGATCAATTCCGCACGGCTGACAGTGCGCCTGTCGTGGTGCCAGTCGCCAGTCTGCCCTTCGAGCTCGATGATTTCACGATCATCGAGGCCCGTGGCCATCAATCCGCCGAACTTGGTCTTGATCCGCTCCGCATCATCGACGGGGATTTGCAGGCCCTGGCTGATGTCGCGCGTCACATGGGCGCCGCCCATACGAACAGTATCAGCAAAAATCATGTGCTTTTTCATGAAGATAGAAAGCGACGTTGCCCCGGCCCCAAGGTCGATGCAGGCTGCGCCGAGTTCCTGCTCGTCTTCCACGAGCGAGGACATGGCCGCAACGTATGGCGCGCTGGCGACACCGGCCAGCTCCAGATCGCAGCGCTTCACGCAGTGCAGAAGTGTTTCGATCGCGGCTGCATCCACCGTCAGTAGATGCATGTCGCAAGACAAACGGTTCCCGACATGTCCGCGCGGATCGCCGAGGCCCGTGCGATGATCGAGGGAGAAATTCACAGGCTGCGCGTGCAGAACTTCGCGGCCCTGCCCGATTTCCGGCATATCGCACATCGCCAGAACGCGGCCAATATCGTGATCCTCAACAGCGCCCGTCTGAATCTCGACCTCACCAGTTAGGCCATAACTGCGTGGACGCGCCCCGCTGAGCGACACGATCACATGATCCACGCGAGCATTCGCCATCTTCTGGGCGGCCTGTACGGCGGTGCGGATCGCGCGCTCCGTCTCGTGGACCGTGTCGATTTCACCGAATTTCACGCCACGTGAACGGGTGGTCGCGGCCCCGATCACCCTGAACGAGGACTGCCCTGCCATAGCACCAATGCCGTCATCTTCGACCTGCGCGCCATCAAAGCGCAGCACAAGGCAAGCAACCTTGAAGGTGCCGATGTCTAGAACGGCAATCACACCGCGCCGCATGGCTTCCGTCCGCTTGGCCCGCATGGCCCGCTGCGTCTGATAGAGCAACGTCATCCCTGGTTCTCTCCACTCGTCCCATTCGCCACCAACGCACGGATGCGGCGAAACTCTTCCATAGCACCATCGGTCAGGCGCACCGTCAGGCGGCCTGGATTGCGCAAATCAACAGCCGTCAGATCGCGTGAGAGGATCTCACCCACGTCATGCAGGGCCAGCACCCGGTCGAACGCCCCGCGTGCGCCAGTTTCAGGCAGCATGATGCGGGTGTCATTTGTTAGAACAACGTCCCACCGCCGCTCGCCCATGCGCACCAATCCGTGCACACGGTCGCCGAGCGGAAGGGCCGCTTCGATCAGTTCCAATGCTTCGGGGACAGCGAGGTCCGCGCCCTCACCTGCCAGCAAAGGCAAAGGCCCATCCAGTTCGCGCTGGCCGAACCCGGCGATAAAATGGCCCTCATGGTCGATGATCGACAGGCCTTCATGGGTCAACCAAAGTGCGGCAGGGCGGCGTTCATCAATACGGACGGCTAGATAGCCACCGGTCTGAATGCGCAGATCCGCTGTACGCACGGCGGGCAGAGCCTCAAGCCGTCCGCGCAGTTCCTCAAGGTCGAGATCGAAAGAAGAGATCGGCAAATCAATCGCAAGAGCTGCGCGTACCTCTTCGGTGACGTCCTCACTGGCGCCATCAATGCCCAGAACGTTAACGCGAAATTCGGGGCGGTTTTCGACCTCGCGCCGGATCTCATAGGCGGCGTCGAACAGGCTTGCGACACGCTCTTCATCGCTCAGATACCAGCTGATCGCGGCGAACAGCAGGAACAGCGGAACACCGATATTCAACGCCTTGCGGAAAACGGGCGTCAGCCAAAGGCGCTGCACCCGGTAGCTGAGCCGCGACGGGGCCGGATCATGCGGTGCCACAGGCTGTGCGGGAACAGACGATTTGCGGGCAATCAACGATCGCATGACGCATCCTCCACCAACCAACGGCACAGCGCGCCGAACGACATGCCTTTCGCCTCGGCCTGCTCCGGCGTCAGCGAGGTGGGCGTCATGCCGGGCTGTGTGTTCGTTTCCAAGACGATCAGGCCATCGAGGCCTTTGGTCTCATCCCAACGGAAATCCGTGCGGCTAACACCGCGACAGCCAAGCGCAGTGTGGGCGCGGGCTGCCATATCCATGCAGGCATCGAAAATCTGTGACGGCACATTCGCGGGCACTTCGTGGCGGGAGCCGCCGGGTTTGTACTTCGCGTCGTAGTCGTACCAACCGTCCGTGATAATATCGGTCACGGTCAGCGCGCCGGGATCGTTCGGGCCATCGCCGAGGACGGAACAGGTCAGCTCACGGCCCGGGGCGAACTGCTCTACCAGCACCTCTTCGGGCATTTGGTCATCCAGTTGCGGCGGGCCGTTTGCAGCCTCATGCACCAGATAGACGCCAACAGAGGAGCCTTCATTGTTGGGCTTCACCACGTAAGGCGCATCCATCACATGCTCGGTGCGCACGCGGTCACGCGGTGCGATCACGGAATTCGCGACGGGAAGGCCGTGGCGGCGGTAGACGTCCTTGGCGCGGGTCTTGTCCATGGCGAGAGCCGAGGCCAACACACCGGAATGCGTGTAAGGCAGGCGCATCCATTCGAGCAGGCCCTGCACGCTGCCATCTTCGCCCCAGCGACCATGCAGCGCGTTGAAAACAACATCGGGCTTGGCCGCCCGAAGCGATGCGCACAGGTCTTCACCCGAGCCAAAGGCACCGGGATCGAGTTCGATCACGTCAAAACCTTCGCCGCGTAGCGCTTCGGCGCACCCTTGTCCGGTGCTCAGCGACACCTCGCGTTCAGCGGAGGGGCCACCCATCAAAACGACGACGCGGGAGGGGAGGCTGCTCTGCCCTGCCACCGCCTGGTCCTCAAACTGCCCGTCAGATACGTGCCTGCCGGGTCGGTTATGCCCGCGATTTTCGCGGACCCTTGCTATTATGAATTGCCGGTAGGAACCCCCACCCGCATGATCTCCCACTGTAAATCGATGCCTTGGGTTTCGGAAACCCTTTTTCTGACTTCTTCGCCCAATCCCTCCAAATCTGCGGCAGTTGCGCCACCCTTGTTGATCAGGAAGTTGGAATGCATTTCAGACATTTCGGCCCCGCCCCGCGTCGCACCGCGCATTCCGGCGTTGTCGATGACCTTCCACGCCTTGAGCTCGTGTGTATCATCGGCCTTGCCGGTTGAGCTGAAACCTGCCGGGTTTCGGAACGTGGAGCCTGCCGTCAGCTCCTTTGTGGGTTGGGTCGCGTCGCGCTTTGCGAGTTGTTCATCCATGCGTGCATGAAGCGCTTCGGGTTCAGCCATTGGACCCTCAAGTGTGACTGAGGTCACAACGGCCCCGTCCGGTATGTCCGTTTGACGGTAGTCGAAGGCAATATCGCTGCTTTTGAGCGTGACCCGTGATCCATCCCGCAGAACCGCTTCGGCCGAGACGAAGTGATCGGCGACGTAGCTGCCATAACAGCCCGCATTCATCTTGAGTGCGCCGCCAAGCGAGCCCGGAATGGTGCGGAGAAACGTCAGGTCAACGCCCGCATCAGCCGCGGCCTTCGCAACCCGCGCGTCAAGGGCCGCTGCCCCCGACGTGACTTTGTTGCCATCGACTGCGACATCCATGAACGGTCGCCCCAGCTTGATCGTCACGCCGGGCAATCCGCCATCGCGCACGATGAGGTTTGACCCAACCCCCATTGGAAACACAGGCATTTCAGGGGGAAGCGCCGCAAGGAAGTCGGCGAGATCTTCGACATCTGCGGGTTGAAATAACCATTCGGCTGGACCGCCCACGCGGAGCCAGGTCAAGCCAGACAGATCACGATTCGGCGTCAGGCGGCCGCGCACGTCCGGAATGTCGTGGCTCATTCCGTGCCAGCCCGCGTCACGACAGATCGCACTGCCAAGCCCAAGGCCCCTGCAACAATTGCGCAACCGGCAAACGGAACCAACATCCCGTAAACCACCAGGATAGCATCCACATTGCCGCCATGAGCATCGGACCAAAGGATCGCGGCCGCAATCGTCAACGCACTGGCAGACCATAAAGCCAGAACCATGCGCCGTGTGCCAAGTCGCGCGGTCATGTAACCAGCTGCCATGCCTGCAAGGATTGCGAATCCAATGTAGAGAACAAGGGTATCCATCAGCCTGCTTCGTCCTCCGCCTGCGCAGCGTACAAAGCACGGCGGATGCGCTGACCGTGCCGGATCAGCGGCCAGCGGAGGACCGAGGCACCCGCCAGGAGCAAGACGATGCCCCAGAATGGACCTGTCTGATAGGTGACGAATCCCAGAAGCGGGATGCCTGTCAGGATAAGGACCCAGGCCGCCGGGATATGAAAGCGACGCGGCCCCATGCCGGCGGCACAAGCGATCAACGCCCAGATGCATGCAAGGATCAGCGAAACGGGCATCAAACTGTCCGCCTTGTCAGACGTTTTGCGAAGTAAATCAGCGGATTGCGGAACATCGAACCCACGGCGAACAAAAACAGCGCCACCCAGATAAAGCCGTGGCTGATACCAATGAAGACAAGCAGTGGAACGGACAGGATCAGCAGCGCGATACCGGGCGGAAACTGCATTCGATAAGGCAGCATCGCTGTGAACGCAGAAGCGACGATCCAGAAGCTGGCGAGGATTAACGCGAGGCTCATTCTACGGCCTCCTGCCTGCCCCGGGCGCCGAAAACGGCTCCGAGGATGGCCGAGACCAGTGTTGCAAAGACGAACAAGAACGTCCCTAGCATCAGGTAGCCACCTGCCCCGATGGTGGCATCGCCGGGCATTTCGAACGCCGATCCAGACGTTTCCGGCGTTCCGATCAGCAGCGAAACATGGCCGATGACGTTGGGCAAATTCAGAAGGGCGACGCACCCGACAACAATCCAGCCGGCGCGCGCGCCGAACCTGCGCGACAGTCCGAAAGCCAGAAGGCCCGGAAGCACGGTCAGAATTGTGATCCAGCCGACACCGGGCATCACATCAAACCTCCGCAAACGGACGCGTTCGCTGTCATACGCCAACCACTTTCTTATCCAAGTCCTTCAACCGCTCCGGCAGGCCATTGGCCCAGGCCGAAATGGTGCCCGCACCAAGACACACCACCATGTCACCGGGGCGTGCCTGCTCGCGCACGAGTCGTTCCAGATCATCTTCGTCGATTATGGCACGAGCATGGCGATGCCCGTGGCGGATCATGCCGGCGACAAGATCGTCACGGCTGGCGCCCTCAATCGGGTCCTCTCCAGCGGCATAGACTTCGGCGATGGCCACTACGTCTGCTTCGCTGAAGCAACCGCAAAAATCCTCGAACAGCGAATGCAGACGGCTGTAGCGGTGCGGTTGGTGAACAGCGATTACGCGGCCTTCGCTCGCTTGGCGGGCGGCTTTCAGCACCGCGGCAATCTCAACCGGGTGATGGCCGTAATCGTCGATCACGGTGACCCCACCAACCTCGCCCACTTTCGTAAAGCGTCGGTTCACGCCTTTGAAGCCTGCCAAAGCCTCACGGATTTCATCGGCTTTCATGCCCAGATGACGTGCAACAGCAACGGCAGCCAAGGCGTTGGAGACATTGTGATTTCCCGGCATCGGCAAGCGGCAATTCTCAATCACCATGTCATCTGCGGCCAGCGAAATGTCGAAATGCGCTACGCCGCCCTGATAGGTCAGGTTCATGGCACGCACGTCGGCCTGTGCGTTGAAGCCGAAGGTTACAACGCGGCGGTCGGTGATGCGGCCTACCAGCGTTTGCACGTCGGGGTCATCGGTGCAGCAGACGGCCACGCCGTAGAAGGGGATGTTAGAGACGAAATCGAGGAATCCCTGATGAAGATTCTCCTCCGTCCCCCAGTGTTCCATGTGTTCGGGGTCGATGTTGGTGACGATGGCAATCGTCGCGGGCAAGCGATTGAAGGTGCCGTCGCTTTCGTCGGCCTCAACCACCATCCAGTCGCCCTGCCCCACCCGCGCGTTGGAGCCATAGGCATGGATGATGCCGCCGTTGATCACCGTCGGGTCAACTCCGCCGTGGTCCAGCAGCGTTGCCACAAGGGTTGTCGTGGTGGTTTTCCCGTGCGTCCCTGCGACAGCAATGTTCGACCGCAGGCGCATCAACTCGGCCAGCATCTCGGCCCGCCGCACCACTGGCAGGCCAGCCAAGCGCGCCGCATCAAGCTCCGGATTGCCTGGTTTAATCGCGCTGGAGATCACGACGACCTCTGCGTTTTCAAGGTTTTCGGCCTTTTGCCCGATAAAGATCTGCGCACCCAGGTCCCGCAGTCGCTCCGTGATCTTCGATGGCTTCAGGTCGCTGCCCTGCACCTGGTAGCCATGGTTCAAAAGAACTTCGGCAATCCCCGACATGCCGATCCCGCCAATACCGACAAAGTGGATCGGGCCAAGTTGTGTGGGCAGTTTCGTGGCGGCGGCGTTCATTGGGATATTCCTTGTTGCTCAGGCGCGCTCTTCGACCAGATTTTCTACGAGTGCAACCAGCCTTTCGGTGGCATCAGGCTTCCCAACCGAAAGGGCCGCAATAGCCATTTGGGTGGCGGCCTCAGGCTGGGTCAAAATGGATTTGATAACTTCGGCCAGGGCTTCAGGCGTCATTTGGCTTTCGGGCATCAGCACGGCGGCACCGGCATCGACAGGGCCACGGGCATTGGCGGTCTGTTCATCGCGAACGGCGATGGCCAGCGGCACATAGATCGCCGGGCGACCGACAACGCAAATATCGGCAACAGACGACGCGCCGGAGCGGCAAATCACCAGCTGCGCCTCGGCAAGGCGGGTCGGCATATCGTGCAGGAATGTCTCAACCTCGGCGCGCAAGCCCATCTCATCATAGGCGGTGCGCACACGCTCCACATCTTCTTCGCGGGCCTGCTGGCTGACGCGCAGGTGATGGCGAATATCCTCAGGCAAAAGCGCGACCGCGGCGGGGACAACATCGGACAGGATGCGCGCGCCCTGGCTTCCGCCAAATACAAGCAGGCTCATCGGCCAATCACCGGGGGGCGTGTAAGGCGCCCCTGCCCGCTCTACAATCGCCGCTCGCACCGGGTTTCCCGTGTCGCGCGCATCTGCGCCTTCGGGCATTTCGGTTGGCCAAGTGCCACAGGCCACATGGGCCACGCGTTTGGCGAAAATGCGGTTCACGCGTCCGAGGACACCGTTTTGCTCATGCAACATTCGGGGTCGCCGCGTCAAAACCGCCGCCGCCATCGCCGGGATCGTGGGATAGCCGCCAAATCCCACCACAACATCGGGCTTTTCGCGCCACATCCGGAACGTCGCGCCGAGCACGCCACCGAAGATACGAAAGGGAACAGCCAGCTTGGCCAGCACACCGCCCCGTGCAAATGTAGCGCTTGCCACCTGACGGACCTCGACCGCGTGGGAAAACCCGCCGACATAGCGCGCCCCGCGCGCATCCGTAGAAAGCGTCACGCGCCAGCCCTTCCTCAGCATCACTTCAGACAAGGCCTGAGCCGGGAACATATGCCCGCCAGTACCGCCCGCAGCGATGATGAGGTGCTTTTGCGTCATGCCCGTCCTGATCGTGTCAGAAGATGATCTGCAATATCGCCCTGCGGACGTGTCCGCGTGAACACCAGCAGCATACCGACCGCGATGCCTGTCGCAATCAGGGACGAGCCGCCGTAGCTGACGAACGGCAGGGTCATGCCTTTCGCGGGCAAAAGCCGTACGGCCACGCCCATGTTGATGAAGGCCTGCAAGGCCAGAAGGCTGACAAGCCCGGTGCCTGCAAGGCGCGCGAAAGGATCACGTTCTTTCATCAGGCGGAAATAGCTGCGCAGCGCAATCGTCAGGAACAGGGCTATGATCACAGCGACGAGCACGAAACCGTATTCTTCGGCCGCCACGGCAATGATGAAGTCGGTATGTGCATCCGGAAGGGTCCATTTGACGGAGCCTTCGCCAAGACCGGTGCCAAACAGCCCACCCTCGCGGATCGCGTCGGTGGCAAAGCCAAGCTGCGTGTTCTCACCCACTTCATCGCTCAGGAATCCGTCAATGCGGCGTTGGAAGTGCTCAGATGAGTTATAGGCCAACACGCCCACGCCGACGACGACACCGGCAAGGATCATAAGGATTAGCATGGGCGCGCCAGCAACGAAGTAGATCACGCCCCAGGCAAAGATGATCAGCGCCGCCTGCCCGAAATCGGGCTGCAGCGCAAGGAAGCCGACGATCATTATGGTCACAAAAAGCGAAACGCTTTTGCCCGGCGGCCCCGCAACTTCCTGGCTGGCCGCCATCATCCACGCGGTGAAGACCACAAACATCGGCTTGAGGAATTCGGAAGGCTGCAAGGACGCAAAGCCCAACGAATACCAACGGGTTGCGCCCATTCCGTAGTCGGTGCCGAATACCGGAAGCAAAGCGACCGCAGCGATTGCTGCAAAAAATCCCACGACACCCCAACGCCGCACGGTTGTTGGCGTCATCATGGACACCAGCACCATCACGCTTAGCGCGAGGCCGCCGAACATAGCTTGGCGGATGACGTAGTAAAATGGCTCGTGCCCATTGCGTTCAGCCAGAGGCGGCGAGGCTGCAAAGCCCAACAGTATGCCAATCGCGAAAAGCCCGAAGATACAACCGAGTGTCACCCGATCAATCGTGCTCCACCACCGCGGAATAACCGCGTCGCCCGTGTGCACGATAACCGTGCCGTGCGCCATTTCAGTCATGGATCGCCTGCCTTGCCGATGCGATGTTTGCCACCGCGTGTTCTGCTCAAGCCCGGGTTTTCCCGGGTCTATCCGCTTAGTTTAGCCTGAAATTGCAGGGCTGGCTAGGGAAAGTGTGACAGGCTTACCGGGTAAGCATCACGGCATGCACAGCATTCGGGGAGTGGCTGATATGAAGCGGGTCTCCGATCGTGCTCTGGATGACGCCAGTGGACGGATTGACCACCTGCTGTGACCCTGCCGGAACGTCGCCAGGTGCCGAGGCCGCAGACAAATGGCCTTCCTCAAGCGTCCAATATTCCTGCACCCAACGGGCGGTTGCGCCGCCTGGGAATAACCCGGACCGATTTGCGTCTTGGGACTGAACCTCTTGGGTCGGACAATGATCTGAGAAGCAGGCAATGGCTGGTACCGCTGTGCACAGCGGCACGGCAAAGGTCAGGGCGAGAATGGAAAATGCTTTGGTCATTGGAGATATCTTTCAAAAAAAAGTATTTGGTTGACCGCGCCGCTGAAAAAATTCGGCGCGGCTTTGGCGTCAGTCGAGTCTTTCAATCAGTGAAAACCCCGGCACAACCGGATGGCTGAGCGTGTTTTGCGACCAATCATAGGTGAGGCGGTTCACATGAAGCCGAGCGGGGCCGTTTCCATCAAAGCCTTCGATAAAATGATCCTGAGTGCTGCCGTCCGGCATACGCACGCGGTAGCATTCAGCCAGATCAGCCAATGGGTGAACCATGCAGCCGCCGGGTTCCGCCAAAACCTCAACAACCATGGGGGTCTCGGCGACCACCGGCGGCAAGCCGTCAACGATGGTATCGAGGTACGTATTTGCAAGCGCCGGACCGGACGCAACGAGAGCCGCGATAAGGAACACATGTTTCATCGGATCACTCCCTCACGACCACGAAGTGCAATGGCCAAGCGTCTGTGGCCAACACGCTGCTGGGGTACTCGATCCGCTCCACAATCACCGGCCCGGCACCATTATGCGTGTAGTTGCGGATCACCATACCCTCACGCGTGCCATCGGCGTGAACCACCACAGGACAATCGAGGGCGTTCCAAATACGAGGGCATGTCGTCGCCTCGTCGGTCACATAGACCTCGATCCGGGTACGGCTGATCGGCTCGAAAAACGGCAATGGATTGAACGGATCGTTGAACAAACCTTGCACCGGAATACCCGGAACCGGTGGGCTTTCGGCAGCGACAGGCGCTGCAATGGGCAAAAGAGAAAGAGCCAGGACAGAGAAGATCGTTTTCATAATGGGCCTCCTTTCAGGAGGGTTAAAGATCAATGCCGGGTAGCAAGGGGTGAAGGGGCGCAGCCGGCTTGGGAAGGGTATCGCCCAAGCAGCGCCGTGCGCGACATAGGGACAAACCCCCATATTGATGTGACGTTGATTGTCTCGTGTTGCGCGCATCAAGGCGCCCGCCCCTTGCAACCGAACACGCCGCCCGGCACCTTGATGCAATGACACGACCACCCACCCTGCCCCGCGCGCTCCGCGCAAATGCACTGGCCTCTCTGGTGACAGGGCTTGCGGGTGTATTGATGTCTGCGCCGTTGGCCGAAACCATTGGGCTGATCCACGGCACAACGTATCAGGTCCTCGGTGGGGCGCTGATCGTGCACATGCTCATGCTGATGTGGGCCGCCGGACGTGCGACCATCGCGTGGTGGACACGCGTGAACCTAGTGGGCCTTGCCGCCTATGTGGTCGCGCTGCTGGGGGTGCTCGCGCTCGGCGCAACCGCCACAGTTACAGGCAGTGTCTTACTCGCCGCTGACGCGCTTCTGGTGACGCTTCTCGCAGGCTGGCAATTTCGCGCCCTTAACGCTTCAGCGCCTCAACCTGTGCGATGAAATCTGTGCCCCGCGCCTCAAAGCTATCGTATTGATCGAAACTTGCGGCTGCTGGAGCCAGGAGAACGGTCTCGCCTTCTTCCGCCTCTTCCGCCGCCCGCGCCACGGCCGTGGCCATATCCCCGCAAACTTCGCTCGGGATGTCCCCAAGACGCATGGCAAAGGCCTCTGCCTCGCGCCCGATCACATAAGCTTTGGTCACTGCGTTTGCCGCTTCCCATAGCCCATCAAGGCCGCCTTCCTTCTCCAAGCCGCCGCAGATCCAGCGAATGCGTTTGAACGCACCCAAGGCTTTCGCCGCCGCATCCACGTTCGTGGCCTTGCTGTCGTTCACGAAGGCAACGCCGCCGATCTCTGCCACCCGCTGCGACCGATGCGGCAAGCCCTCGAACGTCTGGAACGCATCCTCGATCACGCGCGGCGCAATGCCCAAGGCGCGCGCCACGCCGTAGGCGCAGGCGGCATTCTGGTGGTTGTGTGCGCCCGGGAGCCCCGGCACACCGCGCAGATCAAGCGACGCGACCTGCCTCCCTTTGCGCACTTCGCTCAGCCAGCCCTTGCGCGTCGAAAGCTCCCAACCCGACGCATCACCGATCTTGCCCGAACGCACCCGGATCACGCGCGGGTCGCTTGGCCCTTCGCTCAATTGCCCGGCCAGATAAGCCCCCTCTGCCTCGTCCACACCGATAATCGCGCGTTCCGGACCGCCTTCTGCGAACAACCTCCGCTTGGCCGCAAAGTAGCCGCCCATCCCGCCATGGCGATCCAGATGATCGGGACTGAGATTGGTGAACACAGCGATGTCCGGGGTCAGCGCACGAGCAAGCTCAGTCTGGTAGGAAGAGAGTTCTAAAACCACCACCCCGCCATCCGCCGGCGGATCAATATCCAACACTCCGCGCCCGATATTCCCGGCCAGTTGCACCTCCGTCCCTGCAGCGTCGAGCACATGCGCAATCAATGCGGACGTCGTGGATTTCCCGTTCGATCCAGTGACGGCCACAACCTTCGGGGGGCTTTCCATCCGGTCCCATTCCGGTGTCGCGAGAGAGCGAAAGAAAAGCCCGATGTCATTGTCGACAGGCACTCCCGCCGCATAAGCCGCCGCAATCGCGCGGTGTGGTGCGGGGTAGAGATGCGGGATGCCAGGAGACGTTATCAAACAGGCAACATCTTCAAACGCGCCGCCCTTCATCGGGTCGCGCAGCACAAACCCCTCTTCCTCGGCACGGGCCCGGCCCGCTTCACCATCATCCCAACACAGGGCCTCTGCCCCGCCGGCCCGCAAGGCGCGCGCCGCTGCCAAGCCCGAGCGGCCCAATCCCAGAACCAGAACCTTGGTCCCATCAAAGCCCAAAACAGGGATCATTGGCCGCTCTCCTTGATCAGGCGGTCACCCGCCACGTACTGCCCGTTCACGCGCACCTCTATCTGGGTGAAGAGGATCGACAGGATATGCATTTCGATGTGCAAATCATCCACCTGCGCCTCTACAAAGGGCTGCGTTTCGTCTAAAGCCAGCTTGCCCATGTTGCGCGCGACCTCAACGCCATCAACAAAAATAGCCGCTCCATTGAACCAAGTGTTCAGGCATTCTACGCGGCGACCCTGAACCTCGGCCCGCACCCATTTATCGAAAAGCGCCATGCGACCTTCGCCCTTCAGTGCCGTGCATTCGCCGAAGATGCCGCGCTCACCGCAATTTCAGCGTCGCCAAGCCAATCAGCGCCAGGATCAGCGAGATGATCCAAAACCGGATCACGATCTGCGGCTCGGCCCATCCGCGCTTTTCATAGTGATGGTGGATCGGCGCCATCAGGAACACGCGCTTTCCGGTGGCTTTGAAATAGGCCACCTGAATGATGACTGATACAGCTTCGGCCACGAACAATCCGCCGACGATGGCCAACACGATCTCATGCTTCGTGGCTACTGCAATGGCGCCCAAGGCCCCGCCCAAAGCGAGCGAGCCAGTATCACCCATGAACACGGCCGCAGGTGGCGCGTTGTACCAAAGGAAACCAAGGCCGCCGCCGATTAGACCAGCGGTGAAAATCAGTAATTCCCCGGTTCCCGGCACGTAATGCACATCTAGATACTCAGTGAAATCGACTCGACCCACGGCATAGGCAATGACCCCAAGCGTGCCTGCCGCGATCATCACCGGCATGATTGCCAGGCCGTCAAGCCCATCGGTCAGGTTCACCGCATTGGCGGAGCCGACAATCACGATCATCGCGAACGGGATGAACAGCCACCCCATGTTCAGAAGCACATCCTTGAACACTGGAAAGGCGAGATGGTTGGAAAGCTCCACCGGGTGCAGCTGCGCGGCAACCAAAGCCGCAGCACAAGCCACCGCAAAGCCCGCAGCCAGGCGGATTTTGCCCGACACACCGGCGGTCGTATTCCGGCTGACCTTCGCCCAATCGTCCGCAAAGCCAATCAGACCGAAACACACCGTAACGCCCAAAACCAGCCAGACATAGGGATTATCCATCCGCGCCCAAAGCAGCGTCGACAGGGTCAAAGCCGCCAAGATCAATAGCCCGCCCATCGTCGGCGTCCCGGCCTTCGTCTCAAGATGGCTGGCAGGGCCGTCTTCACGGATCGGCTGGCCGTGCTGATATTTGCGGCGTAGCATGTTGATCAGCGGACGCCCGAAAATGAAGCCGAAGACCAATGCGGTGAAGAAAGCACCGCCCGCGCGGAAGGTGATGTAGCGAAACAGGTTGAAGAAACCACCGCCGTCCGAAAGGTCACTCAGCCAATACAACATCTAGCGGTTCCTCACCTCTCACGCCTCAACCGATTGCCCGAGTTTGCGCAGCGCGTCAACCACGCGGGACACCTTCGATCCCTTGGATCCCTTAACCAGAACCACGTCTCCAGGGCGCAATTCGCGCACGATCTGTTGGCACATCTCGTCTGCTGTTTCCGTGTGCAGGCCTTGTTTTGCGCCCGGCAATGCGCCGTGCAGATGTGACATCAGCGGCCCGCATGTATGAACTTGCTCCACGTCTTCAATCGCGGGCAGTTCGGCCACCTCGGCGTGCATCGACACTGCGTCATCGCCCAGTTCCAGCATATCGCCCAAAACAGCAATGCGCCGTCCACCACGCGTCGGCTCGATCCCGGCCAAAACCTCTAGCCCTGCCGCAAGCGACGTTGGGTTGGCGTTGAATGCATCGTCTATCAGCTCGATTGCAATGTCGTCCGTGCGGCTCAACGTGATGCGCTCGCGCTGCCCGCGCCCCTCCACGGGCTGCCATTGCGACAAGGCCATGGTGGCTTGCGTCAAATCCGCCCCTGCTGCCGCAACCGTCAGCATGACGCCGACCGCGTTACTGGCATAGTGCCGACCAGCCACCGACAGCTTCGCCAATCGCGCACCGTCCGGCGTGGCCACCCGCATGATCGTGGACTCGTCCGAGACAATCACGTCGCTCAGTTGCAGGTCTGCGCCGTCCGTCTCACCGAAGGTGACAACCTCCGCCGCGTGGGCCTGCCCCGCGGCCAAAAGAATGTCGCGGGTGTCCGCATCAAGCGGCACCACCGCAATCCCACCCGGCTCCAACCCTTCGAATATCGCGCCCTTCTCTGCTGCAATCGCCTCCATCGAGCCGAGGTTCTCCAAATGTGCAGGCGCAATTGTCGTGATCATCGCCACGTGCGGCCGCGCCATCTTGGTCAGCGGCGCAATCTCACCGGCATGGTTCATGCCGATCTCGATGATCGCATAATCCGTGTCCACCGGCATCCGCGCTAGCGTCAGCGGCACACCCCAATGGTTATTGTAGCTGGCCACGGCGGCGTGGATATTTCCCTGCCCTTCCAAAGCCTTGCGCAGCATCTCCTTGGCCGTGGTCTTGCCAACCGAACCGGTGATGGCGATCACCTTCGCCTCTGTCCGCGCGCGCGCGGCGATGCCGAGCCGTTCCAATGCTGGCAGCACCTCGCCGACGATCAGGCACTTTTCCGGGTCCACACCGTTCGGCACATGGGAAACCATCGCCGCCGCCGCGCCGTTCTCGAGCGCCTGCATGACAAATTCGTGCCCATCACGCGCCGCCTCCAATGCGACGAACAGATCCCCCGGCTGCAATGTGCGCGTGTCGATGGAAACGCCGTCCGCCACCCAGTCCGAGGCGACCGCGCCGCCGGTTGCCGCTGCGGCCTCAGCTGCCGTCCAAAGGCTCATACCAACCCCTCCAGCGCAGCCACTGCGACCGAGGCTTGTTCAACATCATCAAAAGGATAGACCACATCGCCCACCTGTTGGCCGGTTTCATGCCCCTTGCCCGCGATCAGAAGCGCGTCGCCCGGCTCCAACATATCCACCCCGCGCAAGATCGCCTCCGCGCGGTCACCGACTTCATTTGCCTCGGGGCAGCCCGAAAGCACTTCCATGCGAATGATCCCCGGCTCTTCGCTGCGCGGATTGTCATCCGTCACGATGCACACATCCGCATTCTCCGCCGCGGCCTTACCCATCAACGGGCGCTTGCCCTTGTCGCGATCCCCACCGGCCCCAAACACAACGATCAGGCGGCCCAGAACATGCGGGCGCAAGGCCTTCAAAGCGACCTCAAGCGAATCCGGCGTGTGGGAGTAATCGACGTAGATCGGCGCACCATGGCTGCGCCGCGCGGCCAATTGCATCCGGCCCCGGACACCTTCCAACTTCGGCAGCACAGCGAACACATCATCCGGGGCCTCGCCGCCAGCAATAACCAGCCCCGCCGCCGTCAACACATTCATCGCTTGGAACGCACCGATCAGGTCCAGCCTTGTCTGCCGCGCCTCCCCCTGCCAGCGGAACAGCACATCCTGCCCGGTCTCATCAATCCGACGCCCGGTGATCTTCAGCGCAGCCTCCGAGTATTGGCCAACACCCAGAACCTCGACGCCACGCGCTGCGCAGGCCTCAGCCACGCGCGGGCCGTATGTGTCGTCCATGTTCACAACCGCCACGCCATCCTCGGGCAAAAGATCGTTGAACAACCGCAGCTTGGCTTGGAAATACGTCTCCATATCGCCGTGATAGTCGAGGTGATCCTGCGTCAGGTTCGTGAACGCCGCCGCCGCCAGCCGCACGCCATCCATGCGCCTTTGGTCGAGCCCATGGGAAGACGCCTCCATCGCCGCATGGGTCACACCGCCAGCCGCCATGTCTGCCAAAACCTTATGCAGGGTCACTGGCTCCGGCGTGGTGTGGATACCGGGCGCCGCAAATGCGCCCTCAACGCCAGTGGTTCCAATATTCACAGCCTCACGCCCCAGCGCTTCCCAGATCTGGCGCGTGAAGCTCGCGACAGACGTCTTTCCGTTGGTTCCCGTCACCGCAACCATGCAGTCCGGCTGACCACCGAAATACAAGGCTGCCGCATGGGCCAAGGCACCTGCCGGGTCTTCCACCACAACCAGGGCCGCATCAGACGCGTCTAGTTCTGCCTTGGCAATCTCAGCCCCAGCCCGGTCGGTCAGAACTGCGCCCGCGCCCATGCGCAGCGCATATTGGATAAATTCGCCACCGTGGACACGTGTGCCGGGCAAAGCCGCGAAAAGATTGCCTTTTTCGACATTGCGGGAGTCAAGAGCAACACCCGTAACGGCAACATCGTCACCACGCGGTGTCAGGCCCAAATCAGAAAGTCGTTTTGCGGCCACCTGCTCAGCCCCCCTCAGTTTGAGGAGTTGGATAGCTGCAAACCAAGGGGATGTTCAATGTCAGGCCGCAAACCCAGAAGCGGGGCGGTGCGGCGGATGATTTCTGCGGCGACGGGAACTGCCGTCCATCCGGCGGTGCGGCGCGGTTGCGGGCCGCTCAGTTCCGCGGCCTCCTGCAAGGTCACGATCAGCACATATTGCGGGTCATTCATCGGGAAGGCGCTGGCGAAGGTGTTCAGGTTGCGGTCCTCGTAATAGCCGCCATTGGGGCGTGGCATGTCGGCCGTGCCCGTCTTGCCGCCCACATGATACCCTTCAACCTCGCCGAAGCTGGCCGTGCCGTCCGTCACGATCGCGCGCAACAGTGCGTTCATCGCAACGCTCGTCGCCTCCGAGATGATGCGTTCGCCGTTCTGCGGCTCCTCTCGGCGTTCTAATGTCGGGATGATTTCCGTCCCGCCATTCACGATGGTGGAATAGGCGGCCGCCAGATGCAACGGACTGGTCGAAATCCCGTGACCATAGCTGATGGTCATGGTTGCCAATTCGCCCCAACGCGGCGGCGTCAGCGGACGGCCGGACGGTGCCTCGACAAGCTCCACGGTCGTCGGCTCCAACAGGTTCAGCGAGGCGAGGAAGTTCTCCTGCCGGGACGCGCCAATCACCCGTGCGATGCGGGCCGTGCCAATGTTGGACGAATGGATCAGAACATCGGCCACCGATTGCTCAGGCCCGTAATTCGAGAAGTCGCGGATCGCAAAACCGGCCATCCGGAGCGGGCCGGTCGTGTCGATCATGTCATAGGGGCTGAACAGGTTCAGCTCCAGTGCTTGCGCGATGGTGAACGTCTTGAAAACGCTTCCCAATTCGTAAACGCCTTGCACGGCACGATTGAACAACGGGCTATCCGCCTGGTCGCCTTCCAACAGCGGGCGGGGCCGCGCGTTGGGGTCGAAATCAGGCAGGCTGGCCATCGAGATAACTTCACCGGTGTGCACATCCATCAGCACCGCAGCAGCACCGCGCGCGTTCATCAGGGCCATGCCGCCGGCCAACACTTCCTCGACCGTCGCCTGCACCGTCAGATCGAGCGACAGCATCAGCGGATCAACCCGGCTCGGGTCACGCAATTCCTCATCGAAATGAGCCTCGACCCCGGCGATCCCGATCACCTCAGCGGCGTTGACAGCCTCTTCGCCAAAGCTTGCGCCGCCCAGTACGTGCGCCGCAATGGAGCCGTTGGGGTAAAGCCGCATTTCACGCGGTCCAAACAGCAAACCGGGCGAGCCGATGTCATGCACCTGCTGCTCTTGCTCGGGTGAAATATAACGTCGCAGCCAGATGAAGCGGCTTTCGCCCGTGAAGCGGCGATACAGATCTTCTGCATCCATCTCAGGGAAGATTTCGGCCAGACCGTCCGCAGCGCGACGCGGATAGATGATATCCTGCGGATGCGCATAAAGCGCATTGGTGGCAAAGTTCGTAGCCAACAGACGCCCATGGCGGTCCGTGATGTCGGCGCGTGTGTTCAGGATTGTCGGACCCTGGCTGATGATGCGCGGCTCAGTCGGCACAGCGGTGGCGAGCGCGGCCATCTTGTAACCCACCGCTCCAAACGCCATCACGAAGCAGGCCGCCACCAGCAACAGGCGGCTTTCGGCCCTTACCCGCAATTTATCACGCTGCGCCTCGTGGCGCAGGCGCAGGTTCTCTTTTTCAACGTTATCTGGGTTTTCGCCGCGCGCACGGGCATCGAGGATGCGGGTCAATGGGCGCAGAGGGATACGAAGGCTCATAGTGGCTCAATCTCCCCTTCCGGTAGCGAAGATGTTCCTTGCAGAAGCTCCGGGGCGACCTCTTCCGGCTCCGGCGGCGGGAACGGGATTTGCGCCACATCGCCGAACTGGTCGGGCGCCAGTGGCAGCAGGCCAAGGCGCTCAAAATTGAACATAGCAAGCTCGCGCAAGCGGTCGGGCCGGTTCAGGTAGGCCCATTCGGCGCGCAGAACGCCCAAACGCTCGTGCTCCGCCGCAATCTGGCGCTGCAAACGGTCCACTTGGCGGTCCGCCATCTGGGTCTGGATTGTCTGGTGGTAAGCCCAATAGCCCAGGCCAATCACGACAATCGCAGCGATGAGGGTGGTCAGGCGCATCAGTTCAACCTCACGTCGGGCAGGCCAAGCTGGCTTGGGTCGATGTCTTGAGCAGGCGCATCAGTGCGCGTGGCGATGCGCAACTTGGCCGAGCGAGCGCGTGGGTTCTGCGCGATTTCCGCATCGCTCGGCGGGATCGCCTTGCGCGGCGTTAGCGTGAAGGCCGGCACCTTGGCATCGGCCTCAGGCGCATAGCGAGAGCCGCCGCCACCGGTGCTGGAGCGCTCTGTCATGAAACGCTTCACGATCCGATCTTCTGAGGAATGGAACGTCACAACGGCCAGCTTGCCACCGGGCTTCAACGCACGCTCAGCGGCCATCAGGCCTTGCGCCAATTGTCCGTATTCATCGTTCACCGCAATGCGGATGGCCTGAAAACTACGCGTCGCCGGATGGCTCTGACCAGGCTTCTTGCGCGGTAGACACTTCTCAACAATCTCAGAAAGTTGCAGGGTGGAGCTAATGCGATGCTTTAACCGCTCTGCCACAATCGCCTTGGCGATCCGGCGCGCCGCGCGTTCTTCGCCGTAGTGGAACAGGATATCGGCCAGCAGCGCCTCGGACGCCTCATTCACAACATCCTCAGCAGACACACCCGTCTGCCCCATCCGCATGTCCAGCGGACCGTCGCGCATAAAGGAAAAGCCACGCTCAGCCAAGTCCAGCTGCATCGACGATACGCCCAGATCAAGCGTCACACCGTCCAGCGGCTCACCCGCCAATTCATCGAGATCAGAGAAGGTGCCTTGGACAAGCCGAAGCCGGTCCCCGTAGGTCCCGGCCCAAACACCTGCCATTTCGAAGGCCAAAGGATCGCGATCCACCCCAATCACCAGATCCGCCCCCCTATCCAGCAATCCACGGGCGTATCCACCAGCGCCGAAGGTTCCGTCCAACCAAACGCCAGTAATCGGGCCCACGTGCTCCAGGATTGCGCCAAGAAGAACGGGAATATGTGGGGCGTCGGTCATGCGTCATCGTCATTCACCGGGGTGGATTTGGGCGGGTTCGCAAGGGAGACGGGGTTGAAGAACTCCTTGCCCTCACCAAGCTTGGACAGCATCGCCGCCAGCTTGTCCTTCGATGCCTCGCTGTCGGCAGGCTTGAGGATGTGGAACTTGGTGCCCTTACCCTGGAACACGGCCTCGCCGTCCAGCGCCAGCTTTTCGCGCGCCGCACCGGGAAGCACGAAGCGGCCCGCATCGTCGACCACGATCTCATCGCAGAGCGAATAGAAGAGGATTTCAAGGACTTCGCGCTCAGCCTCGCCCTCGGGCATGGCCTGAATACGTGCATCGAGATCGTCGTATGCATCGCCCGAGAGGCACTCGACATAATCATAAGCGGGATTGCCGTAAGCAATGTAGAGGCGCGGCGCATCGCCGGGGCCGCAGGCGGCATCCGCGGCCTGCAACGCGCGACGGAACTTGGCCGGGAGCGAGACCCGGCCCTTCCCGTCAACCTTGACGGTGCTTGTTCCTGTAAAGCGCGCGTCCACGTGCTTGCTGCCTCATGTCCCGGGCGCGTCTTCGCGCCACAATTTGGCCAAAGTCTGGCCGTATTTCGTTGCCCGGAAATGGAAACGGCGGTTGAGGAAGCTGCCACTCCTCAACCGCCGCCCTCGTCCCATTTCTGGGGTGTCCGACTGCGCAAACTACCTGGGGGGATGTCTGCTCGCCTGCGCGCCGGATCTCTTTGTTCGGCGTAATGAGATGCCTGTATGAACCTGCCTATTTTTGTTTTTGGTTCAGGTCTTTGCGACCCGTTGTTGTCTCGTTCTGCCGATGACTGTTTGTCTCATGGGACACTCTCCCAATCAACACCTTTTTACTCCACTTTGCCCCAATCTATTGATTTTGACCCCACTCCAGCACTGCATCTTGTGTCGAGCGCACACCTCTAGACGCCCCATATTGTGTCCAAATGGAGGACAATCCCACGATATGGGGCCCACGGGCGGTGACGGAAGAAAGTGGAGGAATGTGGAAGTTTTTTCCCAGAAAATCCCGGGGCCATTCAAATGGTCCCGGTTTGTTCTGGTTTCAGGTGATTCGTTTCACCTGTGGGTGACCCGGTGTCAGGCCATCCCACCGTCAATGAAGCGCCGCGCGAGGGCGGCATAGGCCTCCGCCATCGGGCTATCACCCGACGCAATCGGCACACCGGCATCGCCCGCCACGCGGGTCTCCAGATCAATCGGCAACGTGCCGAGGAAGGGCAACCCGGCCTCAGCCGCCGCACTCATCACCCCACCCTGCCCGAAGATATGCGCTTCATGCCCGCAATTGGGGCAATGGAACGCGCCCATATTCTCGATCAGGCCCAGAATGGGCGTCTTGAGCGTGTTGAACATGTCGAGCGCCTTCTTCGCGTCCAAAAGCGCCACATCCTGCGGGGTCGATACGATGATGGCCCCTGTCACGTCTGACTTCTGGCACAGCGTCATCGCGACATCACCGGTACCGGGCGGCAGGTCGACCAACAGGACATCCAACTCGCCCCATTCCACCTGCGTCAGCATCTGTTGCAATGCGCCCATCAACATCGGGCCCCGCCACACCACGGCCTTCTCTTCGGGCAGCATGAAGCCGATGGACATCAGCGTCACGCCATGCCCCTGCAACGGAATGATCGTTTTGCCATCGGGCGAGGCCGGGCGCTTGTTTACACCCATCATGCGCGGCACGCTCGGCCCGTAGATATCCGCGTCCAGCAGCCCGACCTTGCGCCCCTGCCGCGCCAAAGCCACCGCCAGGTTCGTGGAGACCGTGGATTTGCCAACTCCGCCCTTGCCCGAGCCGATCCCGATGATCCGCTTTACACCGGATGGCTTCATCGGCCCTTCCTGCGGTTTCATATGCCCGCCCACCTTCAGGCTTGGCGGGGGCGTGCTTGGTTCCGCGGCCTTGGCCGGTGCTGGCGCTGTCAGGGCAACCATCGCACTCTCAACGCCATCCATCCGCTCCACCAGCGCCTGGGCTGCATCGCGCACCGGGCCCATGGCCTGCGCGGCCTCTGGCGTGGCGGCCTCGATGATGAAACTGACCTTTGCCCCCTGCACCTGCACGGCACGCACCATATCGCGGCTGACAAGGTCACCACCATCGGGCAGGGCCACTGCGCGCAAGGCATCAAGGATCGTTTCGCGGGTCTGGGACATGTCAGGGGACTCCGGGCAGAGGCGTTTCCCTTCACATAGGGTGATTTGCCCGGGCGCGCACCCCCACGGCGACGGCCCCCATTGCCGCAGCCCCCAAGGCCCCTGCGACGGCCAGCGCGTTGCCCACATCCGTGGCGTCGGCCAACGCGCCGATCCCGAGTGAGCCGATAGCTACCGTGCCGAAGCCCACGACAACCCAAAGGCTCATCACACGGCCCCTCAACCCGTCGGGCAAGTCCGTTTGAATGGCGGATTGCAGGCTGACCCCGCACCACGTCGCGCAGAACCCAGTCAGCGCGGTCGCCGCCAAGGCCAAGGGCCAGCTCGGCGCCAGCCCCATGGCGATCACCGCCCCCTGCCCGGCCATCGCGGCCGCCCACACCGCCAACGGAATACGCGCGCCAACGGCCCCTACGCCTGCCGCCTTCATCACAGCCGAGGCCAACGCCCCCGCCCCCGCCGCGCCTGTCAGAAAGCCAAGGCCCGCCGCCCCACGCCCGAACCCGCCATCGGCCAGCACGGGCAAAACCTCCAAAGCGCCGCGTGCGACCGTGGCAAAGACCAACGTGATCAACAAAGCCTGCCGGATGAGCGGAGTCCTGACGGCATAGCCAATCCCGTCGCGCAGATCCGTCAGGAACGGCGACGGCGCGCGCGGCTGCAATGCCCTTGGCCGCAGAACAGGAAGAACCGCCAACATCGGCAGATAACAGACCGCTGCAATCCAAAGGGCCGTTCCCCCGCCCGCCGTGGCGATGATCCAACCGGCGAACACCGGCGCGACCAGACGCGCGATGTTGAAGTTCAACGCGGTGGCCGAGACGACATGTTGCACCATCTCGGCCTCAACAAGGCGTGGCCCCAGGGACATACGGATCGGATGGTGCGCGGCAGAGATGATCCCAATCGCCAAGGCCGCCGCCCCAAGGCCCACCGGGCCCACCTGCCCTGCAATCATCGCCAGCACCGCCAACACCAGCGCCATCAAACCGTTGGTCACGAGTGCTGCACGCTTGATTTCGACCCGGTCCGCAAGCACTCCGAAGAATGGCCCCGCAAACAACGTGGGAAGCAGGCTCAGCGCCGCGACCAATCCAACCACCCTGGCCGAGCCCGTGCGCTCCCAAGCCAGCCAGCCCAACGTGACACGCTGGATCCAGATCGCCTGAACGGCAAAGAAAACACCGCCGAAGAACAATCGAAACTGCCGGTCTGCGAAGGCTCCGCCTGCAATTACCATGCTGTTAACCATACGTAATGTAACAGAAATGTGTCATGCGCCTGCTGCATAGCAGCATTTCCGCATCGGTTATTGTGCAATCGCAGCATTGGCCTAAATTCAATCGGGACAGGGCAACGACCCAATCACCAACGCGGTCCAAGGACAAGGGGTCCGGACCGCAGTAGACCGATGAGAGAGTAGTAAAATGGCATATGTAACGAGCAACCGCGCAGCATCTGAATCGCTGGCCGCCCGCTTTGCAGCCCTCCGCACCGATGCGGTTGAGGCCTATCGCAACTGGCGCGTGTACCGCAACACGCTCAACGAACTGAATGAGCTTTCGGCACGCGAAATGGCTGACCTGGGCATCAACCCTTCGATGGTCCGTCGCATCGCGCTGGAAGCCGCCTACGGCAAGAACGCCTGAGGCACTCACAGAATACCATGCGCCGCTCCTCCCTTGGTGCATGGAATGGCGGGCAGCCCTCTCCTCCCTTGGGCATGTCCGCACCAACAAAAGGCTCGGCAACGGGTCTTGAAGATCGGTCCCTCTCCTCCCAAATCGGGACCGTGACGACCGGCAAAGCTCCTCCTCCTCCCTTTGGAGCGATGCCATAGGCGCCTTCCTCTCCTCCCTTGGAAGGGGCCAAGATATGCGGCGATGATCCTCTCCTCCCTTGGATCATCGCCGTTTTTTTATGCCCTGAGCTTTATGCCCGAGTGTCTTTTGGCGACCCCATCACCACAAAAGTCGTGATCGTCGCCACCTGCGGCAGCGCCCCCAACACATCGGTATGAAATTGCTTGTAGGTGGGCAGGTCGGCCACCTCGACCCGCAGCAGATATTCGACCGTGCCGGTAATGTTGTGACACTCCCGCACCTCGTCAGAGCGGGCAATCGCGGCCTCGAACGCGGCCTGTGACGCCTTGGTGTGCGTCCCCAAACCTACTGTAATGTAAGCGATAAAACCGATCCCCAGCTTGGATTGGTCCAGCACGGCGCGATAACCGCTGATCACGCCCGCCGCCTCAAGCGCCTGTACCCGGCGCAAGGTGGCCGATGGTGAAAGCGCCACGCGCTCCGCCAGATCGAGATTCGAGATCCGGCCGTCGCGCGCAAGCTCTCGCAATATCTGGTGGTCTTTTTCATCAATCTTCGCCATTTGTTGCAAACTATACCGCAAGGTCGACAACTTCGCAATTTCATTGCCCCCACACGCACCTAATGTTGCGCCATGTCATACGAACTTCTCTACGGCCTCGTCCTGTTTGCCTTCGCCTCCTCCATCACACCGGGGCCCAACAACATCATGTTGATGGCCTCGGGCGTGAATTTCGGCCTGTCCCGCACGCTGCCGCATATGTTGGGCGTCTCGATGGGCCACGCGGCCATGACCCTGATCCTCGGCCTTGGGTTAGTGCAGGTGTTTGAGGTCATCCCGTGGTTGCGCACTGCCCTTACCGTCATCTCCGTCGCCTATCTGCTTTGGCTGGCGTGGAAAGTCGCCAACGCCGCCCCGCCCAAAGACGCCGATCACGACGCCAAGCCGCTTACCTTTCTGCAAGCGGCGGGTTTTCAATGGGTGAACCCGAAGGCGATCTACATGTCGATCTATGCGCAGACGACTTATGCGCCCGACGATGGTGGATGGATCGGTGCCGTACTGGTGGCTTTGGTCTTCGGATTGGTGAACCTGCCCTCCGTCTTCACGTGGGCATGGGGCGGCACGCAAATCCGCCGCTGGCTGGACGGCCCGGGCCGTCTGCAAGCATTCAACTGGACAATGGCCGCCCTGTTGGTCCTGTCGCTCTACCCGATGCTGCTGCCGTCCGAAGGTTAACCAGACGGCGCAATCGCCACACCGCTGGAAAACAGCGGGATCAGCGCAATTGGATCAAGAGCTTCATCAACCACACCGTCGCGGAACACGTGCTGGAACAGAGCATCCGGCCCGGCATCATCAACCGTGTAGCGGAAGCAGAATTCACGCGGCGAAGCTTCGCGCAGGCGTTCGATCCGCTCTGGCAAAACCTCATCATCCAAGGCCGTCAGCCCCGACAGATCGAAGGCAAACCGATAGCCCTCGGCCTCCCAAGCCGCCTCAAGCCCCTGATCTTCATAGGGAATGCACAAGGCGTTATCGACCCAGTTCAAGCGATAGCGCTGCACCTCCAGCGGCTCTTCCCACACCGCGGACGCCGTATGCAGGATCACATGATCCTCGCCGAATTCCGAATACACCTCTGCCCAGGCACAGGAGAACCGGTCGCTCGGATGATAGCAGAACGCGAAATCCTGCATCACGGCCTCAACCTCCGCCCGGCTCAGAAACTCCTGCGCGGCGGCAGGTGTAGCGCATAGGCCAATGGCCAAGAGGGAGGGGGCAATGAAGCGGGCCGGCATGACGTCATCCTTTTTCGCGAAGGGGCGGTTCCGCGAAAACCTAAGGGTTGAGGGCAAAATGTCGATAGCGGGTTATCCCGCAGTCAGACGCACCTCAAAACGGTACGTCCCCACCGCCTTCGCTGCCAGCGGCCACAAGGAACCGGCCCACGACGTGCTTGGAGCCCGCCTTGTCAAACTCGATCCCCAGCTTGTCGCCCTCCACACTCATCACTTCGCCATAGCCAAATTTCTGGTGAAACACCCGGTCGCCGATGGTGAACGCGCTGACCGCATCCGCGTCAATCGTCATGTTCTTGGCCTCAGACGGCTGCCGCATCGGGCGTTGCCCTTGATTGGCCTGCAAACGCCGCCAGCCCGGGGAGTTATAGACATCCGCCTTTGAGGCCCGGTCATGCAGGTTGCTGCCCGCCATCGTCTGTTCAATCGGCGACGCACTGGCCGAAACCGACCCCTGATGCCCGTAAAGCCCCGGCGGCGTCAGAACCTCCACATGCTCTTCCGGCAATTCGTCGATGAAGCGCGAGGGCAACTGGCTCTGCCATTGCCCATAGACCCGCCGGTTGCCCGCGAAACTGATCGTGCAGACCTCTTCCGCGCGCGTAATCCCCACGTAAGCCAACCGCCGCTCTTCTTCGAGGCCGGTCAACCCGCTCTCATCCATGCTCCGCTGGCTGGGGAATAGCCCGTCTTCCCAGCCCGGCAGGAACACCGCTGGAAACTCCAGACCCTTGGCTGCGTGCAGCGTCATGATCGTGACCTTCGGCTCCCGATCGTCGGATTCGTTGTCCATGATCAGGCTGACATGCTCCAGAAACCCTTGCAGGTTATCAAACGATTCCAGCGCCTTGACCAATTCCTTGAGGTTTTCCAACCGCCCCGGCGCTTCCGGCGTCTTGTCGTTCTGCCAATGGGCAGTGTAGCCGCTCTCGTCGAGGATGATCTCGGCCAGCTCGATATGGCTGACCCCGCTTGGGGCATTCTCTTCCTGAATCAGATCGTCGGCAGGCCCCACCTGCCGCAAAGGCCCGGTCAGCATTTGCCGCCAGCGCCCGATCCCCTCGACCAACTCGCCCAAGGCCTTGCCACCCTTGCCGCCAATCGCCTTTGTCTCAACACACAGCCGCGCGCCCTCCAGCAGGCTCACCCCGTTGGAGCGTGCCATCTTCTGAATGGTCTGCTGCGCCTTGTCGCCCAACCCCCGCTTGGGCGTGTTCACAATCCGCTCGAACGCCAGATCATCATCAGGGCTCACGACCACGCGGAAATAGGCCATCGCATCGCGGATCTCCATCCGCTCATAAAAACGCGGCCCACCGATCACACGGTAGGGCAAGCCGATGGTCAGGAAGCGATCCTCAAACGCCCGCATCTGATGCGAGGCGCGAACGAGAATGGCTATCGAGTTCGGCCCAATCGGGTCCATCCCCCGCGTGCCCTGCCCCATCGCCTCGATCTCTTCGCCCACCCAGCGGGCTTCTTCATCACCGTCCCAATGACCGATCAGACGAACCTTTTCGCCGTCCTCGCCATCGGTCCAAAGCGTCTTGCCGAGACGCCCCTTATTGCCTTCGATCACACCCGAAGCCGCCGCCAGAATATGCCCCGTCGAGCGGTAATTCTGCTCCAGCCGCACGACCTTGGCACCCGGAAAATCCTTCTCGAACCGCAGGATGTTGCCCACCTCGGCCCCGCGCCAGCCGTAGATTGACTGGTCATCATCGCCGACACAGCAGATGTTCTGATGCCCTGCCGCCAGAAGGCGCAGCCACAAATACTGCGCGACGTTGGTATCCTGATACTCGTCCACCAGAATGTAGCGGAACCAGCGCTGATATTGCTGAAGCAGATCTTCGTTCTCCTGGAAAATCCGGATCATGTGCAACAGCAGATCGCCGAAATCGCAGGCATTCAACTCGCGTAGGCGGGTCTGGTATTGCTCATAGAGCTCCACGCCCCGGTGGTTGAACGCGCCATGATCCGCCGCCGGCACCTTTTCGGGTAGCAGCGCGCGGTTTTTCCAACCGTCGATGATGCTGCCCAAAGCGCGCGCCGGCCAGCGCTTCTCGTCAATCTCGGCGGCAATGATGAGTTGTTTCAGCAGTCGGTTCTGATCATCGGTGTCGAGGATCGTGAAGTTCGATTTCAGATCCACCAATTCCGCATGCCGACGTAGTAACTTCACACAGATCGCGTGAAACGTGCCCAGCCAAGGCATCCCTTCCGCCGGTTGACCCAACAGCTGCCCCACACGGTTCTTCATCTCGCGCGCGGCTTTGTTGGTGAATGTCACCGCCAGAATATCATTTGGGCGCGCGTTGCCGGTGCTCAACAGATGCGCGATCCGCGCCGTCAGGGCACGGGTCTTACCTGTACCGGCGCCAGCCAGCATCAAAACCGGACCGTCGAGTTGCTCGACAGCCTCCCGCTGCGCGGGGTTCAGCCCATCCATATAAGGCATCGGGCGCGCGGCCATGGCGCGGGCGGCAAGCGAGGCGCCAGCGGCGGCCTCGAACGCGTCGGAATCGTCAAAACTGCTCATGGGCGGAAGGATAAAGCGGGCGGACATGATTTTAAAGGTTTGTTCGCAGATTGTTCTGTCCGCGTCCAGGGCCGATGCCCGGTGCGAGGGGGCCAGCCCCCTCACGCTCCCCTGGCATTTTCGGGGAACAAAGAGGGCGCGCGCGCAATTTGAGACAAATTCGATTGAGTTGCAGGGGTTTGGCGGTATTCAGACGGGATGGATCTGCACAGCCGATACCCCGCGCTCAGCGACCTTAAGGCGCGCGGGCGCCGTCGCATCCCGCATTTCGTGTGGGAATATCTGGATTCTGCAACGGGTGCTGAGGCCACGGCGCGGCGCAATCGGACCGCATTGGATGCGATCCTGCTGCAGCCCGCAGCGCTTCTGGGGGAGGTAGCGCCCTCACTTTCTACGCGTTTTCTGGGCCGCGATTACCCCGTTCCCTTTGGTATAGCACCTGTTGGCATGTCCGGCCTGATATGGCCGGAGGCCGAGCTACTTTTGGCCCGCCATGCCGCGCGCGCTGGCATCCCCTATGGTCTGTCCACGGTTGCGACGGTTGTGCCGGAAACCATTGGCCCCAAGGTCGCCGATCAGGGTTGGTTCCAAATGTATCCCCCGAAAGCGCCCGAGATCCGCGATGATATGCTGAGCCGCGCCAAGGCAGCCGGGTTTCATACGCTTGTGCTCACTGTGGATGTCCCTGCCGCCTCACGCCGCGAACGGCAAACACGCGGCGGACTGGTGCAACCGCCCCGCCTAACGCCGCGTCTGCTGGCGCAAGTGGCGCTATGCCCGGCCTGGGCCCTTGGCATTCAGGCCAGCGGCATGCCGCGCATGCGCCTGATGGACAGTTATGCCGAAGACCTGCTGGAAAAGGGCCCCCTGCCCTCAACCGCACATGTCGGCTACCTTCTGCGGGCGGCGCCGGACTGGGACTATGTCGCCGCATTACGCGACCGGTGGGATGGTGCGTTCATCCTGAAAGGCGTGACAGAGCCGGAGGTTGCCAAACGGGCAGAGGCCGAGGGCATCGATGCGATCTGGGTGTCCAACCATGCAGGCCGCCAATTTGATGGCGCTCCCGGCGCGGCCGATGCTCTGCCAGAGATGCGATCGGCCACCACACTCCCCCTGATCTTCGACTCTGGCATTGAAGGCGGGCTCGACGTGATCCGGGCCATCGCACTAGGCGCGGATTTCGTGATGATGGGCCGCGCCTGGCACTATGCGCTTGGCGCGCTGGGGCGCGAAGGGCCTGCCCATTGGCATGATATTCTGGTTAAGGACATGGAAAGCAACATGGCGCAGATCGGGGCCCGCAGCCTCGCTGATTTGCAGGACCGGTTGGTTACGGAGCGCTGATTGGAAAACAGCAGAGTGCGCCAGGATCCGTTAACCAATGTCTTAACGAAGGGTTAACATCCTAACAGAATGTTCCTATATCGTTCTCATGACCGAGGCCGATGCCATTCTGATCCTATGCGCCCTATTGGGGGGCGAACCCGAACAGCGGGTCCCCTACGATCTGCATGCCATCTCCTCCCACGTTAGGGTGGATTGCATAACGGATACGCATGCCATCGAGGTTGGCTTGGATCAGACCCGTGGCGCCTATGACAGCGTCCATCAAGCGACCTTCAATGCAATTGAGGCCGGGTTAGAGCCGATGGTGGTCTTGGTCGATACAGACGGAATCGAGAGCCAGTACGAATACCAGATCGAAACCGTCAGCCGCCATCACGGCGTGGCATATCACGTGTTTGACGAAAACTACCTGATCCGCTGGCAAATGACGCAACCTTTCCGATTGCGCGCGGCACGCCCCTAACCGGTTGCTCGGCTGGGAAGCTTCTGCAAACTGGACAAGAAAAGCCGCACGTGATCGCGGACGCTGGCATCCCGCCCCCGATACTGGCTGTCCGGCGACAGCAGATCCCTGATTGAAAAGGCAGCAAGTGGCGGCCTTTCAAGCCCCTCTGGCATGGCGTAACCCATCCGCCAGCTCTGAAACGCGCGCCGCTCAACCGGGCCATGTTCCAGCAATTCCAGCTGCGTATGCCGCGCGTCTTTCGTGATAGCCTGCATCACGGACAACAGCGCGGTATCTTCCCCTTCCAATACCTGAAAGAAGCGCCCTTCGTGGAACACAAGAATGCCCGTCAGCTCAAGCCCGGCATTGTTGCGTCGGCATGTTGCGCTCAACGCCTCGATGCCTTGCGCTGAAAAGTACCGCGTGGCGCGGCTTCGGTAGATGACGCGATGCATGCGCAAAGCTCCTCGCCTTTGTGGCTATCGGTGTGAAGTAACGTCAAATCGTTAGAAATTCGTTTCACGCTGTGCTGTTGCGAACGCTAACAGCACCGTCTCGCTTGCCCTCGGGTCACACGCCCCTTACAGATTTGCTGCAACTGCGAAGGGGCACACCGACCGCCCTATCGCTTCGCTACTTGAGGGACGTGCACCCATGGCTGAATTCCAGAAAATCCTCGTTGCAAACCGCGGTGAAATCGCGATCCGCGTGATGCGCGCCGCCAATGAATTGGGCAAACGCACCGTCGCTGTCTACGCGGAGGAAGACAAACTCAGCCTGCATCGCTTCAAGGCCGACGAAGCCTACAAGATCGGCGAGGGCCTCGGCCCGGTCGCGGCCTACCTCTCCATCGAGGAAATCATCCGCGTCGCCAAGCAATGCGGCGCAGATGCCATCCATCCGGGCTATGGTCTGCTGTCTGAGAACCCCGATTTCGTCGATGCCTGCTTTGAAAACGGCATCACTTTCATCGGCCCAAAGGCCGAGACGATGCGCGCCTTGGGCGACAAGGCCTCAGCCCGCCGTGTGGCGATTGAGGCGGGCGTGCCGGTCATCCCGGCGACCGAAGTGCTTGGCGACGATATGGCCGCGATCAAGAAGGAAGCGGCTGAGATCGGTTATCCCTTGATGCTCAAAGCCTCCTGGGGCGGCGGCGGGCGCGGGATGCGGCCCATCGCCAGCGAGGACGAGCTTGAGGAAAAGGTGCTGGAGGGCCGCCGCGAGGCTGAAGCCGCCTTTGGCAACGGCGAGGGCTATCTCGAAAAGATGATCCTCCGCGCCCGCCATGTGGAGGTTCAAATCCTCGGCGACAGCCACGGCAATATCTACCACCTTTATGAACGCGACTGCTCGGTCCAGCGCCGCAACCAGAAGGTCGTGGAACGCGCGCCCGCCCCCTACCTCACGGACATGCAACGCAACGAGATCTGCCTCTTGGGCAAGAAGATCTGCGAACATGTGAACTACGAATGCGCGGGCACCGTCGAATTCCTGATGGATATGGACACGGGCAATTTCTACTTCATCGAAGTGAACCCCCGCGTACAGGTCGAACACACCGTGACCGAGGAAGTCACCGGCATCGACATCGTCCGCGCGCAGATCCTCATTGCCGAGGGCAAGATGCTCGCGGGCGCCACCGGCGTCGCCTCGCAATACGACGTGAAACTCGACGGCCACGCGATCCAGTGCCGTGTGACGACCGAGGACCCCGCCAACAATTTCATCCCCGACTATGGCCGCATCACCGCCTATCGCGGCGCCACGGGCATGGGCATCCGGCTTGATGGCGGCACCGCTTATTCCGGCGCGGTCATCACGCGCTATTACGACAGCCTGCTGGAAAAGGTCACCGCTTGGGCCCCCACCCCCGACGCTGCCATCGCGCGCATGGACCGCGCCTTGCGCGAATTCCGTATCCGCGGCGTGTCGACCAATATCGCCTTCGTGGAAAACCTCCTGAAGCACCCGACGTTCCTGAATTACCAGTACCACACCAAGTTCATCGACGAGACGCCGGAGCTTTTCGATTTCCGCCCCCGCCGTGACCGGGCCACCAAGATCCTGCGCTACGTCGCCGACATCACCGTCAACGGCCACCCCGAAACCCAAGGCCGCCCGATGCCGCCCGCCGACATCAAGCCCGCCCGCGCGCCACAGGTCTCCTACGACGCACCGCCCCCCGGCACGCGCAACCTGCTGGACGAAAAAGGCCCCGAGGCTGTCGCCAAGTGGATGAAGGCGCAGAAACAACTGCTCATCACCGACACCACCATGCGCGACGGGCACCAAAGCCTCCTCGCGACCCGCATGCGGTCCCTCGACATGATCAAGGTCGCGCCCGCCTACGCTGAAAACCTGAGCCAGCTTTTCTCCGTCGAATGCTGGGGCGGGGCCACCTTCGACGTGGCCTACCGCTTCCTGCAGGAATGCCCCTGGCAGCGCCTGCGCGACATCCGCGCGAAGATGCCCAACATCATGACGCAGATGCTTCTGCGCGCCTCGAACGGCGTGGGCTACACGAACTACCCCGACAACGTCGTCCAAGGCTTCGCCAAACAGGCGGCCGAAAGCGGCGTCGACGTCTTCCGCATCTTCGACAGCCTCAACTGGGTCGAAAACATGCGCGTCGCCATGGATGCCGTGGGCGAGACCGGCAAGATCGTCGAAGGCACGATCTGCTACACCGGCAACATCCTCGACCCCGACCGCGCCAAGTATGACGTGAAATATTACGTCGACATGGCGAAGGAGCTGGAAAAGGCAGGCGCCCACGTCCTCGGCCTGAAAGACATGGCAGGCCTCCTGCGCCCCGCCGCGGCGGAGGTCCTGATCCCCGCCCTCAAAGATGCCGTGGACCTGCCGATCCACTTCCACACCCACGACACCGCTGGCTCCGCCTGCGGCACCATCCTGCGCGCGTCCGAGGCCGGCGTGGACGCCGTCGATTGCGCGATGGACGCGCTCTCGGGCAACACGTCTCAGGCTACCCTCGGCACCATCGTTGAATCCCTCCGCTTCACCGAGCGTGACACCGGCCTCGACATCGGCGCGATCCGCCAGATCTCGGACTATTGGGAAGCAGTCCGCTTCCACTACGCGGCGTTTGAATCCGGCATGCAGGCCCCTGCCTCAGAGGTCTACCTGCACGAAATGCCCGGCGGCCAGTTCACCAACCTCAAGGCGCAGGCCCGCTCCATGGGGCTGGAGGAACGCTGGCACGAAGTGGCGCAGATGTACGCCGACGTGAACCAGATGTTCGGCGATATCGTGAAGGTCACGCCATCGTCCAAGGTCGTGGGCGACATGGCCCTGATGATGGTCTCCCAAGGCCTCGACCGCGCACAGGTCGAAGACCCGAACACCGAAGTCTCCTTCCCTGACTCCGTCATCGGGATGCTCAAGGGTGATCTGGGTCAGCCCCCCAACGGCTTCCCCAAGGCCATCGTCAAGAAGGCGCTGAAGGGCGAGAAGCCCAACCTCGAGCGCCCCGGCAAGCACCTCGACCCCGTGGATATCGAGGCCACGCGCAAGGACCTCGCCGCGCAGCTTGGCGTCGACATCGACGACGAAGACCTCAACGGATACCTGATGTATCCTAAGGTCTTCACCGACTACGCCACCCGCCACGCCGAATACGGCCCCGTCCGCACCCTGCCCACCAAGACCTTCTTCTACGGCATGGACCAGGGCGAAGAAATCGAGGCCGAGATCGACCCCGGCGTCACCCTCGTCATCCGCCTCGTCGCTGTGGGCGAGACCAACGACGAAGGCGAGGTCCGCGTGTTCTTCGAGCTCAACGGCCAACCCCGCACCGTCCGCGTCCCCAACCGCATCGCAGGCGGCGGCAAGGCCGCGCGGCCAAAGGCCGAGGCCGGAAACGCCAACCATATCGGCGCACCGATGCCGGGCGTGGTGGCCAGCGTCGGCGTCCAAGCGGGCCAAAAGGTCGCCGCAGGCACGCTGCTGCTGACCATCGAAGCGATGAAGATGGAGACGGGTCTGCACGCCGAAAAGGACGCCGTGATCAAGGCGGTTCACGTCACCCCGGGTGGCCAGATCGACGCGAAGGATCTACTGGTGGAGCTGGAGTAACCCCATGGAAACGCAAACCTACCTCGCTTTCCTCGCCCTCGTGGCCGTCGTGCTGGTCACGCCCGGCCCCTCCGTCACGCTCAGCCTTGTCCACGGCGCGAAATACGGCGCGGGCCGCGCGGGGCTGACCGCACTAGGCGACATCTCGGCCAACATGATCCAGATGATCGCCGCCGTTGCAGGCCTCGGCCTGATCCTGTCGCAATCGGCGATCCTGTTCTCAATCATCAAGGTCGCAGGCGTAGCCTATTTGGCCTGGCTCGGCTTTTCCATGATCCGCCGCTCTTTCAACGGCACCGCGCCCAGCCATGACCTGCCCGCTACACGCGGCCTGACTCCGTTCGGCCAACTCCGTCAAGGCTTCGTAGTGGCCGGGACCTCGCCCAAGGCAATCTTGTTCTACGGTGCGCTCTTTCCGCAGTTCATCGACCCGACGATGGACGTGCTGCCGCAATTCCTCCTGCTCGCCGCAACATGCGCGTTTCTCGATTTCTGCATCATATGGGCCTATGGCGCACTCGCCGCCCTCGGGGCTGAGCGGATGCAGGGCGACACCGCCAGCCGCTGGGTCGACCGCCTCGGCGGCACCGCCATGCTTGCCGCCGCTGGTCACATCGCGAGGTTGGAGCGCTAGGGGTGCGTCTCGCCCTCCTCCTCGGATCTGCGCTGTTCGCCGCGCAGGCCCTCCTCGCAGCAGCACCGCTCTCGGCACAGCCCCGTTGCCAATCTTCCCCACCCGCCATCTCCCTCTACGACCCCGGCCCGGCCCGCGAGACCTTCCCTGCCGTCGTCCGCAACGCCTTCACCGACGGCACCGCCCCCGAGCACCTCACCCTCTCCGTCCATCTCCCCGGAACCCTCACCCCCGACTGCCCCAACGGCTCCATCGAGCCGATGCGTGGCATCCGCGACCTCGGCGACGGGCGTTACGAAGGCACCGTCGTCCACAACTCCCTCTCCCACCACTCCCACCTCTTCGGGGAAACCTACTCCTTCACCACCGACCAAATCTGGGATTGGCAACTTGTCACCCCGCAGACCGAAGGCCGCTTCTACGGCGCATTCCAAAGCCGACGCTTCGCAGAAACCGCCCCCGATGGCGGCGGCGTTATGATATCCTTGATGCCAGACCCCATCCCGGCTGACTGGAACTGACCCCATGCGCGCGCTGCTTCTTGCCCTTCTCCTGTTCAACGCGACCGTGCAGGCCCACTCGCAAGCGGCTGAACTTCTGCCCGGCGAAACCCCCATAGACATGATCTACCGTCTGCTGGACGCCACTCTTCCAACCTTCATGGATCAAGCCTTCGACACGGACGGCACCGGCCACCCGAACGCGCAGCTTTTGTTTGCCGTCCGCTCCCCACCCAATTCCCCCAACGCCGAATTCCTCTGGGTGAACCAGATCAGCCGCGACGCCGATGGCCAATTCCGCGGCCTCCTCATTACCGGCTCCGCCACCAACCCCAACCTGCCCGCAGGCACGCCCATCACGGTCAGCGAGGTGGCCCTAGCCGATTGGGGCTTTGTCGCGCCCGATGGCCGCCATTGGGGCTACATAAGCGCCCGCGCGCAGGCGATTGCCCAAGATAATCCCGAATTCCTCGCCACCCTGATGCCCGACATCCTGCCACCGGATTGGAAATAATGCCGCTTCTCCGCCTCGCCCTTGCGCTCCTCCTCCTCGCCAGCCCCGCAACTGCCCAAAAGGTCGATCCTCCCGTTGCCGCCCCAGACGGCCTCGAATTCTTCGAAGGAACCGATCCGACCATGAACGCCGCGATCTTGGAGGCGCAGCGCTCCCTGCCCGGCTTTCTGACCGAAGTCCTCGATGAAAACGGCATCGCGCAGACCGGCTCCCTCAAGGTCGCCTTCCAGACCTTCCCCGAAGACCTCGGTAACGAGATCATCTGGGTCGGCAATTTCCGCCAATTGCCCGATGGCAGTTTTGAAGGCTTCCTAAACAACCAGCCCTTCAACCTCGGCAATTGGAGCCAAGGCGACCGTGTTACCTTCCCGCGCGGGGCGATCCGCGATTGGTCCCTGCCCGCGCCCGAAGGCCTCTACGGCAATTTCACCACCCGTGTGATCGCGGCCCAGCCCGGCAACGAATACCTGTGGCAAAGCCTCACATCCAACCCGATACCGGCCAACTGGCCGTAAAGACGGTCATATTTCCGCCCAACTCTCCCTGTTTACTATGTTGCAGGGGCGTGTTGCGGAGCTAAGCGCGCGGACGATGTTTGCGGAATTTGCCACGGATGAAAGCGGTGCTGTCACCGTCGATTGGGTTCTCCTGACCGGTGGACTTGTCGGGCTTGGCCTTGCCACCATGGCGGTGCTGTCCAGCGGGATTGAGAACCTGACAGGTGACATCGCCAACAGCCTCGCCAATGTGCAGGTCGGCGCTTCGCCCTTCAGCAATCTCAGCTCCATCTTCTCTGACACCTTTTCTTCAGGCTCCGCCGGTTGGTCCGGCGGCCAGATGGTCAACCTCGCAGGCTTTGGAAATGTTCTGCAACTGGGGCCGGGCGTGCTGGCCACAACGTCCGCCGCCATACCCTCCGGGGCCACCAACGCGACCATCACATTCGACCTGATTGGCGTTGATGACCTCTCCGGCGCGCCTGCGACCGTTTTCGTGAACGGCCAAGCGGTTGCGATCTATGCCGACAACCACGGCAACATCACCACCTCTGCCCCCGCAGTGCCCGGCATTTCCGTGACCGTGGATCAGCAATATACCAACGATCCCATGGGTTCCGGCTCCCACGGCCATGACAGCCGCGCGACTTACACAATCACGGTCGAAGACCCCGGCGAGACGATCACCTTTGGCGTCGGCTCCAACTCGACCGAGCCTACATCCGATGAATTCTACGCGATCGACGACGTGGACATCAGCGCGGGCTAAAGCTCGGGTCTTGCCCCGCCGCGCCCCTTGCGGCACCGTCCCGATATGGGAGAGCATTTCGACAAAGCCCTGATCTTCACCGATCTGCACATCGTCCCCGAGGGCGAGACGATCATCGACCTCGACCCCCTCGACCGGTTCCGCGAAGGGCTGGCTCATGCGCTCGCGCGGCACCCCGATGCCCGGCACCTGATCTTGTTGGGGGACCTGACCCATAACGGCACGCCCGCGGAATATGCCCGCCTCGCGCCCGCCTTGGCTGATTGTCCCATTCCGATCACCGTGACCATGGGCAACCACGACCTGCGCGACAATCTGCATGCAGTCTTTCCCGATGCGCTGGACCGAAATGGCTTCGTGCAATCCGCGCTCGACCTCGGCCCCCTGCGACTGCTGATCCTCGACACCCATGATTACGACGGGCAGGCCCCGTTAGAGCATGACGGCTATCTCTGCGCCACACGGCTGGCCTGGCTTGACGGGGAATTGGCCCGCGCCGCGTCAGACGGCAAAAGCGTCGTTGTCATGTGCCACCACCCACCCTGCCCCGTGGGCTTCTGGGCAATGGATGCGATTGGTCTGGCCAATGCCGATGACCTGCTGTCGCGCCTGCACGCGGCCCCGCATGTCAAACACCTGATCTGCGGCCATATCCACCGCACGATTCACGCCTCGGCCGATGGCCTGCCCGTCTCGATCCTCAAAAGCCCGTGCCACCAAATCCCGATGATCCTTGGCCAAGGCACCTTCGCAGACAGCGTTGATGAGCCCGGCGCCTACGGCATCCTCTTGGCGCTCAAGAACACGGTCGTGGTCCATACCGAGGATTTCGCGCTCTCCGACGGATCCGTGCTGACCTACGAACGCTAGCGCCGCCATACACGAAAAAGGCCCCCAGCATCGCCGAGGGCCCGTTCATTCTAGGTCGACCGAGGCGTTATTCTGCCAAAGTCACTTTCCCAACCGTCTCGTTGAAGAAGAACAACTCGTAATCCCCTGCCGTCCCAGCACCGAGGAAGAACAGGGTGACGGAAACAGGGTTCGACGCGCCTTCTCCATCCCAGCTGATCGAGTTGGAATAGCGATTGCGGACCGAACCCGACACCGACCGCCCAAGCGGCAAAAGCGGGTAGCCAGCGGGGCCGATCAAAGCGAAGTCCGTGTTGGTGAAGAACGAGGCATTTTCGCCCGGCTCTGCATCCACGTTGATGTTCTGCAGCGCCGTGACCGAGATATCGACCCGCACAATTTCGCCCAGTCGCGGCACGATCCGGCCGGGAATATTCGTGCGGCCAATACGGTCTTCCGTCACCAGTTCGGGTGAGGCCGAAATACCGCTGATGGCAACATCAAAGAAGCTGGACGGTTCGGGCACTTCCGAGACCGGCACGTTTAGATCGACCGGGATGCGCATCGTTTCTTCGCCTTCGCCGATCACCAGCGTGGCGCTTGTGGCACCTGTGGGCACGCTGAACACCAGGTCCAGATGTCCACCGGCATTCTCTTCCGGCCAATCCCGCGGGCGCCGCGCATTCAGGCTGTTGCCGCCACGCTCAACCTCAGGGAAGAAATTGAACCGACCCCATGCGCTGCGCGCCTCGGTCTCGTTGTCCAATTGCAGGCCAATATCACTCGCGCGGACCTGAACGCGCTCCAATTCGTCGCTCCATGCAACGGCGAAGTTCGCGTCGATGTAGATGAAATCCTCCGCCTCGCCTGATTCATAGGTGTGCAAAGCACAGCAGGGCGAGGCCAGATCAGGATCAATATTGGGCATCGTGTCGTAGCGCGTAACCGTCAGGCTCGACAGCGTCAGCGCATCGGTCTGCGCGAAAGCAGGGCCAGACAAAAGGGTAACGCACGCGGCGAAACCAGCAGTCCTTAGAAGAGTCATGAAGGGAATTCCTTTCCGTTAGTGACAAAATGATTTTCGAAGATGGGGGCGCGGTCAATCCCGACGGCAATGTCGCGAACAGCTCAAAAGCCCCCGACACCTCATCGCCCGATCAACAAGACCTCCACGCGGCGATTGGCCTGCCGACCGCTCTCCGTCGTGTTGTCGGCCACGGGACGCGCTTCACCGAACGCGCGGGCTGTCGCGATTTGAGGTGAGACACCGGCGGCCAGCAGCGCCTGCATCACCGCCTCGGCACGCGCGCGGCTCAGATCAACGTTGTAGGCATCTGTACCCTGAGCATCGGTGTGGCCGTCCACGATCACCCGCGTGATACCGCCTGCGCGGATCGCCGCGGCAATCTCTGCGACCGCTTGCGTGGCGGCCGGGCGCAGGGTTGCGCTGTCAAAATCGAACAGCAGGTTCGCATCCAGTACCAGCCGCGTGGCCGAACCAATCGCGCCAACCGCATCAATATCCGCCCCCGGGTAACGGCCCGAACACTGCACGCCATCATCCACGAGCCGCACAAACTGGAACGTGTCCCCGGGCCGGATAAATGGCGCGATGTCGATGGCCGCAGTCGCGCCTTGGATGGCTCCGATCTCGACCCAGTTCGTTCCATCACCGGAAATCGCGAGCGAAGTGCCTTCCACATCGGGTCCAACCTCGAAAATGAAAAGGTCAGGTCCCGGAACATCCAGCAGTGTGTTGTCGATGAATTGGTACACAACCTGCCCACCACAGCCCAGGGTCGTGGCCCGTGCCACGCCAGTATCGATGTAATCAGGCGCGTGCAGGCCTAGGCTCGGATCATCCCAGCCCGGCTCGATTCCACCGCCTGGCGCGTAGCTGACCACCGCGTCAGCGAAGGAGATATCGCCTGCCGGGAACTGCACCTGCCCGCCACGCGTATCGTCGTAGGCGACGCTGCCACCCGCCCCGCCAGAGGGCAAACCGGTATCAATCCGCTCAACTGCTCCGATCGCGCCAATCGCATCAATATCGGCCCCCGGGGTACGCCCCGAGCATTGAACACCGTCATCGGTCAGCCGCACAAACCGCAACTGTTGCTGTGGCGCGACCCGCCCGGCAAGGTCCAGACCCGAGGTCGCACCCTCGATCCGGCCGAGCGAAATCCAGGTCACGCCATCGGCGCTGACCTCCACTTCAGTCCCTTCCACATCCGGGCCCACTTCGAAAATCCACAAGTCAGGCCCGTCAACATCAACCAGCGCGTTGTCGCTGAAGCTCCATGTCGCAACGCCGCCGCAGCCAAGCGTGGTATGCGTCGTGCCATCGTTGCGCACAAAATCGGGCAGGCCCAGGGCAGATCGCGGATCCGTCGCGGAGGCCTCGGGTATGGTGCCACCCGGCGCATATCCTTCGACGCGATCCGCAAAGGATGCCGCACCAAGCGGGAAAGTCACTTCAACACCGCGGCTATCGGTAATGACAAGGGGATCGGTCTGTGCCAGCCCGGGAAGGGCGGCACCAAGGCACAGCAATACCGCCGCGCCGCAAAACAAAGGGGATTTCATTCTAAGTCCTTAAACAAACATCGAGTATGCGGCGGCAAAAACAGACCTCGCGCTGCGCTCACTCTGGCGTGATCGCCCTCTTCGCACAATGGTAGGAAATTCCCCCTTGCGCCCCCCGGAAAACGTTTATAAGACGCCCGCACACTTAGTGAGCGGGTGTAGCTCAGGGGTAGAGCATTACCTTGCCAAGGTAAGGGTCGTGAGTTCGAATCTCATCACCCGCTCCAAAGTCTTCTCATAAAATCAACTGGTTATCCCCTTTTGGGGTCGCTGTGTTTGGGCGTTTTGCGTCCATTGGGCCGCGTTTTCTGGAAAAGGGCCCACTGTGCCTTGGCGATGCCACGGTCCCTTTTTATAAGGCGGGCGACGGTTAAAGGACCAAAACCATGCGCACCGCCCAAATCAGCCGCAAAACTGCGGAAACCGACATCTCGGTCGAGATCAACCTCGACGGTACCGGCACTTATGACAACCAGACTGGCGTCGGGTTCTTTGACCACATGCTCGACCAACTGGCACGTCACGCGCTGATCGACATGGTCGTGCGCTGCTCGGGCGATTTGCACATCGACGACCACCACAGCGTGGAAGATGTGGGCATCGCTCTGGGTCAGGCCCTGACGCAAGCCATGGGCGACAAACGTGGTATCCGCCGCTACGGCGAATGCACCCTGCCGATGGACGACGCCCGCGTCGCCTGTGCGCTGGATTTGTCGGGCCGCCCCTATCTGATGTGGGAGGTTGAAATGCCCACCCAGAAGATCGGCACGTTCGACACCGAACTTGTGCGCGAATTCTTCCAGGCGTTTGCGACGCACGGCGGCATCACGCTCCACATCACCCAAGCGGCGGGCTTCAACAGCCACCACATTGCCGAGGCCGCCTTCAAAGCGGTCGCCCGCAGCTTGCGTGATGCGCTGGAAACCGACCCGCGCAAGGCGGACGCTATCCCTTCCACCAAGGGCAGCCTGTGACCACCGTTCTGATCGACTACGACGCAGGCAATCTGCACTCCGCTGAAAAAGCCTTTCAGCGCATGGCAGCCGAGGTTGGTGCAGGCGATCTGATCGTGACCGCCGACCCGGACGTCGTGGCCCGTGCAGACCGCATCGTTCTGCCCGGTGACGGCGCTTTTCCAGCCTGCCGTCAGGGGCTTAGAGAGATTGATGGGCTTGAGGCCGCCCTACTTGAAGCGGTCGAGGCGCGCGGTGTGCCGTTCTTTGGCATCTGTGTCGGTATGCAAATGATGGCCCGTCTTGGCCTTGAATACGAGGAAGTCGCAGGTTTCGGCTGGATCGACGGCGTCGTTGACCGGATCACGCCCTCGGACCCCTCCCTGAAGATTCCGCATATGGGCTGGAACGACTTGAACATCGACCAGCAACACCCTGTTCTGGAAGGCATTTCCACGGGCGATCACGCCTATTTCGTGCACTCCTACGCCATGCGCGTCTCGACGCCATCACACTTGCTCGCCCATGTCGATTACGGCGGCGATGTCACCGCCATCGTGGGCCGCGACACCATGGTCGGCACGCAGTTCCACCCGGAAAAAAGCCAAAGCGCAGGCCTGCGGATGATCGCAAATTTCCTGCAATGGCGACCCTGACACTTGTCTTTTCCGCTAGGTAGCGCCTGCAACACCCGCAGCGTCCGGCGAAAAAGCTGTTGAATCATGTGGCCTTACCCAAGGGAATGCGTATCCTTCACGCATCCGTGATCACGCTTAACCCCGGAGGAGAATCCTTTGATCCGTATGCTCGTCGCCGTTCTGGCGCTTGTTGGCCTGTCGGCCTGTACCCCCACAACCACCACCGTCTATCCAGAGAACTACACGGCGGCGAACTGCTTTACCGGCAACTACGTCTTCGATTTGGAAGTCTACGTGCCTGATGAATATGGTCGCATCCTTGCCATGACCCAATTCTCGAACGATTCGAACGGCTTGCGCACTGTCTGCCGTCTGGTGCCTGAACCGAACCCGATCCCCGGCTTCGGATATCCGATCTATTCAGGCGAAGTGGATAATGGCCGCGACGGCATCTGCGTTTCGGCTCGCACGCAGAATGCAGGCCATGTCCTGTCCTGCGCGTCGCAGTCCCAAGTCCGCAATGCCGTGCGCTCCGGCGGTACGATCCAGCTGACCCGTTGGCAACCCTTCGGCGGATCATAGATCTGCTGCATATCAACACGAAAGGGGCGCGCCACTGGCACGCCCCTTTTCATTTCTAAATCAGCTGCTTACTGGATGCGCACCCAGGTCTGGCGGGCACAGATGAGGCCACCGGCCACACAGCCACGCAGCGTCAGCTGGTTGCCGCTGACATTCATGCGTCCGATGTAGATGCGGTCATTCGACGGGCGCCAGACGGAGCCCTCATATTCACCCCCGCCCTGCGGAACCATGTCGATCACGATCTGACGGCCCAGGTTCGGGCTCTGATATTCGCCAGTATTGTCGAACGTCCGGCTGATCGTGCCGCACACAGCACCACCGCAAGCCCCAAGCGTGACGTAGGCATAGGCCCCGTCATCCACCTCGGTCTGCCAGACCCCATGCGCCGGGTCCGCCGCCGCCGCGCCCGCCATGCCGACAAGCGCCAGAACGGCGCCTAGAAGCGTCTTTTTCATATCCATTGTCTCCCTTGTCTCCTCTGCGCGCGATCATTTCGACTGCAACCGCAGGTGGCAAGCATGACGTTGCGGCCATGCGGGCTTGCAGGTACGCCGTCTCTGCGACAAAAGCCGGTCGACGCCACCAACTGGACAAAGCCCATGATCCTCTACCCCGCCATCGACTTGAAAGACGGCAACGCCGTGCGCCTTTTGCGGGGCGAGATGTCGGAAGCGACCGTTTTCAACACCGATCCCGCCGCACAGGCGAAGGCGTTTCAGGACGCAGGATGTGAATGGCTGCATCTGGTAGATCTGAATGGCGCCTTCGCGGGGGAGCCGGTCAACGGCGCGGCGGTTGAAGCCATCTTGGCCGCGACGGACGTTCCCACGCAGCTTGGCGGCGGCATACGCGACATGGCCACGATCGAGATGTGGCTGACCAAAGGCATCGCGCGTGTGATCCTCGGCACAGTGGCGGTGGAAAACCCAGACCTCGTCCGCGAGGCCGCGAAGGCCTTCCCCGGCAAGATCGCCGTGGGCATCGACGCCCGCAAAGGCCGTGTGGCAACCAAAGGATGGGCGGAGGAGACCGACGTGATGGTCACCGACCTCGCCCAAGCCTTTGAGGATGCGGGCGTCGCTGCCATCATCTACACCGATATCGACCGCGACGGCGCCATGGGCGGGCCCAACGTGCAAGCCACCGCGGACCTCGCCCGCGCGACCTCTATCCCCGTAATTGCCTCGGGCGGCGTCTCGTCCCTGTCTGATTTGCACGCTCTGAAGGAAACGGGCGTTATCTCCGGCGCAATCTCCGGCCGCGCGCTCTATGACGGCGCCCTTGATCTGGCCGAGGCTCTGGCCGCCCTCGCCTGAACAGCCCCAAAGCCGACGGTAAGGAATCCCGTAGGTCGCAATAACGCGCCTCTGCCCCGATCTGAAAAGGATGTGGGCGGAGGGTTAAATGGTCGAATTTCTTCCTATTTTCCTGTCAGGTCTGTCTCCGGTCTCAGGGACCGGCTGTGCCAGATATGAGTGATCTCCTGATGGCGGTGCTGGTAATCCTGGTGCCCACATGGGCCGCCTGCACCATGTTTGTCGCTTGGGCAGGCAACAGCGCCTCATCCTTGCTTGCAACAATCCTGAGGATCAGCGGGCTACTTTGCGCCGCCGTACTAACCCTTTGCTTCGCCGTCATCGTCGCCATCACCGCAGACTGCTCAGGAAATGTCCTCTATGGATTCGGGCAATGTGACTGCCTCCCGATGACCGGATCAGCCGCCACAACGCTTACTTCGCTGTCTTTGCTGACCTACGGGCTCGGCATCCTATACGGAGCACTTTTGCTGATCGTGGCCGGAGTATGGGAGGTGCTAACGCGACGACGCTCCCCGGCCAAATAGTGGCATTACGACCCCAAACACAGCACAGGCGCTATCGGCTGGCGGCGGCAAGACTACAAAAACGACCCTAACGCGGTAGGCTCATGCAGCTTGCCAATCCATCGCAATCAAGCGGAGCGTCATATGAAACTCAGCGGCCCAATCATTACGATCATCGCAGGCATCGCGATCTTCTGCATCGCATGGATGGCACAAGGCCCGAGCAACGACCCCAATATCGGTCGCGGCATCGCCAACTACATCTTGTCTCAAATCCTGCTTGGCCTCGGCGGGCTGACCTGCCTTGTTGGCCTGACCTGGCTTCTGGTTCGTTTTTTCGACCGAGGCGGGGACGACAGCTAGGTCATTCGCCCGCCGCCGCCGCCGTCAGATTGCCAAGCGCGCCGTTCATCCGCTCCAGATACGGCGCGTCGTCCGCAACCTCCAGATCGTCGAACATCGACTCGGGCGTCTCCCAAGTGATCACGCTACCGTCGCCATCGCCGTAGACCAACACCCGCAACGGCAGATGTAGCCCCGCGCGAATGTCATCCTGCAAGGCGGGCGTCCCGAGCATCGGGTTGCCGAAGACCAGCAACTCCGCATCGACCAACTCCATATCGACGGAGGCTGCGCCACCACCATGGTTCACCCGCGCAAACACCGTGGCCCCTGCCCCTTCGACGGCTGCCACCAAACGGTCCATCGTCGTGGCCACATCATCGGGGCTGCTGCGTTCGGCATAATCGTCGGCAAAGGCGGGGGAAGTTGCGATCACAAGGGCACCCATCAGGCTCATCATGCGTTTCATGGTTGTCTCTTCTTCTAAGGAAATCGTCGGGCCACTTTCCACCGCGAATGCGCAAAAGCCCATTCACCCTTTCGTGCGCAGCACTTTCGGCCTAAACCCGCCACCATGTTGAAAACCCGCATCATCCCCTGCCTCGACGTGGCCGAAGGCCGCACCGTCAAGGGCGTCAACTTCGTCGACTTGATCGACGCAGGCGACCCGGTGGAACAGGCCCGCGCCTATGATGCCGCCGGCGCGGATGAGCTGTGTTTCCTCGACATCAAAGCGACGCACGAAAACCGTGGCACGATGTACGACCTCGCCACCCGCACGGCTGAGCAGTGTTTCATGCCGCTGACGATCGGCGGCGGCGTGCGCACCGTGGACGATGTGCGCAACCTGTTGCTCGCTGGAGCCGACAAGGTGTCGTTCAACTCCGCCGCCGTGGCCGATCCCGATTGCATTGCGCGCGCCGCCGACAAGTTCGGCTCCCAATGCATCGTCTGCGCCATCGACGCGAAGACTGTAGCGCCCGGAAAGTGGGAGATCTTCACCCACGGCGGGCGCAAGCCCACCGGCATCGACGCCGTGGAATTCGCCAAAACAGTCGTCGCCAAAGGCGCAGGCGAAATCCTTCTGACCTCCATGGACCGCGACGGCACCAAATCGGGCTTCAACCTGCCGCTGACGCGCGCGGTCTCTGATGCGGTCAACGTCCCCGTTATCGCCTCGGGCGGCGTCGGCACCCTCGACCACCTTGTCGAGGGCGTCACCGAAGGCGGCGCCTCCGCCGTGCTCGCCGCCTCCATCTTCCACTTCGGCACCTACACAATCGGTGAGGCCAAGGCCCACATGGCCGCCGCCGGTATCCCCATGAGGCTGACATGAGCATTCGCGATCTCGCCGCCACGATTGAGGCCCGCAAATCCGCTGACCCAGACAGTTCTTGGACCGCCAAGCTGCTGGCCAAAGGCCCGGAAAAATGCGCCGAGAAGTTTGGCGAAGAGGCGGTTGAGGCGATTATCGAGGCCGTGAAAGGCGACAAGGCCGCATTAACGGGTGAGGCGGCGGATGCGCTCTACCACCTACTCGTCATGTGCGCCGCCCGCGACGTGAGCCTGGCCGACATCGAAGCCGAGCTCGCCCGCCGCACCGCCCAATCCGGCCTCGCGGAAAAGGCCAGCCGTGGCTGAGCCCGGCACAATCTACTTCTACGCCCAGACCGATCCATACGCGGAATTCTCCAACTTTGCGCCATACGGCGTAGAGATGGAGGGCGTCTATTGGCGCACGGTCGAACACTACTTTCAGGCCATGAAATTCCACGACGCCGATTACCGCGAACGCATTCGTTCCGCTTCCAAACCAAAGGACGCCAAGTCGCTCGGCATGACGCGTGCGATCCCGCTCAGGCCGGATTGGGAGGAGGTTAAGGATGAAATCATGTACGCCGCCGTCTCCCGCAAATTTCGCACCCATGCTGAACCGCGCGCACTTTTGTTCAGCACCGGTGACGCGCGTATCGTCGAGAATGCACCGATGGATTACTATTGGGGCGGTGGGCAGGATGGGACCGGTCTGAACCGCTTGGGTGAGATCCTGATGCGGGTCCGCGCTGAGCTGCGCGGTATGTGACTGTCTGTTCGTTTGCGCACCAGAAGGACGCCCTTCACCCCCAACCGTGCAGAAAACGGTAACTACAGAATAACTACGCAATCACTACAGGATCGTTACACGCATTTCGGCGTAGCGCTCACAGCTTTGATGAAATGATACCGGTGGCGAACCCGCCCATCCGAAGCTCTCCAAACAGGCGCTGATATTCGATCTTGGGGCACCGGTTCTGGATCACGACCAGCCCTTCGGCTTCCGCTTTGGCCGCAGCCTCCGCATGGGTCACACCGATCTGCATCCAGATTACTTTCGGGCGCACGGGCAAGGCCAAAGCCTCATCCACGATGTCTGGCACAGCCTCCGGACGCCGGAAGATGTCGACAACGTCGAAAGGGTCAGGAATGTCCGAAAGGCTTGCCCGAACCTGCTGACCGAAAAGCGTTTTTTCTGTATGGCCCGGATTGACCGGGACCACTTTGTAGCCCTTCAAATTCAGGTATCGCGCCACGTAATGCGAAGGGCGCACCGGGTTTGGCGACACGCCGACACACGCAAAACTCTTTGAGTTTCGCAGCACTTCGCGCAGCAGATCATCTGAAGGAGTCGTCGTCATACGACCCTCATACCAAACAAAAAAGGCGCCCGCATCGGAGAACCGGCGGGCGCAGTTTCGGAACGAGGGACAGTGATGGGCGCGCGGGGTTCCGACCCGCGACGCCTGTTAATGATATGGGGTCGCAAACATGCCCGGAAAAGGGGCACTACAAAAACGTGAACACGCCCGTTTTAGCCAAGCAACGCTGGCCAATTCGCATCCCCTTGCGCAATCGCATCGGGGATTTCGCGCAACCAGCGGCGGCGGATTCGCAGGCTGTAATTCAAGAAGAGGCGCCCATCCACAACTGACCAAGCCTCGGGCACCGTGCTGGCCACATAGCCCCGCGCAGCGGCAAAGGCGCAGTAGCCGCCAAAGGCGGGCGCATAGGCCTCCGGATCTGCTTCGAACAGCGCACGGTTTTCGGCGCTCGCGAAATGCCAGGTCGCGCCGTTCCACTCCAGTGCATGTTCGGCTGAGCCAATCACCGGGTCGTCATCCTCCGCCAGGGAAAAGAAGGCGACCGGATCAGCCCCATCAATGGCAATCCCGTCCTCGGCGTAAACCGGCGGCTCCATCGCGAAAGCAGGGCGTGTGGCAAGGACCGCGGTCGATGCGGCCAGCAGCGAAAGGGTCGTTCGGCGTGTAATCATGTGCTTGTTTCCGTGGTCGATGTCGTTCGCTTGGCAACATGCCCATGGCGGCGCGAAAAGGAACCCGGGTTGGCGCGTTCGTGAAGTCTTGTCAGTCGAAAATATCTTCGATGACGTCAAAGGCTTCCTCGAAGACATCCTTCACCATGCGCTTCCACTTGGGCTTCCGCTTTTTCTTCCGGCGGCTCTTCAACTCCCGCTCCGGCAGGCCAAACCCGTGCGGTGCTGGCCGTTGTGGTGAGCGTTTCACGTCGCCGCGCTTCTCACGCGGCTTGAGCCATTTCATCTCGTGCAATGGCGCACCGCAGGCACCGCACGCGAGCTCATGCCCTTCGCGCGCGGTGAAATTCAGCGTCTGACGCCGTCCGCAATACGAACAGGTCGCGATCTTCGTGTTCTGTGGCATCCGTTACCCCTTTGTCAGGGCATATAGGGCAACTGCAGCCGCGTTTGAGACGTTGAGCGATCCAAAATCGCGGGCGAAGGGAATTTTGGCCAATACGTCGCACAAATCTCGTGTGCGCTCCCGCAGACCGGGGCCTTCCGCCCCCATCACTAGCGCCACATGGCCGTCTGCATGGGTCTTGGCAACCTCGTTGATGTCCTGCGCGCCCTCTTCCGCAAGGCCAACCATCCAGAATCCGTCGGCTTTAAGGGCCTCCATCGCGTCGCCCAGATTACCGATCCGCGCGTATGGCATGCGCTCCAATGCACCACTGGCCGTCTTGGCCAAGGCGCCAGTTTCAGGGGCTGAGTGCCGCGCGGGAGCCAAGACAGCAGTAGCCCCGAACACCTCGGCTGAACGCAGAATAGCGCCTACATTATGCGGATCGCTGACACGGTCGAGCATGACGACAACCGCACGCTCCCCCTGCCCACGCGCCAGTGCGCGCCAATCGCCCCAATCCAGCGGCTTCACCTCCACCGCGGCACCCTGATGGACCGAGCCCGGATCAAGCGGAACCGGGAACTTTCGCGGATCGGCGATTTCGGGCGTGATCCCGCGCGCGGCAATTGTCTCCGCCAGCTTGTCGCCCGCATTTTTGCTGACGACGAGCCGCAGCACCTCACGTTCGGGATTCGCCAACGCATCGCGCACCGCGTGCAGGCCGAACAACCAAAGCGTTTCCGCCGCGGCCGCGCGCTTGCCACGCTCTTTCTCGATCACCCATGTCGGTTTTTTTGCCATGACCCTCCCATACCGGGCGCAACGGCGGGTGCAAAGCCGCATTCCCGCTTGACCCCCCGCGCGGGCGTGGATATTTCGCCTCCACGTTTCGCGCTTTGCGTCGGAATGGGTGACAGGCCGCAAGGTGTGGCAGGGGACTGTAACTCCCTCGAGGCGACTCACGCCTGGTTCGATTCCAGGGTCACCCACCAACGCACATCTTGGAAAAAGATGTGCGGCCGACAGGGTCGATTTCAGAGAAATCGGCCCCGAGAGGCAAACGCCGCAGCACATGCGCACCCCCGACGAAAACCACCCTCCTGCTGTCGCCCTCTGACCAGAATCGCGCACAAGGCCATCGCACGCTTTCCGCACTGGATCGGAAAGGACTGAAACCATGCGAACCCACGCCCAAGCCGTTGTCATCGGAGGCGGCGTAGTCGGCTGCTCGATCCTTTATCATCTGGCAAAGGCAGGCTGGACCGATGTTGTCCTCTTGGAACGGGATGAGTTGACGTCCGGCTCCACCTGGCATGCGGCGGCCAACATCCATGGGCTGCACGACAGCACGAATATCTCGCGACTCCAGCACTATACCATGAACCTTTACAAGGAGTTGGAGAAGGAAACCGGGCAAAGCTGTGGGGTGTTTCAGCCGGGCTCGCTGTACTTGGCGCAGTCTGAGGACCGTGAGCATCAGCTTCGCCTGCAAGAGGCCAAGGCGCGCCGCTATGGAATGAACTTCCACGAGGTCAGCCGGGATGAGGCCGAGCGTCTGCATCCGCTGGTCGACTACGATGGCATTCGCTGCATCATGTTCGAACCCGACGGCGGTAACGTAGACCCGTCTGGTGTCACCAACGCCTATGCGCTGGGTGCACGACAGCGCGGGGCGGAGATTGTCCGCTTCTGTCCCGTCACCGGAACCGAGGCACAGCCAGACGGTACATGGATTGTCCGCACAGAGAAGGGCGACATCCGCACCCCTTGGGTGGTGAACGCCGCGGGCCTGTGGGGACGTGAAGTCGCTGCCATGGCCGGGATCGAACTGCCTCTCATCCCCACCGAGCACCAATATTTCGTCACCGAGACTATCGCCGAAATCGCGTCGATGGATCGGCGCCTGCCATCCGTCGCCGACCGGGACGGAGAATACTATCTCCGGCAAGAGGGTCAGGGCCTGCTGGTCGGTGCATATGAGCGCGACATGCGGTTCTGGGCAGAAGACGGCACACCGCAGGGCTTTGGGCACGAGCTGTTTGCCGACGATCTGGAGCGCATCGAAGACAACATGATGCGCGCCATTGACCGCGTGCCGGTGGTCGGCACTGCAGGCATCAAGCGTGTCATCAACGGCCCTATGATCTGGTCGCCGGACTCATCGGCCTTGTTCGGCCCCGTGCCGGAGCTGACGGGCTATTTCTGCTGCAATGGGATCATCCCGGGCTTTTCCCAGAACGGAGGCCTTGGCAAACTGGCCGCCGAATGGATGGTCGAAGGCGAACCATCGCTCGATTTGTTCGGCTGGGACCTCGCGCGGTACGGCCACTGGGCCGGCAAAGCCTTCACCAAAGCCCGTGTCGAAGACCAATATGCCCACCGCTTCAAAATCCATTTCCCCGGCGAAGAGCGCGAAGCCGGTCGCCCCGTTCGCACCCGCCCCGCCTACCGGATCCAGGCCGATATGGGCGCGAAATTCGGCTTGAACTACGGCTGGGAACATCCTGCTTTCTTTGATGAAAACGTGGAGGACAGCGCCGGTTTCGCCCGTCAGCCGTGGTGGGATGTTGTGGGTCGCGAAGCCCGGATGTTGCGCGACATGGCCGGTATCATCGACATTTCAAACTTCGCGAAATACCGCGTGAACGGCGCAGGCGCCGAGGATTGGCTGAACGCGCTGTTACCGAACAAGATGCCAAAGACGGTGGGCCGGTCCTGCCTTACGCCGCTGATCGGTAAACGTGGCGGCGTGGCAGGAGATTTCACGGTTACACGTACGGCAGACGATGAGTTCTGGATCCTCGGCGGCGGAGCAGCGGAGCGGTTCCACCAACGGTTCTTCAAGGCGATCCCCCTGCCCGATGGCACTATATTCGAGAGCCTGACGGAGGCCACCTGCGGCTTCAACGTCGCAGGACCGCAATCGCGCGCCCTCCTGTCGCGCCTGACAAACGCCGACCTATCGAATGAGGCCTTTCCGTTCTTTCGCTCGCAACGCATCACCGTTGCCGGCGTCGACTGCCTAGCGATCCGCGTGTCCTTCACCGGCGATCTGGGGTGGGAGTTGCACTGTGCGGAGGTCGATCAAGTTGCCCTTTACACCGCCCTTCTGGACGCAGGGAAAGGCGTAGGTGCAGGCCCCGTCGGAAGCCGCGCGCTGATGTCGTTGCGGCTTGAGAAAGGCTATGGCTCCTGGGGACGCGACTACTCGCCCGAATACTGGCCACAGGAAAGCGGGTTGGATGGCCTGATCAAAGCCGACAAGGAATTCCTGAACAAAGACAGCTGGATAAAGATCAAAGACAACGTTCCGCGCGAAACGATGGTGCTGCTCTCAATCGACGCAAAGACAGCGGACGCGAGTGGCGGAGAGCCGATCTTTCTGCCCGATGGCACGCCCATTGGTCAGGTGTCATCCGGGGCATACGGATACAGCGCGAACCAGTCGCTTGCACTGGCCTACATCAAGGCCGAAAGTGCTGCGCCCGGCGATACGCTTCACGTCGCCATTCTGGGCCAACCGCACGAGGCGCGGATTCTGCCAGAAGCGCCATTTGATCCCTCTGGCCATCGTTTACGGGACGTCGCGCCCGCTTTGGCCGAGTAAACCCATTGGAACGCTGCCCGCGATACCGCTATAGTCGGGAAAAATAACGAGCAGCGGACGAGCCAAATGGCGAAAAAGCCAAAGACGCCCCCATTCAATGTCATGATCGTTGGTCAGAACGGCCGGCTTCAGTATGAGGCAGCGTTGTTCGCCGCATCGTTCCGCGCAGCCAATGCCAAGTTTCCGGGCCGTCTTTTTGTCGCTGAACCGGAACCCAACGAGCGCTGGTCAAAAGACCCACGCATGGGCGACAACAGCGTTCGCGCATTGCTCGAAGAACTGGGGGCCGAGATTATCTCGTTCGAGAACAAGTACTTCGGCGAATATTATCCGTATGGAAACAAGATCGAAGCGCTCAGCGCGCTGCCAAAGGGCGCGCCGTTCGTGTTCTTTGATACTGACACTTTGGTCATGGACGATCTAACGAAAGTGCCCTTCGACTTCGACAAACCATCCGCCAGCCTGCGGGTCGAAGGGACATGGCCCAAGATCGAACTCTATGGGCCGGGCTACACACAGACCTGGAAGTCGCTATACGACAAATTCGGCCTCGATTTCGAAAGCTCGCTCGACACAAGTCAGCCTGAGGAATACTGGCGCCGTTACCTCTACTTCAACGCAGGCTTCTTCTACTACAAATGCCCGCACGCCTTCGGTCAGCGCTTCACAGAATACGCGACGACGATCCGTGACAATGGCCCTGAAGAGATCGTGTGCCAGGTCCTTGATCCGTGGCTGGATCAGGTCGCCCTGCCCCTAGTGATCCATTCGCTCGGAGGGGGGCGTGACGCGTTGGAGCGTGGCTGGCTCGATGGTCAAACCACCTGCCATTATCGCGTTTTGCCGCTTCTCTATGCCCGAGAAGAACAGCGCGTTGTCGATGTGCTGGAAGAGGTCTCGGCCCCTAACAAGATAAAGAAGGTGCTCAAGAATTACGATCCGATGAAGCGGATGATCTACCAAGGCAAAGGCCAGAAAGCCCGCGCGCTGTTTGATCGCGCCAACCTGCCGCGGCGGGAACAGGCGATCCGCAACACGCTCAAGCGCGAGAAGCTCTGGCTGCGTTAATCTCCGTAGCGGATGCGTGCCGCTATGCGCTGTGGGGCAGAATAGATGTGAACGGTTTCCCCGACCGAGCCGATAATGTGCCATGACCCGCCTTCCGTCAGGGCGTACGCCAGTCGGGTGTTCAATACATCGTCGAAATAGCGCGCGCAGAACGCAACGGCATCTCGGGTCCGGTCCGCCAATGGCGGCATGGGCGTTTCCAGCCAGGACCCTCCGTAGCGCAGAAACCACGCCTCTGCATCGGAGGTTGGTGGTTCCGAAGACGCATCTTCGGGCAATGAAACAACCGCATAAGTGCAATCCCATGCCTCTGCCCCACGCCTATGCCAGGCCCTGCTCGCAAGAACCGCATCGTAATCCAGCACGCCGGCGAAGACCTGATCTGCGTAGACCGGATCATCGCGCGCGCGACGCTCGTCAGGCAGGTGAATGGCCAGATACCAATAGACGCCATAGAAAAGACCACCCAGTAGGATCAGGGTGGCCGGTATCTTAATAAGCGCCTCGAAGGTGTCGGACAGCGGCCCGCGCATTTACCCCGCGCTCGCCGGTTCTTCCTTGGCCTTGTCGGAATAAACCATCATTGGCTGGGTGTCTGAGGTGACGGCATCATCGTTAACGACAACCTCTTCCACACCTTCCGCACCGGGCAGATCGAACATCGTGTCCAGCAGGATATCTTCCATGATCGACCGAAGGCCGCGTGCGCCCGTCTTGCGCTCGATGGCGCGTTTGGCAATCGCGCTCAACGCATCATCGGTGAAGGTCAGCTGAACGTCTTCCAGCTCGAACAAGCGCTGGTATTGCTTGACCAGAGCGTTCTTCGGCTGAGTCAGGATCGTGACAAGCGCATCTTCGTCCAGATCTTCCAGCGTCGCAATGACCGGCAAGCGGCCCACGAATTCCGGGATCAGGCCGAACTTCAGCAGATCCTCAGGCTCAAGGTCCTTGAAGTACTCGCCGACCGATTTGCTTTCCGGGTCACGTACGTCGGCACCAAAACCCATGGCCGAGCCCTTGCCGCGCTGCGCGATGATCTTATCGAGACCCGCGAATGCGCCGCCGCAGATGAACAGAATGTTCGTCGTATCGACTTGCAGGAATTCCTGCTGCGGATGCTTGCGCCCACCCTGCGGCGGAACGGAGGCCACGGTGCCTTCCATGATCTTCAACAGCGCCTGCTGCACACCCTCACCCGACACATCGCGGGTGATCGACGGGTTGTCCGACTTGCGTGTGATCTTGTCGACCTCGTCGATATAAACGATGCCGCGCTGCGCGCGATCGACGTTGTATTCCGAGGCCTGCAACAGCTTGAGGATGATGTTTTCAACATCCTCACCCACATATCCCGCTTCGGTCAGCGTGGTGGCGTCGGCCATCGTGAATGGCACGTCCAGAATGCGCGCCAGCGTTTGGGCCAGCAGCGTTTTGCCGCAGCCGGTCGGGCCGATCAGCAGGATGTTTGATTTCGCCAGCTCGATCTCGGATTTGCCGGAATGGTTCAGGCGCTTGTAGTGGTTGTGCACGGCAACCGACAGAACACGTTTCGCGTGCGCCTGCCCGATGACGTAGTCGTCCAACACGCCACAAATCTCTTTCGGCGATGGCACACCGTCTTCAGATTTCAGACCCGCGGATTTCGTTTCTTCGCGGATGATGTCCATGCACAATTCAACGCATTCATCGCAGATGAATACGGTCGGGCCGGCAATCAATTTGCGGACCTCGTGCTGGCTTTTTCCACAGAACGAACAGTACAGCGTGTTCTTGGAGTCGTTACCGGAATTACTTGCCATCTCGTCTACCTTGTGCGGTCCGTCGGGGGCAGAATGGCCCCCTCAGGTTCGGTGCTGGACCCGAGTTTGCGCCAGCCTAGAACAGCGCTGCCCGGGCCACAATCGCAAATTCCGGAACAATCACGCCCCGTTTGTCACGGGTGCGCGAGGGCCTCAGCCTTCGTCAGATGACCGGTTTTCAACGATCTCGTCGATATGACCCCATGCCTTTGCTTCTTCCGGCGACATGAAGTTGTCACGCTCCAACGCCTCAAAGATATCTTCTGACTTCTGACCGGTGTGTTTTTCGTAAATACCGATCAATTTATCTTTGATCTTCTGCGTTTCTTGCGCGTGGATCATGATGTCGGTCGCCTGGCCCTGGTAACCGCCGGAAGGTTGGTGGACCATGATCCGGCTGTTGGGCAGGCTGAAACGCATGTCTTTTGCGCCACCGACCGACAGGATCGAGCCCATCGACGCCGCCTGACCGACCACCAGCGTCGACACGGCCGGTTTGATGTATTGCATCGTGTCGTAGATCGACAGGCCGGACGTCACCACGCCGCCGGGCGAGTTGATATACATGCTAATTTCCTTGGACGGATTTTCCGCCTCAAGGTGCAAAAGCTGCGCCACAATCAGATGGCTCATGCCGTCATGGATCGGGCCGTTGACGAAAATGATACGTTCTTTCAGCAGACGGCTGAAAATATCATAGGCGCGTTCGCCGCGGCTGGTCTGTTCCACGACCATGGGAACAAGGTTGTTATACGTCTCAATGGGATCTTGCATCGCGCCTGCCTCTCGAATTCATCGCGGTACGGTCCTTGAGTCTTATGTCTGCCCATGGGGGCCTGCAAGGGCAGGTCCCGTCGAATTCGTCTCGGTTGATTATCCCGGCCTTAGGAATATGTCGCCTCGGCATGAGTGAACTGTTCCCACCAAAGCGCCTTGAGGCGTTGTCCCGCCTGTCTGCCTTCGTGCCCAAATCGGGTCGCGACTACGCGGCGGGCCGCAATTACGACCTTCCAGATCAGGGCCATCCCCATGTCAGCCAATTATCGCCCTACCTGCGACACCGACTGCTGACCGAGGAAGAAGTCTGTGAAGCGGTGCTGGGACGGTATTCACTCAGCACTGCTGAGAAGTTCATTCAGGAGGTCTGCTGGCGCACATACTGGAAAGGCTGGTTGGAAATGCGTCCAAGCGTCTGGGCGGATTATGCGAATTTCGTCAGTGGGTTGGAACACGACCCCAAAATCATCTCAGCCGAAGCGGGCGAGACAGAGATCGAGGCATTCAATGCCTGGGCGCTGGAACTGGTCGAAACGGGATATCTCCACAACCACGCCCGGATGTGGTTCGCCTCCATCTGGATTTTCACGCTTGGTCTGCCGTGGCAGGCGGGCGCGGATTTCTTCATGCGGCATTTGCTGGACGGCGATCCGGCTTCCAACACGCTGAGCTGGCGCTGGGTGGCGGGACTACAAACGCCCGGCAAGCATTACATCGCCCGGTCCTCGAACATTTCGAAATACACGGAAGGCCGTCACAACCCCGAATGGCGCCTCAATACGCAGGCCGAGCCACTCTCCGGTCCGCCCCACCCCGAACGCCGCCCCCTGCGCCCGTCCGGCGAGGTGCAGGCCGGTCTGCGCACCGGCCTCCTCCTGCACGAAGATGACTTGGCGCCAGGCTTTTTGCTGGACGCGGTAACCGACCCGACCGTTGGGGCGGCTGCACTTCTGTCACCTGATCGTCGGTCGCCCGGACCGGTCAGCGAAAAGGTCAGCCATTTCGTGACCCAGGCCACCGAAGACGCGATGACCCGGTGGCAAGATCGTCTAGGACCAAGGGGCCCCGTCACCGCGTCGGCAGAGCAGATTGTCGATTGGGCGCGGGCAGAAGGTTTGGAGCAGGTGGTCGCCCCCTACGCCCCGGTCGGCCCTGCCGCTTCGAGCTTGCGGTCCCTGCGCAAGCAGCTGGACGGTGCGGGGATAACACTGGTGGAGATCTGCCGCGACTGGGACATCGCCGCCTGGCCCCACGCAACCCACGGGTTTTTTCGGTTCAAGAAGGCGATCCCCGATCTCGTCTCGAACCTTGCCCGCAAGGCGGCATGAAGGCCTACAAAATCACGCCTGTTCAGAGGGTTTTGGCGCACAACTCACCTACGCCACCTCCTCTTCCGACACCCGGTTGAGACCTGGCCGACGCCACCTACCCCTTGCGATAGCGAAAGACGCCGGTTCCTGTGGCGATCAATTCGCCCGTTTCCTCGCGCACCTCGCCCTCCGCGAAGAATGTCGACCGTCCGCCGCCCGTCATGCGCGCCGTGGCGATCAGCCGTGTGCATGCCTCTGAGGGCCGGGACAGGTAGTTGACGTTGAGCGAAAGCGTCAGCGCCATCTGCTTGGCGTCCGGATCACCGGTAAAGCAGCCGGCATATCCCATCGCCGTGTCCAGTAGCGTGGCGTGGACACCGCCATGGGGCAAACCTTGTCTATTCTCCAAATGCGTCAACATCGGCTGTTCGACTGTTGCTTCCCCCTCGGACCAAGACATCAAGCGATAGCCCAAATGTCGCTGGAGCGGATAGGATCGCTCTTTCAATTCCGGCGGCACACTCATCCCAACGCCTCCAAACCCGCTTCCGCATAAAGCGGCACAAATGCCCCCAACCGCAGCCCCCGCTCGGGGTCAGACGCGTTGCCGTCCAACGCCCGTTTCGCCACGCCTTGCAGGATTGCGCCCATGCGGAAGAAGCAAAAGGCGACGTAAAACCCGAAATCCCTGATCCCTTTGATCCCCATCCGCTCGCAATAGGCGGCAATGAATTCTTCATCGGAAACAAGTCCTTGCGCCGCGCGGTCCACACCGCGCAGGCCACGCCCCTGTTCGCCGGGCGGCATCTGCCATTGCATGATGACCGCGGCCAGATCCGCAAACGGATGCCCCAGGGTCGAGAGTTCCCAATCCAGAACTGCCCGCACATCCGGGGTTCGGGCGTCAAACATCAGATTGTCGATCCGGTAGTCGCCATGCACCAACGTCACCCGCCCATCGTCGTCCGGGCAGGCCGCATCCAGCGCCGCGATCAGCGCGTCCATCGCCTTGATGCTGTAGGTCTCGCTGGCCCGGTATTGCCCCGTCCAACGGTCGATCTGACGGCGAAAATAATTGCCGCTTGGTCCGTAATCCGCCAACCCGGCGGCTTCAAGATCGACGCTATGAATAGCTGCAAGAACGCGCCCCATCTCATTGATAAAGCGCGCCCTTTCGGACTTATCCACATCGCCCAGGCGCGGGTCGTCGAACACGCGCCCGTCCACCCGTTCCATCACGTAGAAGGCCGAGCCAATAACCGCGTCGTCCTCGCAGAGCGTGTAGACCTGTGCCACCGGCACGTCCGTGCCCGCCAACGCCTTCTGTACGCGGAATTCCCGGTCCACTGCATGGGCCGATTTCAGAAGCTTTCCCGGTGGCTTGCGACGCAGGACAACCGCCCGGTCCACGCCCTCGATCAAATAGGTCGGGTTCGACTGCCCACCGGAAAATTTCGTTGCCTCAAAAGGGCCGTACAGCCCGAGGTTCAGGTTCAGCCATGGCCCCAACCGCGCAAGATCGAGGCTCATGGCGCATCGTTCGAATATTTGCGCAACTCCGCCCGCGCAACCTGCCGCCGGTGCACCGCGTCGGGGCCATCCGCCAACCGCAACGTGCGCAAGTCGCAGTAAAGGCGCGCCAAGGGCGTGTCCTGGCTCAACCCCGTGGCCCCGAACATCTGCATCGCCTCATCCACGACCTTCAACGCCATCAAAGGCGCCACAACCTTAACCTTGGAAATCCATGGCTGCGCCGCCCGCACGCCCGCATGGTCCATCATCCACGCCGCTTTCAGGCACAGAAGACGGCACATCTCGATCTCCATCCGGGCATTGGCGATGATGTCGTAATTCGCACCCAGATCGACCAATCGCTTGCCGAACGCCTCGCGTGACAGGCCGCGTTTCACCATCAATTCAAGGGCATATTCCGCCCGCCCGATGGCGCGCATGCAATGATGGATGCGCCCCGGCCCCAGCCGCCCTTGCGCCACTTCGAACCCTCGTCCTTCGCCCAGAACCACCGCATCGGCCGGCACGCGGACGTCGGTGAAGCGGATATGCATATGCCCGTGCGGCGCGTCATCGTGGCCGAACACCTCCATCGGGCGCAGTTTCTCGATCCCTGCGCTGTCCGCCGGCACCAAAAGCATCGTATGGCGCGCATGTTTCGGACCGTCGGGATCCGTGCAGGCCATGACGATATAAAGAGAACAGCGCGGATCCCCTGCCCCGGTTGCCCAGTATTTCTCGCCGTTTAGGACGTAATCTTCACCCTGCTTTTCGCATTTAAGCGAAATTTGCGTGGCGTCGGATGAGGCCACCTGCGGCTCTGTCATCAAGTACGCCGACCGGGTTTGCCCCTCCATCAGATCCGGCAACCACCGGGCCCGTTGCGCCTGCGTGCCGTAGCGCTCCAGCACCTCCATATTGCCCGTATCGGGCGCGTTGCAGTTGAAGATTTCCGGCGCAATCGACACCGCGCCCATCTCTTCGGCCAGATAGGCGTATTCAACCGTCGAAAGCCCGAAGCCCTTCTCGCTATCGGTCAGCCAGAAGTTCCAAAGCCCCTCCGCGCGCGCCTTTTCCTTCAACGACGCAAGGATTTCCACCTGCCGGTCCGTCATGGCGAACCGGTCGCCCGAGGGGTGTTTGCCCACCTCCGCGTGGTATTCCGCATCCAGCGGCGCAATCTCGTCACGCACCATGCGCCGGACCGCTTCCACCAGCGGTTTCACCCGTTCTGAAACACCCAAATCCATCTATAATGCCTCCCGTGCGGCCAGATATTCGCGCTCCAACCGGTCTACCAGTGTGCCAACCAGCTCCACAGATTTCACCGCGCCAATCCCTTGGCCCGAGCCCCAGATTTGGCTCCAGGCTTTCGGTTTCGCCGAGCCACCGCCAAAGTTCATCGACGTGGCATCGGCACTGGGCAAGGCGTCCGGGTCCATCCCCGCCGCCGCAATCGACGGCTTGAGGTAATTTCCCGAAACCCCTGTAAACAAAGAAGATGTCACGATGTCTTCCGCCCCGCCATCGACGATCATCTGCTTGTAATCCGTGACCGCATTGGCCTCTTCCGTCGCGATGAAGGGCGAGCCGATATAGGCCAGATCGGCCCCCATGGCGCGGGCGGCCAGAACCGCGCCACCGGTGGCAATCGATCCGCTCAGTAAGAGTGGCCCGTCGAACCATTCCCGGATTTCCTGTACCAGTGCAAAGGGCGATTGTGGCCCGGCATGGCCCCCTGCCCCTGCCGCCACGGCGATTAAACCGTCCGCGCCTTTGGCGATCGCCTTCTTGGCAAAGGTGTTGTTTATGACGTCGTGCAACGCGATCCCGCCACACGAATGCGCGGCCTCGTTCACCTCGACCCTCGCGCCAAGCGATGTGATCCAGATCGGTACCTTCCACTTCGCGCAAATCTCCAGGTCCCGCTCCAGCCGCGTATTGGACCGGTGCACGATTTGATTGACCGCATAGGGGGCCGCTGGCGTGTCGGGGTTTGCTTGGTTCCAGGCGTCGAGTGTTTCGGTGATCCGCTGCAGCCAGGCCTCCAGCATCACGGGCTCTCCGTCGGCTTCGCGGGCATTCAAAGCGGGAAACGACCCCACGATTCCCGCGCAGCATTGCGCAATCACCAACTCCGGCCCGGACACGATGAACATTGGGCTGCCCACTACCGGCAGACGCAAACCGCTCAAAACCTTGGGTAATTCTCTGCCAGCCACGACCGCCTCCCTCTGGGTGGCAAACGCTAGCCCGGCCAAGGGGGCGCGGCAAGGCACCACCCTTGCCAATCGCACGCCCCAGCCCCAGACTCCCGTCCACAGAGACACGAGGAGAGACACCAGATGCCCGACGGTCAAACGCGCCACACCGGACCTTCGCTTGCCCCGTTCGATTGGGCCGACCCGTTCCATCTGCACGCACAGCTGGCCGAAGACGAGCGCATGGTCGCGGAAAGTGCTGCGACCTTCGCGGCCGAAAAGCTGTTGCCGCGTGTAACCGACGCCTATCTCGACGAACATGTCACGCCGGAAGTCTTCGCCGAGATGGGCGAAATGGGCCTCTTGGGCACCACCATTCCCGAGGAATATGGCGGTCTTGGTGCGGGCTATGTTACCTATGGCCTCGTCGCGCGCGAGGTGGAACGGGTCGACAGTGGTTATCGCTCCATGATGTCGGTGCAATCGTCTCTCGTGATGTATCCCATCCACGCCTATGGGTCCGAGGAACAGCGCCAGAAATACCTGCCTGGCCTCGCCGCGGGCACGCTCATCGGCTGTTTCGGCCTGACGGAACCCGACGCGGGCTCCGACCCCGCCGGCATGAAGACCACCGCGAAAAGGACCGACGGCGGCTATGTCCTCAATGGCGCCAAGATGTGGATCTCCAATGCCCCCATTGCCGATGTGTTTGTAGTCTGGGCCAAGTCCGAGGCGCATGGCGGCAAGATCCGTGGCTTCATCCTCGAAAAAGGTATGAAAGGTCTCTCCGCCCCCAAAATCGGCGGCAAACTCTCGCTGCGCGCCTCTGTCACCGGCGAGATCGTCATGGAGAATGTCGAGGTCGGAGAAGAAGCACTGCTACCCGGTGTCGAAGGGCTCAAAGGCCCCTTCGGCTGCCTCAACCGTGCCCGCTACGGCATCGCCTGGGGTACCATGGGCGCGGCCGAAGACTGCTGGCACCGCTCCCGTCAATACGGCCTCGACCGCACGCAGTTCGGTCGTCCTCTGGCCCAGACCCAGCTGTTCCAGAAGAAGCTCGCCGATATGCAAACCGAGATCACCCTCGGCCTGCAAGCCGCCCTGCGCGTCGGTCGTCTGATGGATGATGGCGCCGCCGCCCCTGAGATGATCAGCCTGATCAAACGCAACAATTGCGGCAAGGCGCTCGACATCGCGCGGGCCGCCCGCGACATGCATGGCGGCAACGGGATCATGGCCGAATACCACGTCATGCGCCACGCGCAGAACCTTGAGACGGTCAATACCTACGAAGGCACCCATGACGTGCACGCCCTGATCCTGGGCCGGGCGCAAACCGGGCTTCAGGCATTCTTCTGATCGCCATTTGACCCGCATCAAGGCAACGGATCTGCAGACCTGCTACCCTTATCTTCAATCATAAGAGGAGGAAAGCAGATGTCAGACCCGAAATTCGAAGTCACCCGCGAAGGCCCCAACAGCCTGCGCATCGCTATCGCCGGACAGATCGACGCGGCCCTGATGGAAGTTGCCCTGCAACAGATGTCGACCGAGATGGAGGGCATGGCCCATGGCGATGTCCTGATGATCGACGAAGGCGCGGAATGGCCGACCCTTGGCGCCATCGGGGTGGAACTGCGCCACTGGCCGCAGATGATGGCCATGCTCCATCAACTCGACCGTGCCGCATTGGTCAGCCATAACCAGTTCTTCCGCAACGCAGCTGCCTTGGAATCCGCCCTGATCCCCGGTTACGAAATCCGGAGCTTCAACACCGAAGCAAGCGCACGAGAATGGCTCAGCACAGCGCCTGAGGCCGCTTAACGCGCGTCCGACGCGGTCGTTTGCGGGGAAGTCGCCCCAACAGGTGCGCCCACAGGTGCCGTCGGCGCAGACGCAACAGCGTCACCTTCCGAAATCTTCTCGGCCGCCGTCACTTTCGCCGCCGCCTCTGCCGCTTCCGCGTCGGGCGCGGGCAAGGCAAGCGCTTCGTCCGCAAATTGCTCGGGCTCTTCCAAATCAATTTGGCCGGTCGCCGGATCGAAGGTGATTTTCGGCTTGATCGGCAGCGTCTCAATCAAGGCGTTGAGGTCCGTGGTCAGCCGCTTGAACTGCTCCCGATCCGATTCCGGCACAGCTTCTTCCGCAACTTTCTTTCCACCAAACAGGAACTTGAACATCTCTTACCTCGTCATTGATCGTTTCCACCTGCCTACCTGATGCGGCAGTGCAGCAAAACCCAGATGGGGCGGGGAATATTGATCGGCAAGGCCCCGCTTGGCATTGCCCGGCCAAGCAGGCACAAAGGCCCCAAACCGGGAGGGGCCCATGAAGATCGCAACCTTCAACATCAATGGCGTAAAGGCGCGCATCGGCGCGCTCACCGATTGGCTAGATGAGGCGCAGCCGGATGTAGCCCTGCTGCAAGAGATCAAATCGGTGGACGAGGGCTTCCCCCGCGAGATGTTTGAGGACAAGGGCTACAACGTCGAAACCCATGGGCAAAAGGGCTTCAATGGTGTGGCCATCCTATCCAAACTTCCCCTCGAAGATGTTTCGCGCGGTCTGCCCGGCGACGATAGCGACGAACAGGCCCGCTGGATCGAGGCCACCGTCATGGGGGACACCCATGCCGTCCGCCTCTGCGGCCTTTATTTGCCCAACGGAAATCCCGTCCCCGGCCCGAAATACGACTATAAGCTGACATGGATGGATCGGCTCCACGCCCATGCAGCCGACATGATGACCCAGGAAATCCCCTTCGTCATGGCAGGTGACTACAACATCATCCCTCAGGATGAAGATGCCGCCCGCCCTGAAGTCTGGCAGGAAGATGCTCTTGCCCGCCCCGAAAGCCGCGCCGCCTTTCGCCGCCTGCTCAGCCTTGGGCTGACCGAAGCCTTCCGCGCGCGAAATCAGGCACCGGGCATGTATTCCTTTTGGGACTATCAAGCCGGGGCGTGGGACCGGAACGATGGGATCCGCATCGATCACCACCTGCTCTCGCCTGAGGCCGCTGACCTGCTGCAGGATTGCTGGATCGAAAAGGACGTTCGGGGGCGCGAAAAGCCCTCCGATCACGTTCCGGTTTGGATTGATCTGGCCGCGTGACACGGCCTACGGGATGGTGGGAGGGGCGAAGGCGTCAGCCGAGCGTCTCCCGGACATCCCTCACAATCCGTTCAGCGGAACCTTCAGAACCGGGCGGCCTTCACCATCCGTCGGAATATCGCCTGCGCGCATATTCACCTGTAGCGACGGGATAATCAGCTTGGGCATCGCCAGCGTCGCATCCCGCTCTTCTCTCACCCGGATGAACTCTTCTCGCGACGTGCCACCCGCGAGGTGGATGTTGCGCTCACGCTCCTCAGCCACCGTCGTTTCCCAGGCAATCGCACGTCCGCCTGGCCCGTAATCGTGGCAAATGAACAGTCGCATCGCATCGGGCATGCTGAGGACTTTCTGAATGGAATCATACAATTCCCCCGCATCGCCGCCCGGGAAATCGCAGCGGGCGGAACCTCCATCCGGCATGAACAACGTGTCGCCGACAAACGCCGCATCACCCGCCACGTGCACCATGCACGCGGGCGTGTGGCCGGGCGTGGCCATGGCGAAACAGGTCATCGCGCCCACTTCGTAGGTATCACCGTCCTTGAACAGCGCATCGAATTGCGAGCCGTCGCGTTGAAATTCGGTGCCCTCATTGAAGACCTTGCCAAAGACCTCCTGCACCTCGGTGATCTTCTCACCGATGCCGATCTTGCCGCCCAGTTTCTCCTGCAAATAGGGCGCAGCCGAAAGGTGATCGGCGTGGACATGGGTCTCGATCAGCCATTCAACCTGCAACCCGTTCTCTTGCACGAAGGCGATGATCTCATCGGCGCTGTCATAGCTGATCCGTCCCGCCGCGTAGTCGATGTCGAGGACCGTATCGATCACAGCGCAGGCCGGGCCGTCAGGCTCCTGCACGACGTAAGAAATGGTGTTCGTCGCCTCGTCGAAAAACCCCGTCACCTTGGGATGCACTTTCATATCATCCGGATAACCCATCTCACCCTCCTCAAGCAGATGCACGCCGCGCCAGCAGGCCCGGACCCAACCTCGCCACAAGAATACCCGCAATCAGCGCGCCCGTGAACAGCCACACCGACGCATCGAACGCACCGAGGACCGGCAGGGCGCCACCGGGGCAGAACCCGGCAATGCCCCAGCCTACACCGAAGGTGGTCGCGCCGAGGATCAATCGCCGGTCCACCTTTTTCGCAATCGGCAGGTGGAAGCTCGAATCAAACAACGGCCGTTCGCGCGGGACGGCGACGCGATAACCCACCAGTGTGACCGCCAGCGCGCCGCCCATCACAAAGATCAGGCTCGGGTCCCATGTGCCTGCGATATCGAAGAAATTCACGACTTTGGCCGGGTTTCCCATGCCGGAGATCACAATGCCAAGGCCGAACAGCGCGCCGATAGGGAAGATCAAAACCAACCGCATGACCTACACCCCTACCACGTGCCGGACGACGTAAACCGTCGCAAAACACGCCACCATGAACACGCCGGTCGCCACGATCGACCGGACCGAGAAGCGCGCGATCCCGCAAACGCCATGCCCGCTGGTGCAGCCGCCACCAAAGGTTACGCCAATGCCCACCAGAAAACCGCCGACCAACAACATCGGCGTGCTGACCGGCACCGTGATCTCAGGCCAGCCGCCCGTCGCCAGCAGGTAAAGCGCAGGTGCCGTCACCATCCCCGCAATCATCACCCAGCGCCACGCGCCATCGTCCCGCGATGTGGGCAGCAAAGCCCCGGCCAGAATGCCCGTCGCTCCCATCACGCGGCCCGCCACAACCATTAACAGCACCGCCGCCAATCCGATCATCGCACCGCCCGCTAGCGACGCCCAAGGCGTAAAGTCCGTTTCCATAACATGTCCCCTATTGTCCCAACCCCGATGTAATCACCCACCCATGGCCCGCCAAGCCCGCTGGACATTTCGAAATCCGCCAATACTCTCCTGCCCATCAGCAACGACTGACCCCGACACGGGGACCAACCGGGAGAAGACAATGACAAAACGTATCGCCGCCTTTGGCGCGGCCCTTCTGGCCACAACTGCCCTCACGGCCACAACGCTCAACGCCGAAACGCTTCGGTGGGCACGCGCCGCCGAAGCCCTCACGCTTGATCCGCATTCGCAGAACGAGGGTCCGACCACGACCCTCATGCACCAGATCTATGAGCCGCTTGTCCTCAACGACATGACCGGCGCGATGGTGCCGACGCTTGCCACTTCGTGGGAGCCGTCTGCCGACAACCCCAATGTCTGGGTCTTCCAGATCCGTGAAGGCGTGACCTTCCATGGCGGGGAGACGTTTGATGCTTCCGACGTGGTGTTCAGCCTCAACCGTGCCATGCAGGAAACCTCGAACTTCAAGGAACTCCTCTCGGGCGTCGTCGAGGTGCGGGCCACCGGTGACTACACCGTTGAGATCGAAACCGATGGCCCCAACCCGCTTTTGCCCAACAACCTGACCAACATCATGATGATGGATGAGGGCTGGACGACCGAGAATGGCTCAGAAAACGTGCAAGACTATGCGGGCGGCGAAGACACTTTCGCGGCGCGCAACGTCAATGGCACAGGGCCTTTCGTACTGGAAAGCCGTACGCCCGACACCGAAACCGTGCTCAACCGCAATGAAGGCTATTGGGGCGCGGATGAATATCCGATGGACATCACCCAGATCGTCTTCACGCCGATCCAGAACCCCGCAACGCGCTTGGCCGCATTCCTCGGTGGTGAGGTCGACTTCATCCAGGATGTTCCGGTGCAGGACCTTGAGCGTGTGGAAGCCGCCGATGGCATCGGCCTTCTGTCTGGCCCGCAGAACCGGGTGATCTTCTTCGGAATGAACGTGGGCGACGACGACCTGACGCTGGATGATGTCGAAGGGGAAAACCCGCTGGCGAACCCGCTGGTCCGCCAAGCGATGAACATCGCCATCAACCGCGAAGCAATCCAGCAAATCGTGATGCGCGGCCAATCGGCACCTGCCGGTGTGCTTTCGCCCCCGCCGGTCAATGGATGGACGGCTGAACTGGACGAATACCCCGCCTATGATATCGAGGCCGCACAGGCCCTTATGGCTGAGGCCGGCTATCCTGATGGCTTCACCATTCAGCTCGACTGCCCCAACGACCGCTACGTCAATGACGAGGCGATCTGTCAGGCCGCCGTGGGCATGTTCGCGCAGCTTGGTATCACCGTGAACCTCTCGGCCCTGCCCCGTGCGCAGCACTTCCCGCTGATCGCTAATCTGGAGACAGACTTCTACCTGCTCGGCTGGGGCGTCCCGACCTATGACGCGGAGTATATCTTCAACTTCCTCTATCACGGTCGCGCCGAAGGCCGCGGTTCGTGGAACGGCACGCGTTTCGACAACCCTGAGATGAACGAGATGATCGTCTCACTGTCGTCCGAGACGGACCTTGAGGCGCGCAATGGCACCATTGCCGATCTCTTCGCCATGGCCGAGGAAGAGCTGATCTATCTGCCGATCCACAATCAGGTGCTGAACTGGGGCATCTCGGATGCCTGGTCCTCGCTGGTGGATGCCGACGATCAGGTTTTGTTCAAGTATTTCGAACTGAACTGATCCCGTTAAATCTCAGCTAACAGGAAGGCCCGGCGACGCAATTCGCCGGGCCTTTTCTTTGCTCGACCCCGTCTGCGCCGCGTCAAAGTCCGCAGCGATACACGACGCGGGCTATACACCGCCTGCAAAACCCACTAGGGCCACGGCTTCCCTGGCATCTGGTGACCCATGCAAGACTTCTCGGGCGTTCCGAAGACGTTATCGACAGCGCTGAAAAACAAAGGCTACGAAAGCCTTACCCCTGTGCAGGAGGCGGTCTCTGACCCCGATCTGGCGGGCATCGACCTACTTGTCTCCGCCCAAACCGGCTCTGGCAAAACCGTGGGCTTCGGGCTGGCAATGGCGGGTGACATTCTAGACGGCGACGGACGCTTCGGCCCGGCAGCCACACCGCAGGCGCTGGTCATCACCCCCACCCGCGAACTGGCTATGCAGGTGCGCCAGGAATTCGACTGGCTGTTTGCCGAGGCCGGGATCGTGACCGCATCGGCCGTGGGCGGCATGGACGCGCGCACGGAACGCCGCGCGCTCGAACGCGGTGCCCATGTCGTTGTCGCCACCCCCGGGCGGCTGCGCGACCACGCCATGCGTGGCATCATCGACCTGTCCGATCTGCGAACTGTCGTGCTCGATGAAGCCGATGAGATGCTGGATATGGGCTTTGCCGAGGATCTTGAATTCATCCTCAACCAAACGTCGGAAGACCGCCGCACGTTGCTGTTTTCGGCCACGGTTCCCAATGGCATCACCAAACTGGCGCAAACCCATCAGAAGGAAAACGCCAAGCGCCTCAAGATCGGCAGCGCCGATGCGCAGCACGCTGACATTGCCTACAGCGCGCTGGAGGTAGCCCCGTCCGACATCGAAAAGGCCATCATCAACCTGCTGCGCTTTCACGAGGCGCAAACCGCCATCGTCTTCGCCAACACACGCTCGATGGTTGCACGACTGGCCGCGAAGTTTTCCAACCGCGGCTTCTCCGTCGTCTCACTGTCGGGTGAGCTTAGTCAGGCTGAGCGCACGAATGCCCTGCAAGCGCTGCGCGATGGGCGCGCGCGGGTCTGCGTGGCCACGGACGTCGCCGCGCGCGGCATCGACCTGCCTGGGTTGGAGCTGGTGATCCATGCCGACCTTCCGTCCAATTCGGAGTCGCTCCTGCACCGCTCGGGCCGCACAGGCCGCGCCGGGCGTAAGGGTACGTCCGTCCTGATCGTCCCGGGTCGGCAACGCGCCAAGGCACAACGCCTGCTGAAAGGCGGCAAGCTGGAGGCCACATGGGGCACGCCTCCCTCCCCCGAGGATGTGCGCGCACGTGATGAGGAACGCATGTTGGCGGACCCGTCCTGGAGCGATGCGCCAAGCGGCGAAGAACGCGCCTTTGCCGAGAAACTGCTCAACCTCCACTCCGCCGAACAGATCGCCGCCGCCTACCTGCGCCTGTACCGCGAGCGTCACTCAGCCCCTGAACTGCTCAGCAAGGTCCCCGCCCCAGGTGAGCGCCCCGCGCGCAAGGGTCGTGAACATGCCGACTTCGGGCCAAGCACGTGGTTCTCGCTCTCTTTGGGTCGCAAACACCGGGCAGAACCGCGTTGGCTGTTGCCCATGCTCTGCCGCAACACCGGCCTGTCGAAAGATGCCATCGGGGCCATTCGCGTGCAGTTTCAGGAAACTTTCGTTGAGATAGCCAATGATGCTGTCCCCGCCATGCTGCAGGAATTGGGCCGCGGCATGGAGATGGAGCAAGGCGCGAAGCTGACCCAATTGCCGGGTCTGCCCGATTTCAACGCGTCGCCCAAGGGACCACCCGCCGCCGCCCATGCGCCCGAGCCGCCCAAGCCGGATCGCAAGCCGCGCACCAACAAACCGGCAAAACCAGCGCCAAAATCCAGCGCCCCCGAGCCCAGTGAGCAGCCCCCGAAAAAGCGCCACAAAACCAAGGGCAAGCCCGCGGCGCACGCAGCGGCAGAGACCGACGTGGCCGAGAAGGCGCGTCACGGGAAAGGCCCAAAGGGCAAACCGGATCAAGGCAAGCCTAATCAGGGCAAGCCGAAGTCCGGCCAACCCAAACGCGACGGAGCCAAGGGTAAACCGCGAGCGGCTGCGGGCGAAAAGACGCCCCACAAGCACGGCAAGGGCGCTACCAATCCCGGCGAGCCCCTGGGCGTTCGCAAACCGCGTCAAAATTCGAAGAACAAGGGTTCAAAACCGGCAACTGGAAAGCCACGCAGGGCCCATAGCGGCGACGCGAAGCCGTTCCGCAAACCGTCCAAACGCAATTGAGCCGTCGGGGAGTATGCGCCCGGTTCACCCCGGCGCAACTTACCTTTCACCGTGTCGGGGACAGCAAAAATCCGACTAAAACACTTCTACAATTATAGAAATATAATATCTCCTAACCTATTGATTTCATTAAGTCCGGGCTCTCAAATTGCCGCGTTGCACGCGTGAGCAACCTTGCACAGTCACGCGCGGCTTGATCCACCTCAAGGCGCGCCCCTCACCCATCTGCCAAACTTATAGGCGCAGCTCATTGCGCGGACAGACTGGAGAGGACACCCCATGTTCAAGACCATTATTGCGCCCGTCGACGGCTCCGACCCGGCCAAACACGCGCTTTCAACGGCGTGCGAATTGGCCAAGACCTTCGACGCCGAACTGCACTTGGTCCACACGCCGCAGATCGACACAACTATGGTCGCCGTAGGTTATTCCGTCGTGGAATTGCCCCTAACCGCTGAAAAGATCGAAGAGGCTGGGAAAGCGGTGATGGACAGCGCGTTGGCGCAAGCGACTGAGGCTGGCGTCACACCCGCCAGCACCCACGTTCTGGCAGGCGATCCAACCGAGACGATTCTGAAAATAGCAAAACTCAACGACGCGGACCTTATCGTCATGGGCCGTCGTGGGCTTGGGTCCGTGGCCAGCCTGTTTCTGGGGTCAGTCAGTCAGAAGGTCGGCCATGGCGCGGAATGTTCGGTGCTGACCGTGCACTAAGCGCGTCGAACTCGGCATGGACGGCTGCGGCTCTGTCGGGGCCTTCCACCGCTACCCAATCCGCATCAAACGCGTCTAACCAATGCGCTAGCTTTTGGGTGAACCAGGCGCGGCGCTCCGGATCCGGAAAATGCCGGGTCCCGTCATCTATCCACGGCAAATCATGGCCCAAAAGCACGTAACGCTTGCCGCAGCTCGCCGCTCGGGCACAGGCCACCAACTGATCCGGGGCCTCGCCTGTTAGGGCCTCGGCCCAGACGAGCGTCTGCACTTCATCGGTGTCTTCTACGATTAACGGCCCACTCCGCTCCGCCATACAGCTCGCAAGCGCATTGTGCCCGGCCATGATCGCCTCAAAATCCGATGCAATCCATGCCTGCCCATGCCGATACAGCGCATCGTAATCCCGGCCGTATTCTGGGATTGGCACCGTACCTGTACGGGCGGCCAAGTCCTCAGAGAGCGTTGTTTTCCCGGTGCTCTCCGCCCCCAGCATGGTCAAACGTTTCTGGTAGAGCGGCCGAACGGGGCCGGGCACATAGGACCAATGGGCAGCCGGATCGCTGCGGATGGCCGTGCCTGACACCGGGACCACGCGGCGGTCGGGATCAACCGGAAAAGCCCGTGCGCCAACCTCCTGCGCGAGGCGATGGATGTAGGTATCCGAGCCGAAGACCCAGTCGATCGGCTCCGGATGATGTTCGGCGATGGCCGCGCGCCAGATCGGCCAGAAGTCGGGGTGATCTTCGGGCGCTTGCGGTATGTCGCGGTGCATGTGGATCACGCGAAACCCGCGCTCCGGCAGACAGCTGCGCATCAGATCAGCCCGCAGATACCCGTCGATAGCTTCTGCATCATGGCTGCAAACCAGAACCGTCATCACGTCCACCCGAGCACGCCCGACTTGCGCGCACAGCAGGTGGCCCGCATGGGGCGGCATGAATTTCCCCAAAAGGAAACCGTGTACCGTCATGCCTGCAAGGCCGCGGCCCGCCGCCACTGGATCAGGCCGGTAATCGCGAGGCCAAGGAAAACAACGTAAAGTGCCGCCGTGGGCTCCAACCCCCGTGTGTAGAAAAGGCCAATGGCCAGTACATCGACTGCAATCCAAAGGTACCAGCTTTGCAGGTGCCGCCGGGACAGCAAGAACTGCGCCGTCACACTGAGAGCCGCCACGGCTGCGTCCCAATACGGTGCTGCCGCGTCCGTGTAAGTCGACATCAAACTTGCCACGATGACCCAGACTACAGCTGTTGCGGCAAGATAGCCTGCGAACACACCGGCAGACAGTGGCGCGACGCTGATCCGCCCATCTGAGGCGCGTCCGTTAAGCCAGTAGTAGAGTCCATAGATCTGGATCACGAAGAAATAGACCTGTAGCAACGCATCGCTGTAGAGGCGATATTCCCAGAAAATGAAGAAGTAGAGCGTCACCACTGCAAAACCGAACGGATAGTTCCAGATCGAGCGTCGAATGATGAGGCTGACATTCAGGATCCCGCACGCCACGGCGATCCATTCAACCGGCCGGCTACCGACCATGCCCCAGAAAAACTCCAACATCTGCCTGCCTCGAACTGCTTTACCTCTTTGGTGGCGTTATCGCAGGACCGCGGCGGGGCACACAAGATGCCACCTCACGGCTTCGTGACATCTCCCCCCCTCGTGCTAAAGTCCGGGATGGGCCACCCTTCGGCCCCAAGCGGCGGACCGGGTCGCGCGCAACGATACACTCTGGGGAGAGACTTCATGAACCGCTATCTCGTCGCCAGCGCCTTGGCGCTTGCCACTGCCCTTCCGGCGCAGTCCGAAACCTTCCGTTGGGCGGCAACAACCGACCCGCAGACAATGGACCCGCACGCGGTCTCATCTGCGCCTGTTCTTGGTTTTCTGAACAACGTCTATGAAGGCCTCGTCCGCAGAGGCCGCGACATGTCCATCGAAGGCGCTCTGGCAGAAAGCTGGGAGCCTCTGCCCGACGGCGCAGGCTGGCGGTTCAACCTGCGCGAAGGTGTGACGTTCCACGGCGGCGAAGCGTTCTCGGCCGAAGACGTGCTCTTCAGCTATGAGCGTGCAAGCTCTGAGGACAGCGACGTCAGCAGCTGGTTCGCCCCAGTGTCGGACGTTGTTGTGGTGGACGAGTTCACAGTCGATATCCTGACCTCCTCTCCGCAACCAATTTTTCCCGACAGCATCGCCAATTGGATGATCATGGACAGCGGTTGGGCGGCTGAAAACGGTGCAGATCGCCCGGCCCGCGACGCAGAGAACTTTGCGACCCGCAACGTGAATGGCACCGGTGCCTTCATGGTCCAATCGCGCCAGCCTGATCTAGAGACAGTCCTTGTGCCGTTTGACGGCTGGTGGGGTGAGGTCGAGCATAATGTGACCGAAGCCATCTTCACACCGATCCAGAACTCCGCCACCGCCGTGGCCGCGCTTCTGTCCGGTGACATCGACCTAATCGACCCGGTGCCGGTGCAGGACGCCGCACGAGTCAACGATGCAGATGGAGTCTACGTGCTGGATGGCATCGAGGCCCGCGTCATCATGTTGGGCTATGCCCATGACCATGAGACGCTGCTGAACGGTGATCCGAACATCTTCGCCGATGTCCGCGTACGTCAGGCCGTGGGCCACGCTGTGAACGTGCCCGCGATCTTGCAGGCCATCATGGGCGGCGTGGCGGAAGAGGCGAGCCAGCTCGTCAGCCCTGCCATGCGCGGCTATTCCGAGGCCGCGTCCGAGCGTCCGGCCTATGACCCGGACCTTGCCCGTTCGCTGATTGCCGAGGCCGGCGCTGACGGCGCGAACTTCACGCTTTCCTGCCCCAATGACCGCTACCTGAATGATGAAGCCGTGTGTCAGGCCATCGTCGCGATGCTGGCGCAGGTCGGGCTGAACGCAACGCTCGATGCGATGCCGGTATCGAACTACTGGCCGGAACTGCGTGAAGACAATTTCGACATGTACCTGCTTGGCTGGTCGCCCGGCACCTTTGACGCCGAGCATCCGATCCGCTTCCTTGTCCACACCAATGGCGAGCGTTTGGGCACTTGGAACTTCGGTGGCTACTCCAATCCCCGCATTGATGAGCTGCTGCCGTTGATCCAGTCAGAGATCGACGACAGCGCCCGTCAGGCGATGCTGGATGAAGCCGCGCAGATCATCCAGGACGATGCGGTCTACAACACCATGTACGTGCAGCCGCTTCTGTGGGGTGTGCGTGACGGGATCGAATTGACCCAGCGACCCGACAACTTCTTCATCCTGCGCTGGGTGACGGTCGGCGCCGAGAACTAAGGGATGGCGCCCCGGCCTGTGCCGGGGCCCATGCACCCGGGGAGCGCACGCAATGCCCAAAGCTTGTTCGGTTCGGGTTCCCCGCCGTTAATTCTACCGGTCCAGACTTGACGCCCCCCACCCTTCACCGCACAACCGATCAATGCTCAGCTTCATCCTTCGACGCGTCTTTCAATCCGTGCTGGTCCTCTTGGTTGTGGGGCTTGTCGCATTCGCCATGTTCCGGTTCGTGGGCGACCCGATCGACACGATGCTGGGGCAAGAGCGCACGCTGCAGGATATTGAGCGGCTTCGAGAACAGCTTGGCCTAAACAAGCCCTTCTTCTTGCAATACTGGGATTTCCTCGTGCGCGCCGTGCAGGGTGATCTGGGGATTTCCTACCGGCAAGGCCGCCCGGTGGCCGAGATCATCGTCGAACGGCTGCCTGCTACACTTGAGCTTGCATTGGTTTCCGGCGCGCTGGCGCTGTTTTTCGGGATCGTTTTGGGCATTTTCACCGCGATCCGCCGCGATGGGATCACTGCGAACTTCGTCATGAGCGTCAGCCTTATTGGCGTGTCGCTGCCAACCTTCCTGATCGGGGTCTTGCTGATCTACGGTTTCGGGGTGGGCATCGACATCCGCATCCCGTTCACCGACACAGTGATCAATACCGGCGGCATGCCCACCTTCGGGCGTGGCGATACGGTTGATCTTGGCTGGTGGACGACAGGCTTTGCCACATGGGACGGGGTGCAAAGCATCATCCTTCCTGCGATCACGCTTGGCCTGTACCAGATGACGCTGATTATGCGGCTGGTGCGGGCCGAGATGCTGGAGGTGCTCCGCGCCGACTACATCCGCTTTGCGCGCGCCCGTGGCCTAGGCGACCGCGCGATCAACTTCCGCCACGCGCTCAAGAACACCATGGTGCCGGTGATCACGGTGACGGGTCTGCAGCTTGGCTCCATCATCGCCTTCGCCATCATCACCGAGACGGTGTTCCAATGGCCCGGCGTCGGCCTGCTCTTCATCAATGCGATCCAGTTCGTCGATATCCCTGTCATGGCCGCGTACCTGATGCTGATCTCGGTCATGTTCGTGGCGATCAACCTGATCGTGGATTTGCTGTACGTGCTCATTGATCCGCGGCTGAGGGTAAGTTGATGACCGACACGCCAGACGATATTCCAGCCATCCCCGAGGCCCGCGCGCAGAGCCGGTTCGTCCGCGCATGGGACAGCGACGTGGGCTATGCCTTCCGCCACTCACCCGTTGCCATGATCTCGGCCATCGTGACGCTTGTGCTGATCCTCGCCGCTGTCTTCGCGCCGCTCATTGCACCCCATGACCCGTTCAACCCGGCCACGCTAAACCTGCTGAACGGCCTGACCGCCCCCGGTGTGCCCTCGGCCTTCACCGGAGAGACCTTCATCCTCGGCACCGACGATCAGGGCCGCGATGTCTTCTCGACCATCCTCTACGGCATGCGCGTCTCGCTTTTCGTGGGTTTCGCGGCCGTCACATTTGCGCTGGTGCTTGGCGTAACACTCGGCCTGATCGCGGCCTATGTGGGTGGCTGGACCGAGACGATCATCATGCGCATCGCCGATATCCAACTGACCTTCCCATCGATCCTTGTCGCCATGCTGATCTTCGGCATCGCCAAGGGGATCACGCCGATCGAATACCGCGATCAGGTGGCGATTGCGGTGCTGATCCTCGCCATCGGGCTTTCCGATTGGGTGCAGTTCGCCCGCGTTGTGCGAGGGGCCACGCTGGTCGAGAAAAACAAGGAGTACGTGCAGGCGGCGCGGCTCATCGGACGTTCACCGTTCGTCATCATGGCCCGCCACATCCTGCCCAATGTGCTTTCACCGGTCCTCGTCATCGCCACGATCTCTCTCGCGCTCGCCATCATCGCCGAAGCAACTCTCAGCTTCCTCGGCGTCGGCGCGCCGCCCACCGAGCCCTCCCTCGGTACCCTGATCCGTATCGGCCAGACGTTCCTGTTCTCTGGCAATTGGTGGATTCTGGTCTTCCCGGCGGCCACTCTGTTGGTGCTGGCGCTGAGCGTGAACCTGCTCGGAGACTGGCTCCGCGATGCGCTTAATCCGAGGTTGCGGTGATGCGTGGGCCGGCTCTCTTCCTCGCGTTTCTTTGGACAGTCCCCGCGACCGGGCAGCCTATACCCGTTGATCCCTACTGCGCACTGCGAAGTCTGCTAGTCCTCGAGCAATACGACCGGGTCTGCGCCGCACCCGTTTCGCCATTATCGACGGAGCTTGATAGCACTATCAGCCTCTATGTGGATTTCTTCGTTCAATCATTTGGTCATCCTGCTTCGATCGTCGAAGCTGAAGTCGCACACTACCGATCTTCGCCCCTTCCTGATGAAGTTGACTGCACGTCCGAATGGAGGGCCCATTACCATGCCGGATTGGTCTCCGAGCCTGGTCGACTGATTGAAACCGCTGAAAGCGTTCTGAGTGGCGAACAGGAATTCAGTTACAACCAATTCCCATGCCTAAGGTTTGCGCCCGGATGAGCCTCCTCGAAATCGAAAACCTCACCGTCGAATTCCCGACCCGCCGTCAGGTCTTTACTGCTGTGAAGAATGCCCACCTCTCCGTTGAACCCGGCGAAATCCACGGCCTTGTCGGCGAGTCCGGTGCGGGCAAATCCACCATCGGCGCGGCCGTCATGGGCCTGCTCGACCGCCCCGGTCGCATCGCGGGCGGGATCATCCGGTATAAGGGTGAGGAAATCTCCGGCCTCGACGCGGACGCCATGCGGTCCCTGCGCGGCAAGAAGATCTCCATGATCTTCCAGGACCCGTTGACCTCGCTCAACCCGCTCTTCACCGTGCGGCAGCAGTTGGTGGAGACGATATCTGAGCATCTCGACGTCACCGATGATGAGGCCAACCAACGCGCCCGCGACCTGATCGACCGCGTCGGCATTCCCGACCCTGAGACGCGCCTCGACCAATATCCGCACCAATTCTCCGGCGGCATGCGGCAGCGCGTGGTCATAGCACTCGCGCTCTGTTCCGAGCCCGACGTCATCATCGCCGATGAGCCCACAACCGCGCTCGACGTCTCGATCCAGGCGCAGATCTTGGAGCTGATCAAGGACCTCACCCGCGAGCGGCAAGTGGGTGTGATCCTGATCACCCACGACATGGGTGTGATTGCCGATACGACTGACAAGGTAACGGTCATGTATATGGGCGAGGTGGTGGAGTCGGGCTCAACCGAACAGGTCCTCGGCCAGCCCAACCATCCCTACACCAAAAGCCTCATCGCCGCCGTCCCCCGCCCTACGGTCAAGCTGCACCGCTTTCCGCTGATCTCCTACGGTGGGCGCGTAACAGAATTCGCGATCGAAGACCTGAAGCGTAACTGGCCGTCGATGGACGTGGACCGTTCCAAGCCACTGGTAGAGGCCAAAGGGCTGACAAAGACCTTCCTGCAAAAGCGCGCCATCCTGCCGCGCAACCGCGAATACTTCACCGCCGTCGATCAGGTGCGGTTCGACATCAAAGAAGGCGAAGTTTTTGGGTTGGTGGGCGAAAGCGGTTCCGGAAAATCCACCATCGCGCGGATGATTGCGGGGCTCTACCCCGTCGATGGCGGCGAGGTCTGGTTCGACGGCAAGCAAGTCGCACCCATGCCCGGCGGCGTGCCGGATGATTTCCGCAAGCAGATCCAGATGATCTTTCAGGATCCTTATTCGTCGCTCAATCCGCGGATGCGCGTGGATGAGATCGTGGCCGAACCAGCGCGCCATCATGGGCTATTGGCAGGCCAAGCGCTGAAGGATCGTGTGGCGGAACTGCTTGACCGCGTGGGCCTTGGCGCGGAAGCGGGCCTGAAATACCCGCACGAATTCTCCGGCGGGCAGCGGCAGCGCATTTCCATCGCGCGCGCTCTCGCCACGCAGCCGCGCTTCCTGATCTGTGATGAGCCGACCTCAGCGCTGGACGTGTCGATCCAGGCGCAGATCCTGAACATCCTAAAGGATTTGCAGGAACATCTGGGCCTGACGATGCTGTTCATCAGCCATGACCTGCCCGTGGTGCGCCAGATGTGCGACCGGGTGGGTGTGATGAAAAACGGCGAGCTGGTTGAAGTGGCCGAGACCGAAAGGCTCTTCGCCAACCCGCAGCATCCCTATACGCAAAGCCTGCTGTCGCTGATGCCACGTCTGGATGGTCTGAGTGACGAAGGTTTGGCGGTGGCGTAAGCCTGTTGGTTTGACCCGCTGGCGCGGCCGACCAAGCAGCGGGCGCTGACCCCCGAGGCATTTTTGAAACAAGGAAGACATGCCGCTCGTTGCGGGACGCGTCAGTGCAATCTCAGGCGCAAGGTCACGATCTCGTAGGGCGAGAGCGGGAAGGATAACGTTCCGTCCGTAAGCGCAAGGGGGGTGCCGCCGTCTTCAAGCAGGCCAACCTGTTCGACGGCAGTGACCGCATCCGAGACTGCCAAATCCACCGGCCCGCGCGTTGCATGGGCCTCGAACAAGCGCACAATCACGCCATCGCCATCCTCGGCCGGTTTCACCGTCTCGATCACTGCGCGGTCTGACAGGCTGCGCACCAAGGGCGCGGCCAAGCTCCCCTGCCCGGGCCCGCGCAGAACACGCGGCGGATAGTTCAGCGCATAGGATTCGGCCCGCACATCCACGCGCGTGTTACCCAGATGCGGCAGCAATGCGTAGGTGAAGCGGTGCGCGCCCTGGTCAGCTCCGGCATCTGGCATCGTGGCAGATTTGATCAGTGACAGGCGCAACACATCGTCGCGCACATCGTAGCCGTATTTGCAATCGTTGAGCAGCGCGACGCCGTAGTCGCCCTCGCTCAGGTCCGCCCATTTTTGCGCTGGCACCTCAAACTGAGCGGCATCCCAGGAGGTATTGCGATGGGTGGGCCGGTCGATCTGACCCCATTGAATGTCAAAGGTCGCGCGGCTCGCCCGAATATCGACGGGGAAGGCCGCTTTCAGCAGCAAGTGCGTCTCGTGCCAATCCACGTCCGTTTCGAAATCGACCCGGGCGGAGCCACGCCGCAGCACAATCCGCTGCGTGATCCGGCTCTGACGAAACGCGCGCTCGACCTCAACGATCGCGCGCAAGGGGCCTGTCTCTAGCACGTCGATCCGGGTCAACCCGCCGACCAATTCACCGCGATCTTCAAAGAAGATATCGATGTCCCAAGCATCCCAGCTGACAGGGCGGTCTTCGAACAGTTCCAAACGGTTGCCGAGCGCCTCGGGTTTCAGAACATCGCGCCCGGCGCGTTTGTCGTAGAGCCGCGCGATCATGCCGTGATCACCGATCTCGACGCGCAGCAGGTCGTTTTCCAGAACCGCCCCGCCATTCTCCGCCATAGAGGCGCGCGCACCATCCACCTGCGCGCCGGTCTCGGCCCTTTGCAGGGCGCGGGCCGAAAGCGACGCTCCTTCCGGCATTTCAACCAGCACGCCATCTGCAACGGTTTGGGCAGGTAAGGCCCTGCCGTTCTCGGCGGCTGGCGCGTCAAGCACAACCTGCCGCGGTCCCGGCAACGGGGCGCCGTCCAGCACGAGCCAATCCGCACCCTCCGGGACCAACGCCGCCCCGGCGCGCGCAAGCACCCCTTCAACCTGCTGCATGATCCAGTCGAAATCGGCGCGCGCATCCTCGAACACCGCACCTATTGAGGTACCGGTCAGGATGTCATGGAACTGGTTGGTGCAAAGCCGCTGCCACGCAGCCCTCAGATCCTCGGGCGCGCGTCCGCGCACCATCGCCAGCGCCATGGCCAGCTCCGCGTCGTGCAGCGCGACTTCAGCCTTGCGGTTGGCCCGTTTGATCCAGCCCTGGCTGGTCAGAACCCCGCGATGGCCTTCCAGATAGAACTCCCCCTGCCAGACCGGCAGGTTCTGCGCCTTGTCCTCCAGCGCCTCAAAGAACGCCCGCACCGTTGAGGGCTTGAGTTGTGGGGCACCCGGCATGGCCGACCAGACCTTGGCCTTGCGGATCAATTCATCCGTTGGCCCACCGCCGCCATCGCCATAGCCGTAACAGATCAGCAAATCGCGCACGCGATCCTTCACGGTAGAGCGAGACCAAGTTCCCACAACCTCCTCCGCCGTCAGGTCGGATTTGTAGTTGGTTGGAAACGGTAGGTGCTGAACTTCGCGCGGGGTCGTAAGGAATTGCGCCATCACGCGGGAGCCGTCGATCCCCTCCCACCAAGTGGTTGAGGCGGGCATCTGGTTGTATTGGTTCCAGTTCACTTTGTTGGTCACGAACCAACGCAGCCCGGCCTGTTTCATCAATTGCGGCAGACAGCCAGGAAACCCGAAGGTATCGGGCAACCATAAAACGGGTGTCTCGGCCCCTTCGCCGAACGTCTCGTCACAATAGCGCCGGGCCAGTGCGATCTGGCGCACTAGCGCCTCTGGCCCCGGCATGTTCGCGTCGGGTTCTACCCACATACCCCCCAGAACCTCCCACCGGCCTTGGGCCACGCGGGTCTTGATGCCCTCAAAGATCTCGGGGAAATCCTCTGCCGTCCAATCGTAGAGTTGCGGTTGCGAATGGCTGAATTGGAATTCCGGGTGCTTCTCCATCAGCCGCAGCACGTTGGAATAGGTCCGCGCGTTCTTCTGCCGGATCTGTGCGATGGGCCAGAGATAGGCCACATCCATATGTGCATGGCCCGCCGCGTGCAGGTGAATGTCCAGCGACGGCCCCGCTTTTTCGAGTCCCTCCAATAGCTTGGCCGTGGCCGGCGCGACCGAGCGGCGGAAGTCCTCGCCCATCGGATCGCGTGTATCGAGGGTCAGGAACGCCTGATCGAGCGCCGTCAGGATCGCGTGTTTTTCGGGGCGGTTGTCGTTCAGTTCTGAACACAGATCGAGCGCCACCTCCGCCATCGTCTGGAACCCTTCCAGCGCCCTGTCGATCTCGATCACGGAGCATTCCTTCATCAGAAGCTGCGTGCGATTGTTCGGATCCGGCGGCCAGCCCGACAGACCTGTCCAGCCGTGGATCAGCAAATCGTGGGGCAGACCATCGGCGAAGCGAGCGGGGATTTCGATCGTGTGATGATACCGGTCAGCGGAGGCAATCGCTTCGCCGTCGATATGGAGCAAGCCCTCGGGATGGGTGAAAATATCCCCCGCCACGCCCAAAGGCAGGTGCAGCGCGGGATGCCGCCAGCCTTTGGGCACTGTAAAGCGCGACCGCAGGACGAAATGCATATCCTGTCCGCCCCAATAGGCATTCCAGTCCAACCGTGGGCCAGAGGCGTTGCAGGCAAACAGGCTTAGATCGGGGCGCGCCGTCGCATCCGGCAATTCTTCCAACACAAATAGGTCAATGGGCGCCCGACGCGCCGCCACCATGGGTGCGATCAGCCGCAGGCGTTGGGCCACTTTCTCCGCCGTCAGTCGCATCCGGTGCGACGGCATCGCTCAGCCCTGCCTCAACGTGAAACCGGGGATATCCCCGCGATAGACCGTCTCGGGCGTGCCGCCGATCTCAGCCAGCGCGTCTAAGGCCGCGCGCGCATCGCCCGCATCGCCCCAGTCGCGATCCAGGTCGGGCCATGGGATCGAGTCGATCAAAAGCCGCGTGTAGGCATGCTGCGGATCGCCGATCACTTCTTTAGGCGGCCCGGCTTCGACCACATGACCGTGGTAGAGAACCATCACGTAGTCACTCACATGATAGGCCGTCGCCAGGTCATGGGTGATGTAGATGATCGAAATCCCGTGCTTGTCCTTGAGGTCGTGGATATTGGCGAGGATCGTGGCCCGCAGGCTGGCATCCACCATCGACACAGGCTCATCCGCGATCAACAGCTTGGGCGATAGCATCAGGGCCCGCGCCACGATCAGGCGCTGACGCTGCCCGCCGGAAAGCTGGTGCGGATAGCGACCCAGAACCAGCGACGGATCAAGACCCACCGCTTCGCAGGCCTTGTGCATTTCCGCGTCAACATCGCCCTGCATCCCAAAGTTCTCAAACGGGAATTTCAGAGCGTGATTGACCCGGTAGAACGGGTTGAAACAGGCATAGGGGTCTTGGAACACCGCCTGCACCTGCTTGCGAAACTCCAGCCGCTCACCCGCGTTCATCCGGTTGATGTCGTCGCCCTTGAACCGCACAGCACCCGCCGTCGGGTCATTGAACCCCAACATGAGCGAGCCCATGGTCGATTTGCCCGACCCCGATTGCCCGACGATGGAGATGATCTTTGGCTCCTCCCCGTCCAGAGCGAAGCTCATCGGATGCAGCGCCGTGACCGCGCCGTAGACCTTGCTGACACCGTCCAACTCCAACAGCGGCACATCCAGCGCCTCACCCTTGGGCGGTGCAGCCTGCGCGTTTAGAAAGCTGTCTCCGCCGACCAGCGGGACCGATGAAATCAGCTCACGCGTGTAGGGATGTTCGGCATTCTCGATGATCTTTCGGACCGGGCCGAATTCCACCAGCACGCCCTTTTTCAGCACCGCGATGTCATCGACCGATTGCGCCATCAGCCCCATGTCGTGACCGATCAGGATCAGGCCCGCACCGATCTTCGCCTGCATCTCCCGCAAGGTCTGCATGACATGGCGTTGCGTGATGACATCGAGCGCCGAGGTCGGCTCATCCGCAATGATCAGGTCCGGTGTCAGGCAGGTGCCAATGGCGATACAGACACGCTGTTTCATGCCACCGCTCAACTCATGCGGATACAGCCGCCCCACGACCTTTGGATCCAGCCCAACACCCTCAAGCGCCGTATTGGACCGCTCCTGCAGCGCCGTCTGCTCCAACGCCCCTTCATGGGCGACAACGGCATCCCAGATCTGCGCCTCCACCCGCATGACCGGGTTAAGCGAGTTCATCGCCCCCTGCGGGATGTAGCTGATCTTGCGCAGACGGACCCGCCGCATCCCTTCCTCGTCGAGGTGCAGAACGTTTGTGTCACCCTCCAACGAATTCAGATGCACCTCGCCACTCGCAACGAATCCCGGATTGGCCAGCATCCGCATCGCGGCCAGCGCGGTCGTGGTCTTGCCCGACCCGCTTTCACCGATGAACCCGATCCGGCGCCCCTTCTCGACGGACAGCGTCACATCGGTGACGGCATGAACAACGCCCTTGGAGGTCGGGAAGTCGATATGGATGTTCTTGATGTCGAGGACGCTCATCTCACAACCTCCTCAGGCGCGGGTTCGACACCTCATCGAGCCCCAGATTGATCAACAAGAGCCCGATGAACATCACCATCAGAAGGACAGTCGGAAAGCCCCACCACCACCACATGTCCCGCGTCAACGCGGCACTGTCGATGGCGTCATAGATCACCCGGCCTAGCGTCGGCACACGTTGCGGGCCAAGGCCCAGAACCTCCAACCCCACCGCCGTCACAATCGACGTGGTGACGTTCGCGATGAATGAGCCAAAAAGGTACGGCACCAGATTGGGCAGCATCTCTCGAAACATGATGTGCCGGTCCGACGCGCCCGACAGCCGCGCCATCTGCACATACCCACTCTCGCGCATCGACAGGACCTGCGCCCGGATCAGGCGCGTGGGCGATTGCCAGACGAAGGCTGCGATCAAGAGTGACATCATTGTCAGCGTGATGTCCCCGAAGCTGGCTTGAACCACGACAAGGATCAGCAGCGGCGGAATAGTGATCATCACATCCGACCCCACCCGGATCACGTCATCGACGCGTCCCCCGGTGTAACCCGCTGTGAAACCCAGAAAGATGCCAAGCGACATGCCGATCAGCGAAGCCAGCACACCGACATACAGCGAGTTCGGCGCGCCCACGATCAACAGCGCGAGCAGGTCCTTGCCTGCCACATCGGTGCCTAGCGGGCTGGAGGCCAGACCAACCTGCCCGCGCAGGTTCTCAAAGCCCACGGGCGCTTGGCTCGGCATGACCGCGCCGGTGAACACAAGGTCGGTGTCCCAGAAGATGCGCCCGAAAATCCCAAGGGCCACGATCCCCATCAAAAGGGTGATGCCCCAGATCAGTTTCGGATTGTTCCACGGATTGTCGAACCGCTTCATGCGCTTGAGCTGACGCTTCGTCAGACCCGCCATGTCGGGCGCGGCAGTCTCCGGTGCGGCTGCGTTTGTAGGATCAGACATCTCTTTACCCTCCCAACCGAATGCGTGGATCGATCAGCGGGTAAAGCAAATCGACAAGGAACACCGCCAAGGCCGTCATCAGGATAATGACGAAGCTGACCCCTTGTATGACCGGGTAATCCTGCGTGAGGATCGCGTCGTAGAGCAGCTTGCCCATCCCCGGATAGGCAAAGATACGCTCCACCAGAACCTGCCCCGCCACCAGCATCCCGATCTTCAGAGCGAAGGCCGTGATCTGCGGCAGGATCGCATTGCGGATCATGTATTTGTACAGAATGTAGCGCTTTTTCAGGCCCTTGGCCTTGGCCAGAACCGTGTAATCCTCGCCCTGCACCGTGATCATCAGACCGCGCATGCCAAGTGCCCAAAACCCGAACGTTACGACAACGATAGACATGGCCGGCAAGACGCCGTGGTGGATGACCGACCCGATGAACGACAGGCTCCATTCCGGCTCCACCCGGATGCCATATGCCCCATTCAACGGGAACCACGGCAAGGTGCTGGAGAAGATGTACATCAACAGCAGCCCCGACAGGATCGGCGGCATGGAGGTGAAGACCATCATCGCGGGGATCACCGCTTTCCACGGGCGCGGCGTGTGTTCCCAGACCATCAAAGCGCCCAACAGATTGCCGATGATGAAGGTAATGATCAGCGCCACCATCATCAGGCCAATGGTCCACGGCAGCGCATCGCCGATCATCTGCGCCACTGGTGTCGGGAAGGAGTTGGTGGACAGGCCGAAATCGAAGGTCAGCGTGTTCTTGATATAAAGCCAGTACTGCACGTACCATGGATCGTTGAAGCCGAAGCGCTCCATCAACTGCTCCATGATCGCGCCCGAATTTTCGATCGTCCCGCCGCCCGAAGCCATGCGCCCCAGCATTGCGTCAATCGGGTTCACCGGCGAAAGCCGCGGGATGATCCAGATCAGCGTGGCGGCAATGAACACCGTCAGAAACAGCGTGAAGACGCGGTTCAACAGATACCGTGCCAGTCCCGTCGCCATGCGCTTTCCTCCCGTTTGGTTAATGGGGCGGCCTCTTGCCGGGCCGTCCCCGAATATGTCCCGGCGCCGTTAGGCCGCCTGCCCCGCAGCGGTGCGGGAAATCGTGTGGTTCCAGCCGCGCAGAACCATGCGCTCGTCGGGGTGCGGGCAGCCGGGCTCGACCGCGTCGCGTCCATCGTAAAGCTGGCAAAGCACCGTCTTGCGGGTCTTGTCAGCCCGGTTCGGCATCGACCCGTGCAACGTGAAGTAATGGAAAAACACCACATCACCGGGCGCGCATTCCACCGGGGTGGCGTCGGCAATCGGGTACTGGTCCAGCACGTCGTTCTGCTGCCGACCATTGGCCCCTTCGATCCGCCCCAACTTGTGAGAACCGGGGTAAACCCGCAGGCACCCCATCTGATCAGTCGCTTCGCTCACATGAATAATGCCCGCGATCATGCTGTCCTGAAGTGTCGGGAAATACGGCCAATCCTGATGCATCGGAAAGGGGGAGCCGTTCTCGGACGGCTTCTGAAACAGCTTGGAATGGTGCAGGATGATATCCTCGCCCAAAATCGCCTCGGCCACATCCAGAAAGCGCGGGTTGAGAAAGGCGTTCAGCCACGTCCGCGAATACTTCTGCACGTTATGCGTATGCAGGATCACGTCACCCTTGGCTGCGATCTTGTCGGTCTCTCCGCCATCCCATGTGGCATCCACGACCTCGCCGCTGGCGGTCAGCTGCCGCACAATCCCATCGAAATCGCGCTCCAGCGCGGCCACTTCGTCGGGCTGAAACAAGCCCCTCGCGTGGTAGAACCCGTGTTCGTCGAAAAATTCCTTAACGTCAGACATCTGCCTGAACCTTTGTGTCTCGGTGAGGCGGGGCGAGGGAGTACGCCCCGTCTGAGGGCCGGTGGGCGAGGCGCAAAACGCCCCGCCCCTTGGCCAAATCACTCGGCGCGCGTCAGATTGTGAATGATCTGATGGCCCGAGTTCCACCAGTGGAACGGATGGTTGTAGTAGTTTGCATCGGTCGGCCAGCCTTCCCAGTAGGTCGTGTTCATGGGTAGCAGCTTGAACGACTGAACCAGCGGGATGAACGGCATGCCTTCAGCCAGATGACCATAGGCTTCAGCCACCATGCCCGGGATCGCGGGGTCGCCCACGGCCATGCCTTCCATCTCGTCGACGATGGCGGAATAGGCCTCAGCCGATTCCCCGGTCCAGCGGGACGTGTTGTTGAAGCCGGGCGAACGCTCGCCCACCGGCACCACATCAGCCACCGTGTAACGACCCATCGAGGCCCACGGCTCGTTCACCGATCCGCACGACAGCCACGAATAGCTCATCTCGTAGGCGCCGAACGGCAGGACCTCACCCCAGAACACGCCGTTTTCGACCGGAACGGAGCGCGCATCAATGCCCGCCCGCTGAAGCTGTTCGACGATCAGGTCAATGGTCCGGGTGTACTCGGTCGAGGCCGAGTTCACATGGATCTCAACCGACAGCGTCTCACCATCGCGGGTGTAGTAATCCCCGTCGCGGGTCCAGCCTTCGGCCTCAATCAGCGCCTGACCCGCCTCTACATCCGCCGAAGCAGACAGGCCATGGCCAGCCTCAAGCACCGCGTCGATGAACGGGCTCATGGAACCGTAGGCCGCAAACATCGTCTGGCTCGGGGTGGTCGCCCCTTCCACCGCGATATTGGCGATCTGGCTGCGGTCGATGATGTGGTTTACCGCGCGACGCATGTTGGCGTTGTCCCACGGCGCGATGGTCGTGTTGATCTCCAACTGGCGCGGGCACGGATCGGCGGCGGCATAGGGATAGCCCTCGTACCAAGCGATTACAGCCGGGTTCTGGGCCTGAATGGCCTCAAAGGTGCCGACAGACACGTTTTGCGAGGCATCCAGATCGCCGGCGATCATCAACTGCGCGCGGCTTTCCTCACCGCCCGATTCAAGGAAGATCACGCGGTCGGGCTCAGGCATATCCATGAAGCCGGTCTCGGCGCCCCACCAGCTTTCGCGGCGGTCCCAGATTGCACGGTTCGAGGCGCTGCTCTCGTACTCATAGGGGCCAGTGCCAATCGGTGGGAAGAAAGTGAAGGTGGCGGGATCTTCTGCCGCGCTCCAAACATGCTCAGGCATGATCAGGAAGCTGCCGAAGATGCGCACGCCAAAGTTCTCAACCGCGAAACGCGGGTTCGGGGCGTTCAACGTGAATTGCACCGTGTGGCTGTCCAGCGCCTCGACCGAGGCCACCTGCCCGCGCAACGTCGCCACTTCGCGCGCTGTCAGTTCCTCATTCTCCAAAGCCATGTTGACGGTGAACACCACGTCGTCCGCGTCAAACGCTTCGCCATCCGACCACGTGACACCCTCGCGCAGCGCAATGGTCCAGACAGCGCCATCCTCGTCAGAGTTCGCCTCCAAGGCCAGCCACGGGTCCATCTCACCGGTGTTGTAGTTGAGGATGAACAGCGGCTCCCACATCGTTTGGTGCGCGCCGTGCATCCGCCGAATGCCGGACCCGTCCGTCATCCAGTTGAAGTTTTCAGGGTCGCTGATCGTGCGGTCCAGATCGAAGATCACCGTATCTTCGCGCGCCACATCCTGCGCGTGCGCACCGCTGGCAAGGGCCAACGCCATCGCAGCCGTGCCAAGCAGCATTTGAGTTGTCTTCTTCATCAAGTTTCCTCCCTAGGGTCTTGGTATTTCCCCCCGGCGTCCCGGAGGGCTTTGGTTTATCGGACGTAATCCATCACCATAACGCGCGTATGATCGGGCAGATCTGCGGGTGTCAGGTCGATGGTATGGGCTGAGGCGAAATCCACATGGTTATCGCGGAAGTTCGCCAGAAAGCTTTCGATCCACATCGTGTTGCGGGGCTTGTAGGTGAGCGTGCGGAAGTGCATCGGAATGATGATCTTGGGCTTCACCCGGTGGATCATCTCCATCAGGTCGGGCAGCTCAATCGTCAGGTAGCCACCGGCCAGCGCCAGAAGCACGTCACAATCGGCAAAGAAGTCTTGCTGCGCCTCGGTCAACGGGTTCCCGACGTCGCCCATGTGGGCAATCTTCAGCCCGTCCATCTCGAACCGGTACATTCCGTTTTGTCCGGGAATGTCGTGCTCGGGATGCAGCTCCCATTCCATCGCTTCAATCGCGTGGACCGCCAAGCCACCGGCCTCCCCCGCGCCACCCGCCTTCGCCACATCAAGCGCGTTCAGAACCAATGGATTTCCCGGGATAAGATCAGCCCGGCAATGGGCGCTGTCATCATCGGACGAGATCAGGACAACATCCGCGCTCTCGTTGATCGGCGCGTAACCGACGCCGTCGGGCGTGTACGGATCAGTGATGACCGAAAAGCCCGAGCTGTCGGTCAGCTTGAAGGCGGCATGTCCGAACCAGGTGATCTTCAAACCGTCTCTCCCGCGTCTAGACAGGTTCTAGACGGAAAATAGACCGGTTCTAGATGCACCGGTTTGTGTGTCGAATTGCTAATTCTCAACATCAGTTGTTCCCCACAACATGCGGGCTGGAGGTGGCGAGGATATCGTCATTCTCAGGCCGCGGATGATGTTTCCAACGCCCGCTCGGGTCTGCACCGCGCGCTATGATCGCCTCAACGCCACGCGCCCACTCCGGGTCCGTGATCTGGCTTTCGGGGCTACAGTAGCGCAGCGTCAAACCGCACCGACGCCGGTTCGAGCGGTTTATGTCTGATCCATGCACCAGCATGTCGGCATGCAACGATGCCTGCCCCGCCTTCAGCGCATTCACGAAAGGCGCGCCATACTGCTCGGCGTCCGCAATGCCCTTATGAAACACGCTATCGGCGCCCATTTCCGACGTTTCGATCACCCCACGATTATGCGTGCCGGGAATAAACCGCATCGCCGCATTCTCCGCGTCCGCATCGTCGATGGCGAGCCAGACCGTGACGGTTCGGGCCGGTGATAATTTCCAGAACGACGCGTCCTGATGCCAAGGCACTTGCCGCGAACCGTCTGGCTTCTTTGAAAGAATTGCGCTCGCCCAGCAGATGATGTCTGGCCCGATGATGTCCTGCACCAGATCCAGAATACGCGCATCTGTGGCGATATCCCAAATCCCTGCCATGCGCGCCTGATAGCAGTTGATGCCATAGGCGCCATCCGGCCCAAGGTCGGACATTAGCTTATCGAAATAGCCCCGGATGCGCGTGATTTCATCGGTGCCGAACACGTCAAACGGCTGGACAAAGCCTTCCGCGTTATAGTGTTCGATCTCCGATGCGCTCAGCCGCCGGGCGCGTGCTGCCTCGGCGGGTTTGAAGCGCAGGTCAAGCGACGTGCCCGCATGAGCCATGCTTCCATCCTCCCCGTTGGGTAAAGGCTAAGCGAAGTTGGCTTCGTCGTGGCAGACCCGATCTTGACAAAAATATGTAGCATTTTGATATTGTGCATGATGTTGCAGGTGCAGAAAACAGCTTAAAACCATGCGATTGCCCCAGAAGGTGTTCAAGATTGATACATACCTCGCTGTAAGCGAGGCCTATCATTTTGTGCGCAAGGATTTGCCCGAGACGCCCCCGGTGATCGAACATAGCCACGACTATTTCGAGCTGTTTCTGGTTGAACAGGGGCAGGTCTTTCACTGGATCAATGGGTTGGAAGAGCGGCTTGAAACCGGGCAACTCACTTTCATCCGGCCTTCAGACCGCCACGCGCTGCAAGCTGCTCCGGGAACAGGCGGGCGCATCCTGAATGTGATGTTTCGACAAGACACAGCCGCGCATCTGATAGATCGTTACGTCGCCGAAATGTCCGGCAAGTTCTTCTGGGCGCGTACGGAGTTTCCTATGTCGATCCGGCTAGACGGCCCACAAAGGGAACGCGCTGTGAATGCCATGCTGACCCTGCAATCGACGCACCGGTCCCTTGCGAAGATTGAGCACTTTCTACTTTCGATCATGACCCACGTCCTCGACGCCACCGCCCACGCCCAAGACCGCGCCCCTGCTTGGCTGATCCAGGCGGCGCATGCGGCGCAGGACCCGCGTGTTTTTCGGCGCGGGGCTGAGGGGATGATCGAGGCCGCGGGCCGGTCACAGGCCCATGTCTGCCGTGAAACGCGGCGTCATCTTGGCCTGAGCCCGACGCAATACGTGAACCGCATCCGCATCCAACACGCCGCCATGATCCTTTCAGGAACCGCCCACCCCATCGCAAACATCGCGCAGGATTGCGGGTTTGAGAACCTGAGCTATTTCCACCGCCTGTTCCGGGAGCAATACGGCACCACGCCACGCGGCTACAGGCAGCGCCACACAAAAGCGGAACTACCCGATACGCCATTCTAGCCGTCTGGACAGGCTTTGCGGATGCGGTCAGGGTCTCCAAAACGCCGGAGGACGCCATGCCACAGCCTGACCATATCTCGATCTACGACCTGCCCGACCCCGAGACGCTTGACGACGACATGAAGCGGTATTTCGAGATTTGTCAGGAAAAACTGGGCATGGTCCCCAATGTCCTGCGCACTTTCTCTGCCAATCAGGACAAGCTGCGGGCCTTTGCGCAATACTACAACACGCTGATGCTTGCGCCGTCCGGCCTGACCAAGCTGGAACGAGAAATGGTTGCGGTGGTCGTGTCCTCCGCCAACCGTTGTTTCTACTGCCTCGTGGCGCACGGTCAGGCGGTGCGCAATCTGTCGGGCGATCCGCACCTGGGTGAGATGCTGGTGATGAACTACCGCGTCGCCCAGATTGAACCCCGCCAACGCGCCATGCTCGATTTCGCGTGGAAACTGACCACCGCCCCATGGGAAGTTGATGAGCCCGACCGTCAGGCGCTCCGCGACGCGGGCCTCAGCCAGCAAGACATCTTTGACCTCGCTGACGTTGTCGGCTTTTTCAACATGTCCAATCGCTTTGCCATCGCGTCCGACATGATGCCGAACGCGGAATACCACGCGATGGACCGCTAGGCGCTATTCCTCAGCGGCTTCTGCCAGCGCGTCAGCAGCCCGGCGCGTGCCAGGGCCAACATCCCCGTCGATCCGCATGGTGTAGACGCCGCGCTCGGCCAGGATGGTCTGAAACGCAATTGCTGTGTCGCGGTCCCATGGTGGGGTCTGGCCGTCAATCGTGCCGCGCATTGTGTCGATATCAACTTCACCGGTTTCCAGTGCAGCCACATAGTCGGCTGCGGCAAGTTCGGGGTTTGCGGCGCGACCAATGCCTTGCTCGTAAAGGAAACCGCGTTCGGCAATGCCGACCGGATCGCCAGTTTCTGCCAGCGTCTCAACCCATCCACCGCGCAGGAAATCGCTAGGCGCAACGCCTTCCGCGCCATCTGAGTAAAGCTCAATCAGCGACTGGACAGCCTCAACGCTGCCCTCATTGGCAAGCGAGACCAGCAACGGAACCGCCGCACGCGCGTTTGGAAGCCCGAGAGTTTCCAGTTCGTCACGCGGGACGCCTTCGCCGGAGAGGTAGGTTTCGGCAAGGTTTTGTTGCGCAAACGGGTATCCCGATGCTGCCGCCTCCTCCATCAGACGCAGATATTCCGCTCCGCTTTGATCCACGCCACGGCCAAGCCGGTACATGAAGGCCAACGTGGCGGTGCCTGCAGGATCACCTGCCTCTGCTGCGCTGCGATAGTATTCCACGGCTTGGGCCGCGTCCTCACGCACGGGGCGGAGGCCAAAATTATGGTAGTCGCCCAACCGGGTCAGGGCCGCGATCACGCCGTTTTCGGCAGCCTGCTCATAAAGCGGCACCGCGCGACGATGCCGACCTGATGCTTGCGCGGCCGTCGCCAAGTGGAAGAACGGTGCGCCCTCCTCCGGCAAAGCTTCGGCGGCGGCACGACAGGCGGGCATGGCCTCACGCAAGGCATTCAGGGCAGCGGCTTGCGCCTCTTCGGTCGGGAAATTCTCGGCAGACGGCTCACCAGCGACCGAAATACAGGTTTCCAACGCCAATTGCGCCTCGGCACGAGCAGCACTTTCGGCAGCCAGGGCTTCGAATGCAGCTTGCGCGTCGGCAATCGCGGCCTCACGTGAGGCGGCGGCCTCGGCTTCAGCGGCCATTGCAGCAAAGGCGGATTGCGCGGCCTCCACCGCCGAAGCCCTTTCCTGCGCCGCCTCTTCTTCTGCACGCGCGGCACTTTCTGCGGCCAAAGCCGCAAACGCATCTTGCGCCGCACCAACGGCAGCGTCCCTCTCTGCGGCAGATTCTTCCTCCGCCCGCGCCGCAGTTTCGGCCGCCAAGGCGGCAAAGGCGTCCTGCGCCTGACTGACAGCCTCCTGCCGTGCCTCCGCCGCTTCTTCCTCCGCACGAGCGGCCGTTTCTGCAGCTAGTGCAGCGAAGGCGGAAAGCGCCTCTTCAACCGCGACTGCGCTGTCTTCTTCCGCATCGGTTTGGGCCACCCCTTCCGTTGTGTTACCGGCTGCCAGCGCCTCGAACGCGGCAAGGGCATCTTCAACGGCAGCAGCGCGCTCGGCTGCGGTCTCGTCCTGGGCTATTGCGGCGCCGCTCATCAAGGCAATGGCAGAAACCAAAGAGAGTGAACGCAGTGCAAAAGGCAGCTTCATGGCAGGCAATTCCCCAAGTAAAATCAACACGGCCGACGATAGCCGCCGGGTTCAAAGCTGTCGATAGATTTGGGCCATGCGCGGCGTAGAATCCGCTAGCCAAGCCAGAAGGAGTGAGGCACCTTCGATGCATTGCTTCAAAGGATTGAAAACACTGACACAGCCGCCCGAAAATCCACCCTCCGCAACCCCCGATACCGACGCAAACGCAGCCGTTCTTGCGGTCGATCTGGACGGAACCCTGCTGCGGTCCGACATGCTGTTTGAAGGCCTCTGGTCCGCGATGGGCCGCGATCTTTGGGCGACCGTGCGGGCGGCGGGGAAACTGCGCGACGGGCGGGCGCCGTTCAAACGCGCAATTGCGGACCTTGCCGAGGTTGATGTCACTACCCTGCCCTACGACGCGGAGGTGGTTGACAAGGTAAAAGCGTGGCGGGTCGAAGGCGGACGTGCAGCGCTTGTTACAGCCACCGATCAAGACATGGCTGAGGCTGTCGCGGAGCATCTGGATATTTTTGACGAGGTCCACGGCTCGGACGGTGTGCGCAACCTGAAGGGTGTGGACAAAGCGTCATTCCTGATCGACCGGTTCCCGGGCGGCTACACTTATATCGGTGACAGTGCGGCTGACCTCGTGGTTTGGGAGCAGGCAGAGCGTGCCATCTCCGTCGGCGCATCGTCGAGGGTGCGCGCGGCACTGGATAGCGGATCGACCCCGGCCGAGCATCTGGAACGCGAAGCGCCTATCGAGGCGCTAAGCCGCGCCATGCGCCCGCAGCAATGGCTGAAGAACCTGCTGGTTCTTGTTCCGCTCGTTGCCGACCCGAGTTACGGGGCACCGGCCCTCTTGCCGGTATTGGCGGCGTTCCTGTCGCTTAGCCTCGCAGCGTCTGCGGGTTATCTGATCAACGATCTTTTGGACCTGACGGATGATCGCAGCCACCCGCGCAAGCGCTCCCGGCCATTTGCATCCGGGGCCTTGTCCACAGCGCTCGGGACGGTCGCCATACCCATATTATTGGTTGCAGCCCTTGTGCTGGCACTGCTGGTATCGCCTGCTTTGCTGGCGGTTGTGGCTCTCTATTTCGTGGCAACGGTGGCCTATTCCGTCCGGCTCAAGCAGCACACGTTGATCGACATTTGCGTTCTGGCGTTCCTATTCACACTCAGGATCATTGCAGGCGGCGTCGCGATGGGATCACCGCTTTCGGCATGGATCCTGGCCTTTTCGATGTTCATCTTCTTCGCCCTCGCGGCGGTGAAGCGGTTGGCCGAGCTGACCGATAGCGAAACCGCAGGCCGCGAGGCATCGCGCCGTGGCTACCAGCCTGAGGATCGGCGCGTGGTCAGCCAGATGGCAATCACATCGGGCTATCTCGCTGTGCTGGTCCTCGCGCTTTATGTGGATGAGCCCGCGACACAGGCAAAATTCGGCGCGCCGTGGCTGCTTTGGGGCATTTGCCCGCTTTTGATCTTTTGGATCAGCCGATTGGTTTTGGTCGCAGACAGGGGTGAGATGCACGACGATCCGATGATCTTTGCCATGACAAACTCCACCTCGCGTCTGGTCGTCGCATTCTGCGCTGTGCTGACCCTAGGCGCGGTTTTCCTATGAGCCGGACCACGTTGGTCATCCGGTACACAGCCTTCGCCATGGTGGCCGTGATCGTGAACCTGGCCGTTCAGCGCTTAGTTCTGCTTGGCGGAGAAAGCGGTGTTTGGTTCACGCTGGCCCTCGGCGCCGGAACGCTGGCGGGGCTGGTGGTGAAATATGTCTTGGACAAGCGCTGGATTTTCTTTGACCGCACCGCGGGCGCTGCCGCGCAGGGCAAGCAGTTTGGCCTCTATTCGCTGATGGGTGTGGCCACGACCGTGATTTTCTGGGCGATGGAGACCGGATTCTGGCTGATCTGGGGCACAGACTTAGCCCGCGAACTTGGCGCGGTTATCGGCCTGACCATCGGCTATGTGACCAAGTACCAACTCGACCGCCGGTTCGTCTTCCGCGAGGGCGCGGCATGAGTTTGATCAGCGGCTGGGGCCGGTTCCCGAAAGCGGAGTGCAAAATCGTATCCGCCCGCACGCAGGCGGATGTAGAGGCCGCCATTGCCACCGCCGCCCTGATTGCGCGAGGGAATGGCCGCGCCTATGGCGATGCCGCGATGAACCGGGGGCAAACGCTGGCCATGACTGGCATGGACCGGATGCTGTCGTTTGAAGACGGCGTTCTGGTCGCCGAGGCGGGCGTTCTTCTGGCCGATATCATTCACACCCTCCTGCCACGCGGCTGGTTTCCCATGGTCACGCCCGGCACCAAATATGTCAGCCTCGGCGGGGCGATTGCGGCGGATGTCCATGGCAAGAACCATCACCTCGACGGCTCATTCCGCTCTTGCGTGGACTGGGTTGATGTTATGGGGCCCGACGGCACCGTCACGCGCGCAACGCCCGGCGATGACCTGTTCGACTGGACGCTTGGCGGCATGGGGCTGACCGGCGTGATCCTGCGCGCCCAGATCCGCCTGCGCAAAGTAGAGACGATGTATATAGCGCAGGAAACCCGTGCCTTAACGTCGCTTCAAGACACGCTCGATGCCTTCGCAGAGACACAGGATGCCCCCTATTCCGTTGCGTGGATCGACTGTTCCGACGGGCCGCACCACGGGCATACCCTGCTACTCCTGGGCCGACACGCTACGCTGGAGGATTTGCCAAGCCGTTGGCGCCCCTTCGACGTCAGACAGAAACGCAAACTCCCTGTCCCGTTCGGCGCGCCGCCCTTCCTGTTTCGCGGCCTTTGGCTCCGCGCCCTGACCGGCATCTACTGGCGGCGCGGGGCCAAGCGCGCCGGTCACGCACTGGTGGATTGGGACAGTTACTTCTACCCTCTCGACGCATTATCGAATTGGAACCGCCTATATGGGCGGAACGGTTTCCTCCAATTCCAATGCGCGCTCCCGGAAGAGGCATCCGCCGCCGGGCTGGCCGAATTGATGGACACAATCGCCGCTTCGCAAACCGGATCGGTCTTGTCAGTCCTGAAACGGTTCGGGTCGCAATCCGGCCATTTTTCCTTCCCAATGCCCGGTTATACGCTGGCCCTGGACTTCCCCGCGTCAGAACGGAGCCTTGAGTTGATGAGCAGACTGGATGAAATCACCCTCGCCCATGGCGGGCGCTTCTACCTTGCGAAAGATGCGCGTATGCCGGAGGCAGTGGCCAAAGCCGACCCGCGGGCTAAGGCCTACGCGGCCATGCGCAAACAGGCTGGCCTGACCGACCGCTTCACGTCCATGCAATCGGAAAGGCTGGGGCTATGAGCGGCCCGGTCCTGATCCTTGGCGCGGCCTCGGGCATTGCGCGTGCCGTCGCCCGCAGCTTTGCCGAGGCAGGGCATCCGATCCAGCTTGCAGCACGTAATTCCGCCAGGCTGGAAGAGGATGCCGCCGACCTACGCACACGCTACGGCGTAGAGGTCACGCTGCACGATTTCGACGCCCTGACCTTGGACAGTCACGCGGCATTCGTAGAAGGCCTCCCTGTTTTGCCAGAGGTCGCCGTTTGCGCGGTCGGCGCAATGGGCGAACAAGCTCAAAGTGAAGCCGACCCTCAAGCCGCCGCCCATGTCATGCGATCCAACTTTGAGGGCCCGGCCAGCGTTCTGGCGCATCTGGCAAACGCGATGGAGGCACGGGGCTCTGGTAGCATCGTCGGCATTTCGTCGGTTGCAGGCGACCGGGGGCGCGCGTCGAACTACGTCTACGGCTCCGCCAAGGCCGGCTTCACCGCCTTCCTGTCGGGTCTGCGCAACCGCTTGGCCAAAAAGGGCGTTCATGTCGTGACCGTCCTGCCCGGCTTCGTGCGCACCGCGATGCTGGATGGTATGGACACGCCCGGCCCGCTGACAGCGGAACCTGCCGAGGTTGGGGCAGCCGTTCTGAAAGCGGTCGAGAAACAGAAAAACGTCATCTACACCCGCCCCATCTGGGGCGTCGTGATGGCCGTGATCCGCAACATCCCTGAGCCGGTCTTCAAGAAAACCTCGCTCTGAGCGGGAAAACGCCCGGCTGGCAAGATTCCGCGCAAAATTCAAGCGGTATGTACAATCTGAATTGGCCTTGTTGCTAATTTAACACTTCCGTCATAGGGACGAACAAATCGACGGGACAGCAAGACGCGGGCAGGCACCGCGACGGCATAACAAAGGGGCAGAGCCTCAAGATGAATGGGACAGTAACGGCCAAAATCGTGCGCGGACGCGCGCGGGCCGACAAGGTGCAGGTAGCAAGTCGCAAGCCCGGCTTCTTTGAACGCCCCAATGGCGTTCTGGGGCTGGTTCTGGCGTCGACCGTTATGACCTCCACCTGTGGTTATGTCGTCTATTCCAATGCCTTGGATGCGCGGCGCGTGGATATGGCGCGTGAGGTTGCTAGTGCACCCGCCCCAAACGTGCAGCCGGATCACGCCTATCCGCTCCCCGAAGTCTTTGACACGACTGTGTCTGTCGCCATCGACATGGGGCCACGCACACGCACGGCACCGGGCCTTGCACCAACGAATGCACCCGCAGCAGTTGAACCCGGTGCGACCGGACCCGCGCCCTACACTGTTGTTGAAGGACGCCCCAGTGTGGAGCCTTTGCCACGCCCATCGCAGGGCCCCGACATTCTGACCGTGGCCCGCAATATCACAATCGCCCGCGCACGGACCTTCCCGGAGCCGATTGCGCGCCCCAATGGCACTACAACGCCAGCATGGCCCGACCCCGAAACTGGGCCGCAAACCTCTGAACTTCTCGCTGCGGCAAGCCCCCGCCCGTCGCTGCGCCCTGAAAGCCTCGTGACCCGCGTCGCCGCGCGCCCCGATGATCTGGAGATCGAAGTGGCGCGTGGCGAGGTTGGTGAAATCCCGCGCGGCAGCCTGTTTGGCGGCAGCGGTGGTGATTGCTCGCCCCGCCTCGCCCGTGAAATGCCACGCCGCCCCGGCTCCGCTGCGGCGGGCTCCGCCGTTATGGCGTCGGTTGGCAATGGTTCCGGCTCAAGCCGCGACAACCGGCTGGTGCAAGAAGCGCTGAACGGCAACATGCCAAGTTATATGCGCGACCTGCATCCCGTGACATTTGACGGAACCGTCGGCGGCCGCTCCGTAACCGTGACGATCTGCGTAACGCCCGACTATCTGGCCATCGGATCAGACAGCGATCATGTGCGTGTGCCGCTTGGCCTGCCCGCCGCCCTGCGCGTCGCCGATGCTTTTGACATGATGCTGCCGACCACCTCGATGGTGGATGCGATCTACCGGCAGGCCGATGTGCGCGTGGCGCCCTCGCCGATGACACCCGGCTCGTCCATGTCGTCGACCAGCTATTTCGTGACCCATGACCAGACGATTGACGCCCAATTCGCTCGCGCCGGGGCGCAGCAGGGCATGTTGGTGGCCGGTCACAAGAAGGACCTCGTCATCGCCAACCGCCTGTCACGCAACCCCGGTCGCGTGGCGATCTATGGCTGGCACCGCACGAACGGCAACGCCATCCAGCCACTGTCGACCGTGCATGGTGAGTATTACGCGGATTATTCCCACGGCATCCGTCTCGTCAGCCGGACGGCCTATGTAAATGGCGAAGCCGTCGATCTGCGCGAATTGCTGACCGACGAACGCTACGCTGGCTTCCTGAATTCGGACGGCGCGCTGACGGGCGCGACGGTTCGGTTGGCGTCTCTCTGACACGACCCCATCTAAAACGAAAAACGGCGCCTCATCGGGCGCCGCTTTCATATGTCGAATTTGCTTTACCGCACGTCTCGGAAACAGCGGAACCCTAAGTGGTAATTCCGGTGGCTCCCCTCGCTCATCACGCGGGTGCCGTGCCAGAAGGGTGCGCGCCACCGGGCCCAATGCTCATGTGCGCGGATGGTATCCCAAATGAACCACGACCCTTTCATCTCGGTCACGCCGAGCGTCGTCGAACCAGCAGACGCCATCTGATCTTCGGCCAACGGCAGGTTCATATGCTCGGCTGCGTTGCCGTCGATGTCATAGACCCCAAGTGGTGACTGACACGAAGGGAAGCTGCCCGCTGGATAGGTGTTGGACCCACAGCCTTGGAACGAGCCGCCGTTGCATGAGGCATTTTTGAACGAGCCGGTCGCACACACGCCGGATTGCCATGCGCCGATGGAATAGGTGCCGGAGGTGCTGGCGTAATGGTTATTGTGCCAATTCCGCATGGTGTTCACAGCGGCGGAAAGGCCCATACCCCTGATCATGTCGAACGGGTAATCCGGCGGCAGCAATTGGCCGGCCGCTGCCCCCTCCCATTCATGCGCATCACCGATCCGCCCACCTTCAGCAGCACAAAGCTGCGCGGCCTCATTGGCGCGCACCCATACTACGGGATAAACCATTGGGATGTTTGGGTATTCAAACATATCCGCACAAACCGTTGCATCGCGAGGCGTTTGCGTTTCAGGGTCGTAGAGCGGCACCATGTACGGACCGCCGCAGATGCGTTCGTATTCGCGGTTCCGATAGCTTGCCTGCACTTGCTCCACAGTGCCGCCAAGACGTGCAGCGGCTTCTTCCGGCGTCAGCGGATGCTGCGTCACGGCAGGGTTGCCTTGCCCCATCCAGCCATTAGGGGAGCCTGCGAAAATCTCTCGCACCCGATTGATTTCTGAGTTCGAAAGCCCCCGGATTTCCTGCAATTGTTGGAACAGAAGCTCATTGCGTTCGGCAAGCGATTGGGCATCCGCCGCGCCGCCTGACAATACCAGTGCAATCACCGCACAGGCCGCCTTCAAGGTCGTTTGAATAGCCATCACTGCCTCCGCAAAAGGTAAAAGAAATCACGATTGTCCGGCGCACCGATGAAGCGCGCGATGCGGCCATTGTCCGGATCCGCTTCCGCCATGCCCGAGACGAGGTGCTGCCACTGCATCTCTTCCTCACCCTCTTCATCATGGACGTAGAGCGCCATGTAAGTGTGCTCCTGCGAATTCATGTCGAGCAGCATGGCGTAGTCGCATTGGTAGGCCTGGAATGTGCGCGCCATGGCCGACGGGGTGGCCGAAGAGAAGTAGGCGTATATCAGGAATTGCCGCCCTTCCACGGTTCGCATGCAGGCCCCACCGCGCAGGGTGCGCAGCGTCGCATTCGCATCACCGGACCAGTTGCCGCCGCCCCAAGAGGTAACGCGCCCGCCCGGAACACCGTCTTCGATAATTGGCACGCCGTTCTGGCGGGCGAAGACCAGATCGGACAGAAGTGCATCATCTTCTTCCGACCAGGTGCGCATATCGACCTCACCATCCTGCGTGAGGTACATGGTCGCAAGGTTTGGCCACAGGCGGGAAATCAGGACGCCATTCTGCATGAAGCCGTAATGATGGCCGTAGTTGAAAGTCGCGTAATCGCCAAACCGCCACGCGCCGTGGTCGCGCTTAAACCCGCCGGTAAAGGTCGCCGCAACACGTTCGACGAAAGCCGGGCTCAGCATACCGGTCCGGACCAATGGATCGGGCTGGTCAAATCCGTCCGGCCCGCGTCCTTGCCCGTGTCGGTTGGAAGGACGAGACGACCAGCCAAGCCGGGGATGCTCCGTCCCCAATTCATAGCCAATTTCAAACCGCGCCATGTCAAAGGCAACAAGGTAGACATCCGCGCGCCGCTCGATGCTGTCCAATCCGTTCGCACCCGGCACTTGGAACACCTCGTTGGCGATCATCGAAGGCTGCATAACAGAGGCGTAGATACCGGGGCTACTTTCTACTTCGTACCACGATCCAGCTGTCATCGCGCCAGCGTCGGTGCCGCTTAGCTCAAATCCCATGTAGGGGCGCATATTGGGCGTGCTGTCGAGCAAGGCCGTTCCCAACAACTCGACACCGTCAATTTCCTCGACTTCCTCCTCGCCCTCGGACGACACCATGAATGCATCTTCAAAGAACGCGCCTTTGATTAGATTCACAATCGATTCGCCAAAAACGATATTGTCGCGCAGGAATTCTGCAACGGCTTCGCGGGTCGTGCGATTGCCTGAGACGGGATTGCGAACAAAAAGGCTCCAATCGCAAACGGGCGCGAATGGCAAAGCACTTGTTTGCGCCTCTTCCAATTCACCATCATCCCATGGGGCACAGGCAAAACTGTCGCCCTCCCCTTCGATCAGAAGGGTTGGGCCATCTTCATCAATCAGGGAGATGTCCCAGGTGTCCGGCGCCCCGTTTTCAAAGTGAGCGAAGCGCGACCGCCCCCCTTCCGGAGCGATTTCCAAGACGAACCACGAGTTCACCCGGGGGTTCAGCGAGGTCAGGGTGTAGGTGGTGCCATCCTCACCGGTCAACGTCTGCGCATTGCGATAGGGCTGCATGGCAAAGATCGTGCCAGGCACGTTCTGGTTCAGTTGGGCAAGCTGTTCATCAACTACGGTTTGCGCTGGCAAATCAATGCCTTGAGCCAAGGTTGCACTTGCGGCGAGAAATGTGGCGGTGGTGGTGAAAAGTAGGGCAACAAGATTTTTAGGCGGCAACGGTCAAGCTCCGGTCAAATAAATGAAGGCACGTGCTCAAAAATGCACGCGGACAGAAAGGTGCAGGGCATAGTCTTGCAGCAATCGCCCAAGTGACGCAACGGCACAACGGATAGTTTTCGTCATCACTTGCGGCACGACAAAACTGGCCTGAAATCGGTGCAGAACGAGCGTGTCGGAAGGCGGTTTCCTGCGAATTTTCTGGTACATCGATTATTCGTGTATACATTAACCAACAATTAACCGCCCTATGGGTTATCGTTTGTGGGTGGTTCGCGTCGTGTGGGTTGACGCCATTACCAGAAAATGTGTGGGGCCAATTGGGGGAGTTGCCATGGGCAGCAAAATTAGGGGTGCATTAAACAATCGTCCGTTAGCGCCAACGAAAGGCGCGTCTGGGTTGACGCGAAGGGAAATGGCGGAATCGGAAACGGTCAGCGGTTTTCTTGCGCAACTGCAATCCGCGCTCTCTGACGCCGACCTTAAGCGCGCCCGCAATCTGGTCGCGGAAGAAGAGGGTCGCCTAGAAGATATGGACCGGGTTGAGGCCGCCGGGGCGCGCGCCCGCGTCGCTGCAGCAAAGGCGCGCATCGCAGTTAAATCCGGTGATGGGGCGGCCGCACATGCAATCCTTGTCGCAGCGATTGAAACGAACCCTACGGACCGAGCACTGCGCGTCCTCATGTCAGAGGTCATGCTCGCAACGGGGCGCGCGACAGATGTTCGTCCGGTGCTGAAACACATTGGCCGCGTTGGAGTTCAGGCAAGCGATGGCGACTTAAACGAACCGTTGAGCGAGGAATCGGCAAAAGACTCCATCTGACCGCTTCAGGTTCTTCGTGGCCCACAGGCGCGTGTCCGCCCCTTGCCTTCGGCGCGTCTGTTGTGCAGAGGAAGATGATGCCAAGCAGTCTTGCGCGATGAATCGCCAGTCTGGCCCGCTTTGGACCTATCCATTTCGAAAGTCTGGCCCTACCGAAATCGAGACTTCTAGGCTCAATAACGCGCAATTGCGGACCCACGGGGGAGTCCGCTCTCGGGAGATTCGCCATGAAAATGACAACCGAAGAAGCCTTCGTCAAAACGTTGCAGCGCCACGGCATTGAGCACGCCTTCGGCATTATCGGCTCGGCCATGATGCCGATCTCTGATCTGTTCCCGGCCGCTGGGATCAAGTTCTGGGATTGTGCGCACGAAGGTTCGGCTGGCTTCATGTCCGACGGCTACACACGCGCCACTGGTAAAATGTCGATGATGATCGCGCAAAACGGTCCCGGCATCACCAACTTCGTGACCGCCGTAAAGACCGCTTATTGGAACCATACGCCCCTGTTGCTGGTCACACCGCAAGCGGCCAATAAGACCATCGGACAAGGCGGCTTCCAGGAAGTGGAGCAAATGGCTCTGTTCCAAGACATGGTCGCCTATCAGGAAGAGGTTCGTGACCCGTCGCGCGTGGCCGAGGTTCTGACCCGCGTGATCAGCCAGGCCAAGCGCTTGTCCGGTCCGGCACAGCTCAACATTCCGCGTGATTTCTGGACCCAAGTGGTCGACATCGAAATTCCAGAGCCCATTGAGTTCGAACGCTCCCCTGGTGGAGAGAACTCCGTCGCCAAAGCAGCAGACATTCTGTCGAACGCGAAAAACCCTGTCATCCTGAACGGCGCGGGCGTGGTTCTGTCCGAGGGTGGCATCGAAGCCTCCAAGGCGCTGGCTGAACGCCTCGATGCGCCAGTTTGCGTGGGATACCAGCACAATGATGCGTTCCCGGGCAATCACCCGCTGTTCGCCGGTCCGCTTGGCTACAACGGCTCGAAAGCGGGGATGGAGTTGATCAAAGAAGCGGACGTTGTTCTGTGCCTTGGCACCCGCCTGAACCCCTTCTCCACCCTGCCCGGCTACGGCATGGATTACTGGCCGTCGGATGCAACTATCATTCAGGTCGACATTAACCCCGACCGCATCGGCCTGACTAAAAAAGTCACTGTTGGCATTGTGGGTGACGCGGCGAAAGTTGCAACTGGCATCCTGAATGGCCTGTCAGACACCGCAGGCGACGCAGGACGCGCAGAGCGCAAAGCAAACATCGCCCAGAAGAAGTCGGCTTGGGCACAGCAATTGACTGAAATGACGCACGAGGATGACGATCCGGGCACCACCTGGAACGAGCGTGCGCGTCAGGCCAAGCCCGATTGGATGAGCCCTCGCATGGCGTGGCGCGCGATCACCGCCGCCCTGCCGCGTGAGGCGATCATTTCGTCGGACATCGGCAACAACTGCGCCATCGGCAACGCTTATCCGGATTTCGATGAGGGCCGAAAATACCTCGCCCCAGGCCTCTTTGGCCCCTGCGGCTATGGCCTGCCCGCGATCGTCGGCGCGAAAATCGGCCAGCCAGACGTCCCCGTTGTAGGGTTTGCCGGTGACGGCGCCTTCGGGATCGCGGTCAACGAGCTGACGGCCATCGGCCGCGGTGACTGGCCTGCCATCACTCAGATTGTCTTCCGCAATTACCAGTGGGGTGCGGAAAAGCGGAACTCCACGCTCTGGTTTGACGACAACTTCGTGGGCACCGAGCTGGACGAAGAGGTCTCCTACGCCGGGATCGCCAAGGCCTGTGGTCTGGAAGGCGTGGCCGTGCGTGGCATGGAAGAGCTGACCGATGTACTGAACAAAGCCATCAAGGATCAGATGGAGAACGGCAAGACGACGCTGATCGAAGTCCTCCTAAACCAGGAACTGGGTGAGCCCTTCCGCCGCGACGCGATGAAGAAGCCTGTTTCCGTGGCTGGTATCTCGAAAGAGGACATGGTTCCTCAGCAGGTCGCTTGAGATGAGCGTGGCGGCAGGTGATCCGCTTGCCGCCATTGCCGCCCGTGCGGCGGCAGACAAAAAGCACATTGTGCTCAGCGAAGGCGACGATCCGCGCGTGCAGGATGCCGCGCGGATTGCCGTTGAGCAGGGTCTGGCAGATGTCACGATCCTAGGACCGACCGAGGTGCAGGCCGCCATCGCGACCGGTGTGCAGGTACTGAACCCGGATAGTTCACCCCACCACGATGCATTCGTTGCCCGATTGGTGAAGCTTCGCGGCCACAAAGGCATGACGGAGGCCAAAGCAGCGGAGGCCGTGCGCGACCCTCTGATCTTCGCCGCCTTGATGGTGGAGGCCGGACTAGCCGATGGCACGGTCAGCGGCTGTGTGCGCACGACATCAGATGTGGTCCGCGCGGCGCTTCAGGTGATCGGCAAGGCCAAGACCGCTCCACTGGTATCAAGCTTTTTCCTTATGACCCTGGCAGCGGACCACCCAGCAGGACCGCGAGGCATGGTCTTCTCGGATTGTGGCTTGGTGATTGATCCGTCAGCCGAGGAACTGGCAGGCATCGCACAACAGGCCGCCGGGTCGGCGGAGGCCCTTTTGGGCGAGACTGCGAGGGTCGCAATGCTGTCCTTCTCGACGATGGGCAGTGCAAAACATGCGGCGGTCACCAAGGTGACAGATGCTCTGGCGCTGGCACGGGCTGCGGCACCAGAGTTGGCGATTGACGGTGAGCTGCAATTTGACGCGGCCTTCGTTCCTTCGGTGGCGGCACGCAAAGCGGAGGGATCCGCCGTTGCGGGGGCAGCAAACGTATTCGTCTTCCCTAACCTCGACGCGGGTAACATTGGCTACAAGATTGCCCAACGCATTGGGGGGGCTACGGCAATTGGCCCGGTTTTGCAGGGCCTCGCCAAGCCCGCAAATGACCTCAGCCGGGGTGCGACGGCCCGTGACATCGTGGACATCATCGCTGTAACGGCTGTTCAGGCCCAGGCGCTCGACTAACTCCCCAGTTTGTACGCACGATCATTGCGCAATCCTTGGCGGATTTGCGCCTTTGTTGCTTGTCGATTCTGCGCGCCGAACGTGGCCTTAATCAACGTCAACTCTGGCCCTACTCCGACTCTCTGAGTGGCGCGATTTTCGCGCATCGTTTTCGCGCGCAATGGCGCGCCCTTTGGGAGGAAACACCCCATGGCCTATGATGCTGCTAACAACTCGCTCGAAGCGCACTGGATGCCGTTTTCAGACAATCGCGGTTTCAAAGAGGACCCGCGCCTCGTCGTCCGCGCTGAGGGTGTGCACCTCTATGACCACAAAGGCGGTCAGCTGATCGACGGCTCGTCGGGCCTGTTCTGTTCGCCCGCCGGTCACTGCCACCCCAAGATCGCCGAAGCGGTCGCCAAGCAGATGACGGAATACACCTACGTCATGCCCTTCCAGGCAGGTCACCCCGGCTCTTTCGCGCTGGCCGAGAAGATCAGCCGCATGTTGCCCGAGCAGATGAACCACGTCTTCTTCACCAACTCCGGCTCCGAGAGCGTCGACACGGCGATGAAGATCGTCATGGCCTACTGGAACGCGCGCGGCGAAAGCCGGCCTCGGTTCGTGTCCCGTGAGCGCGCCTATCACGGCGTGAACATCGGTGGCGTGTCCCTGTCGGGTATGGTCAAAAACCGCGATATCTTCCACGCCACGGTGCCCGGCGTCATGATGCTGCGTCACACCTATGACCCGTCCGAGAAGTTCATCCCCGGCGGCCATTCCGAGCATAACGGTGTAGAGCTGGCCAATGATCTGGAGCGGATGGCCCAGACCTATGGCGGTGGCAATATCGCGGCCGTCTTCGTTGAGCCGGTTGCCGGTTCCACCGGCGCCCTGCCGCCCCCGAAAGGCTATCTGGAGCGTCTGCGCGCGATCTGCGACCAGTACGGCATCCTGTTGGTCTTTGATGAAGTCATCACCGGCTTTGGCCGCATGGGCACCGCGTTCGCCGCACAGCGGTACGGCGTAGAGCCCGACATCATCACTATGGCCAAGGCCCTGACCAACGGCTCCATCCCGATGGGTGCTGTGGCCTGCCGCGATGATATCTACGAGACAGTTGTCGGCTCCTCCAAGCGTGGCCTGACGGAGTTCTTCCACGGCTACACCTATTCCGGCCACCCCGCCGCCTGTGCGGCTGGTAACGCGATGATGGACATCATCGAAGAAGAGGATCTGATTCAGCGTTCCGCCGACCTGATCCCCTATTTCGAGAGTGCCTTGATGGATGGCCTGAAGGATCACGAGCTGATCAACGACATCCGCGTTGCAGGCCTGATGGCTGGTGTCGAAGTTCATGCAGATGGCGGGCCGGGTATGCGCGGCACCGAGTTGCAGAAGCGCATGTTCTGGCAAGGTCTGTCGGTGAAGTTCACTGGCGATAATGCAATCATTGCGCCGCAGTTCATCGCAACGCGCGAAAATGTCGACGAGATCGTGGATCGCTTCCGCGCAACGCTTGACGATATGCGCGACAACGGCTGATCTGATCCGGGCGGGCTTTGCGAAAGGCCCGCCCTTTTTTCATCCTCTCTCCGACCGGGTTTGCTCACATGTCCAAAGTCCCCTCCCACGCGCGCGTTGTCATCGTCGGTGGCGGCGTTATCGGTTGTTCGGTTGCGTATCACCTGACGAAACTTAGCTGGACGGATGTGGTCCTTCTGGAGCGCAAAAAGCTGACGTCTGGCACGACGTGGCACGCGGCGGGTCTGATCGCGCAGTTGCGGGCGACGAAGAACATGACCCGCCTCGCCCGCTACAGTCAGGAGCTTTACGGCAACCTCGAAGCCGAGACCGGCGTGGCCACGGGCTTCCGACGTTGCGGCTCCATCACCATGGCGCTGACCGAGCACAGGGCCGAGGAAATCCGCCGCCAGGCCTCCATGGCGCGCAGCTTTGGCGTTGAGGTCGAGGAAATCGACGCCGCCGAGGTTCTTAAGCATTATCCGCACGTCAACACCGAGGGCATGACCGCCGCCGTGTGGCTGCCGCTGGACGGTCAAGGCGACCCGGCCAATATCGCGCTGGCCATGGCCAAGGGCGCGCGGATGGGAGGTGCCAAGGTTCTGGAGGGGGTGAAAGTCACCGGGATCGACACCGAAGGCGGCAAGGTCAACGGCGTCAGCTGGGAGGCTGATGGTGAGGAAGGCACCGTTCAGGCCGATCTGGTTGTGAACTGCGCCGGCATGTGGGCGCGCGATTTCGGCGCGATGGCGGGCGTGAATGTACCTCTGCAAGCGTGCGAGCATTTCTACATCGTCACCGAGAACATCCCCGAGCTGAAGCAATTGCCGGTCCTGCGGGTGCCGGACGAGTGCGCCTATTACAAGGAAGATGCGGGCAAGATGCTGCTTGGCGCGTTCGAGCCTAAGGCCAAGCCATGGGGTCCGATCCCCGAGGATTTCGAATTCGACCAACTGCCCGAGGATTTCGACCATTTCGAGCCGATCTTGGAGGCCGCGTGCGAACGCCTCCCCATGCTGGCTGAGGCGGGCATTCACACCTTCTTCAACGGCCCCGAAAGCTTTACGCCCGATGATGCCTACCACATGGGCCCCGCGCCTGAGGTCGACGGCTATTGGGTTTGCGCGGGCTTCAACTCCATCGGCATTCAGTCGGCTGGTGGCGCCGGATGGGCGCTGGCCGAGTGGATGGAGAACGGCATTCCCCCCTTCGATGTGGGCGAGGTCGACATTCGCCGGATGCAGCCGTTCCAGAAGAACCGCCGCTACCTCAAGGAACGCGCCTCGGAAACGCTCGGCCTGCTCTATGCAGACCACTATCCCAACCGCCAGAAAGAGACCGCGCGGGGTGTGCGCCGCTCACCCTTGCATGAGCATCTGAAGGCTAACAACGCCGTCTTCGGTGAATTGGCTGGCTGGGAACGGGCCAATTGGTTCGCCAATCCGGGCCAGGAGACCGAGTACCGCTATGACTGGAAGGGGCAGAACTGGTTCTGGAACCAGCGCCAGGAACATGACGCGGTGCGCAACACTGTGGGCATGTACGACATGTCCTCGTTCGGCAAAATCCGCGTGGATGGCCCCGACGCAGAAGCGTTCCTGAACCGCATGGCGGGCGGCAATATGTCGGTGCCGGCGGGCAAGATCGTCTATACGCAGTTCCTAAACGAACGTGCGGGGATCGAGGCCGACGTCACGATCACACGCCTGGCGCAGGATAGCTATTTCATCGTGACCCCGGCGGCGACACTGATCCGCGACATGGCGTGGCTCAAGACCAACCGTCGTGATGAGGTTGTGGTCATCTCGGATGCCAGTGCGTCCGAGGCGGTGATCTGCGTCATGGGCCCCAATGCTCGCGCCCTGATGCAATCGGTCAGCCCGCACGATTGGTCGAACGAGGCCTTCCCCTTCGGCGTTGCACAAACGGTGGAAATCGGCCTGGGTCTCGCCCGCGCGCACCGCGTGACCTATGTGGGCGAGTTGGGATGGGAGCTTTATGTGAGCGCCGATCAGGCCGCCCATGTGTTCGAGACGCTGCAAGAGGCCGGCACGGACCATGGCCTGCGCCTGTGCGGGTTGCACATGATGGACAGCGCCCGGATCGAAAAGGCCTTCCGCCATTTCGGCCACGACATCACCGGCGAAGATCACGTGCTTGAGGCGGGCCTGGGCTTTGCCGTCAGCAAGCAGAAAAACAACTTCATCGGCGCAGACGCTGTGGCGCGCAAGCGGGATGAGGGCCTGCAAATGCGCATGGTGCAGTTCAAGCTGACCGACCCGGAGGCGATGCTGTTCCATGCAGAGCCGATTGTGCGGAATGGTGAGGTCGTCAGCTACATCACCTCCGGCAATTATGGTCACACGTTGGGCGGCGCGATTGGCCTGGGCTATGTCCCCTGCCCCGGCGAGAAACCTGACGAGGTGCTGGCATCGACCTACGAGATCGAAGTCGCCGGTACGCGCTTCTTGGCCGAAGCCAGCCTCAAGCCGATGTACGATCCTAAATCCGAGCGCGCCCGCGCCTGAGGGCGGCTGAGACGTGAGCCGGAGGCCCGGGGAGGCGTTGCAAAACTAGACTTGCGCCCTGATTGCCTCCGCGATCAGGGCTACCCCGTCTTCGATCAACGCCGTTTCGATTGTCGCAAAGCCAAGGCGCAATCGGTTCATCGGTGGATTGGGGTCAGCGTAGAAGGCTGATCCGGCCTCGACCAATACAGACTTCTCGCGCAAAGCGGCCACGATTTCCGTGTCAATCATGCCATCTGGCCCACGCAGCCAAAGCGTGGTGCCGCCTGTGACGCGCTCCAATGCGGGTGTAAGCCCTTGCGCACCCAACGCCTCTCGCAGCACCTCGTTGCGCCGCGACATGCGCATACGCATCCGCCGGGAATGGCTATTGTAATGCCCCTCGGAAAGGAAATAGGCGACGGTCTTTTGTGTCAGTCCTGGCAGGTGGCGACCGCTGAGCGTGCGAATGGCACGGGCATGTTCCACCAAAGCAGCATCTGCCGTCAGATAGCCGAGGCGCAGGCCCGGAAAGATAGATTTTGAGAAGCTGCCGACATAGACAACGCGCCCCCGCCGATCCAGCGACTTGAGGGCTGGAAGCGCCGGGGACGCATAGGCCATTTCATAGTCGTAATCGTCCTCGATGACGATGAAATCATCCTGCTCGGCGCGCTCCAGCAACTCATTGCGACGAGCCATGGACATCGTTGCCCCGGTGGGCGCTTGATGGGACGGCGTCACAAAGACGGCCTGCACATCAGACGGAATCTCGCTGACCCTCAGGCCATCCTGATCAACCGGGATGGGGCGGACCGTCAGCCCTTGCTGGTACAAGAGGTTGCGCAACTCGGGGTAGCCGGGATCCTCAATCGCGACCACACCTTCCCTCTTGGGAAACAGGACTTGAACCATCAACCAAAGCGCGTTTTGCGCCCCGGCTGTGACCAAGACCTCCTCCACCGACGCGGCCACTCCGCGCCCTGACACCGATCGCCGAACAATCTGCTCCAACAGAAATGGATCATCTCGGTCGCGCGCATCAAAGGCGATCTGTTCGAAATGGCGCTTTCCCAACGCTCGGCGCACACAATCCCGCCAATCATCGACCGGAAAGCGCGCAACGTCCGGCTCACCAAAGATGAATGGATATTTGTAGCGCCGCCAATCGGGCGGGTTGGCCTGCGCGCCAAGTGCCTTGGGCGGATCGCCAAGTCGCGCGGCCCAATCCATCTGTTCGACCGTGCCGTTGCCAGCCGTTCCAACGGTTTCAATCCGCGTCGGCGCATCGGGGGCGACGAAGTATCCCGACCGCGCGAGCGAGACGATATAGCCTGTCGCCAACAGGCTGTCATAGGCAAGGCTAACGGTGATCCGGCTGATGCCAAGATGTTTCGCCAAGGCCCGAGTGGCGGGCAACCGATCTCCGGGCGCGAAGCGGCCGTCCCAGATGGCGCGGGTGATGGCATCTTTCAATCTGGTTTGGAGGCCCACATTGGCGTCTTCCGACAGAAAGATGTGGTGTTCGGAGATGATGGCCATGGTCGCTCATAAACACTGATAAGGCCAGAATGAACCGCATTTCGGCGAACGACAAGGCCAGGGATGGGCTGGGGTTGCAGATTTCGGCGCCGCGTGATGCGGTGCAAATCGCAGCAAAGGAGCGTTCGAGATGTCGCAATACAGCCCCCTTTCCAACTCGCCCGGGCCTTTCGTAGCCGATCTGCGCTCTGACACAGTGACCAAGCCTTGTGCCGCAATGCGCGCGGCCATGGCCGAGGCAGAAGTGGGTGACGACGTCTACGGCGAGGACCCTCTTATCAATCGGTTGGAGGCCAGCCTCGCCGAACGGCTTGGAAAAGAGGCCGGGCTTTTCGTTCCATCCGGCACGCAATCAAACCTGCTTGGCATGTTGGCGCATTGCGGGCGTGGGGAAGAGGTCATCTCTGGCGAAAGCTACCACGTGATCAGGTATGAGGCGGCGGGTGCCTCGGTTCTTGGTGGTGTGGCTCTGCATGCTTTGCCAGTTTCGAACGATGGCGGGTTGGACGCGGACGCGATCACGGGTGCGGTCAAGGAAGATGACAGTCATCACCCCATCAGCCGTCTGCTGTCACTGGAGAACACAAATTACGGACGCGCAGTCCCATTGCAGAAGATCAAGGAGGCCACCGATGCCGGACCCGCCTCCGGGTTGTCCACACACCTCGATGGTGCGCGGTTTTTCAACGCCATCACGGCTCTCGGATGTTCAGAGACCGACCTTGCCGATCCATTCGATACTGTTTCCGTCTGCCTCTCAAAAGGACTTGGTGCGCCGGTGGGCTCCGTGCTGGTTGGGCCAAAAGACCTGATCGCAAAGGCGCGGCGTATGCGAAAGATGCTCGGGGGCGGAATGCGTCAGGCTGGTATCCTGGCGGCAGCGGGCCTTTTCGCCCTGGAACGCAATGTTGAAAGACTGGCCGAAGACCATCAACGGGCGGAATCGCTTGCATCACACTTGCGCGGCCTCGACATTGGTGATGTCAGCCATGCCACCAATATGGTGTTCCTGACACCACGCCGTGGGGTCAGCCTCGACCACCTTTCAAATGCAGGCATCGCCATGTCGGCGCCTGAGCCTGCCTGCCGGATGGTCCTGCACCGTGACATTGACGACGCCGCTTTCTCGCACATCCTGCGATCCTTCGATGCCTTGCCCACGCAAGCCGGTGCTGCGTAATGCGCGTTCTGATCACTGGTGGAGGCGGCATGATCGGCGCGCGTCTGGCAAACCGACTGGCACGATCTGGCAAAATTGTAGGCCAGCCCCTTACGCAGCTTGTGCTCGCTGATTTAATTGAACCACCTGCGCCGGACGCCGCGTTCCCCATAACGACAATCGCCGCCGATCTGGGCACAGGCGAAGGGCGCGAGACCTGCCTTGCAGGCGCTCCTGACCTGATCTTCAATCTTGCTGCAATCGTCTCTGGCGCGGCGGAGGCGGACTTTGATTTGGGCTACAGGGTCAACCTGGAAGCAACCGCCGCCTTTTTTAACGACATCAGGCACTTGCGATCCAACCCTAAAGTCGTTGCGACGTCTTCTGTCGCGGCGTTTGGCGGTGACTTGCCCGACATCGTCCCCGACAGCTTCTGTCTGACGCCGCAGAATTCCTACGGCACCCAGAAGGCGATTGGGGAGCTTTTGCTGGCCGACCATACCCGACGCGGCCACATGGACGGGCGCTGCGTCCGGTTGCCCACAATCTCCGTGAGGCCCGGCCGCCCGAATGCTGCGGCGTCCAGCTTTATCTCCGGCATCATCCGTGAGCCCCTTGCCGGGGAAGAGGCCGCACTGCCCGTCGATGGTGCCTTGAAGGTCTGGATCGCCTCACCCGATTGCGCCGTTGAGACCCTGCTTCACGCAGCCAGCCTGCCTGGCGGCGCATTGGGACCGGGCGCCGTCGTCTCAGGGCGTGGGATCAGCGTGTCCGTCAATGAGATGTTGGAGGCACTGGAACGTGCAGTGGGGCCTGAGATGCGCGCACGGGTGATCTCCAAGCCTGACCCTGTCGTCGCCGCTATTGTCGGCGGCTGGCCGAAAGCGTTCGCTTGCACGTTGGCAACCGAACTGGGTTTTCCGGTGGACGAGAGCATCGACGAAATCATTGCGGCCCATATGCGCGATATGAAACTGGTTGACTGACCTATTATCCGGCTGGTTCGGCCTAGGGTCCGCCCGATCCAAAAACCGTGTTCACAAGATACGGCAACGAGAGCCCAAGTGCGACCACGACGCCGATCAATATTGCCCATTTCAAGCCGTTGAAAATCCGCTGGAGGATTTGCTCAACCGCAAACCAAGTGAACAGGCCAAGGCCAAAGGCGACCGTGCCCGGAAGCTCATTAACGCCTGATCCGATACTAACGACCCAATCGACAAGTGTCTGAACTACTGTTCCAAAATCCATGCGCCCCCGATGCCGTGTTTTGTGCGCGGGGTCCAGTACCAGTTTGTGCTGCCATTTCTGCGACCCAGATCCAGGCCCAAACCATAAAGGTCCCACTTTTGGTGACGAGACCTTCCGTGACAGGCGACGGCCATCATCGAAAGCATATTTGCGTGTTGGCCTGCTCCGTTTTCGGTCGCGAGTATAGGAGTGAATGCACCAGCAGCATCTCGGCTCGGACGAAGGACGGTGGTCTTCTCGTAAGCATGACAGGCATCGGAACTGGGCGGCTCGCTTGATTTTGTTCGGTAAGTGCATGAAGCCGCACGGCCCAAGCGAAGCACACGCTGGAACGTGGTGACTGAATTTGACACTGAGCGGACAGCTTGGCGCAGATGGGGCAGCAAACAGCCCATTGCCTGACGTGAATTCATGCAGCCTGTTGGGATGGAATTAACACTCTTGGCGCAGGGTGCGCGGCATAACCGAGCCTCCGGAGTCCCGTTTGCGCACCGACCGACCATCTAACTCCATTGAACTGAGCACATTTCGCCGCCAGAACGCATGGATTTTGCGGTCTGTCCTCCTGTTCAGTCTTTTTGTGAACGTCCTGATGCTTACAGGGCCGCTGTATATGCTGCAGGTCTACGAGCGCGTGCTTGGATCTGGAAGCGCCGAGACCCTGCTGGCATTGACGATACTTGTGGCGTTCCTGTTCGCAATGATGGGCATTCTCGACTTTGCGAGGGCGCGTGTGGCTGCGCGGTACGGCGCGAGACTTCAGGAGGCGTTCGATGCCCGCGTTTTCCGTGCTGCTCTGGCCCGCGCACAGCGCACTGCACAGGCCCAAACGGCATTGTCAGATCTTGCTGCGGTCCAACGTTTGACCGCCTCACCCGTCTTCATGGCGGTATTTGACCTACCGTTCACGCCCCTCTTCATCATTGCGCTATTCATCTTCCATCCCTTGCTTGGCTGGATGGCGTTGATTGGTATGGCCGTGTTGATCATGGTCACACTGCTGAACCGCAGAACAACAAAAGATCTTTTGTCGGAAGCCGCGGAAAACGCCCATTTGGCTGATCGATTGGCAGGCGACATGCAGTCGCAAGCAGAGGCTATTCGCGCCCTCGGAATGGGCGATGCCGCCTTGGCACGTTGGATTGGCCGAAGGGGAGAGGCCCTTTCCGTCTCCATGCAGGCAGCGGATCGCGTTGGGGGCTATGCCACACTCTCAAAAACACTCCGATTGTTCCTGCAATCCGCAATTCTGGGGCTGGCAGCCTTGTTGGTCCTGTGGGGTGAGCTACAGGCAGGCGCAATGATCGCGGGGGCGGTATTGCTCGGGCGCGCACTGGCCCCCATCGATTTGGCTATCGGACAATGGTCTACGATTGCAGAGGCTTTACGCGGCTGGAACCGACTAAGCGACCTGTTGGCCGGCGAGCGCGAGGCCATGAACCGATTGGCACTGCCGCATCCGGCAGCCGCGTTGAGCGTTTCAAATCTGTCTGTTGTCCCGCCGGGCGCGGCGAAACCAACATTGCGCGGCGTGTCCTTTCGCGTGGAACCCGGCGAAACAGTGGGCGTGATCGGCCCTTCCGGCGCTGGAAAAACCAGCCTGGCGCGCGCCTTGACCGGGATTTGGTCACCCTCCGGTGGATCCGTCCGGCTGGACCGCGCAACGCTCGACCAATACGAGCCGGACCGTTTGGGTCGGCTGATCGGATACCTTCCCCAAAACGTCTCATTGTTCCAGGGTACAATTGCAGAAAACATCGCGCGCCTTGACCCAGCTCCCGACGCAGGCGCGATCTCAGCCGCCGCAAAGGCTGCCGATGCGGACACAATGATCCGGGCCCTGTCGAACGGTTATGACACTCAGATTACCGGTGCCGGTACTCAGCTTTCTGGCGGACAAATCCAACGCGTTGGTCTCGCCCGTGCCCTTTATCGCCAGCCGGTCCTTCTTGTACTCGATGAACCAAACGCCGCCCTAGATCAAACAGGGTCAGACGCACTGAACAAAGCCATCCAAGCCATGAAACATGATGGCTTGGCGGTTGTCATTATGGCCCACCGCCCTGCTGCAATCCGGCATTGCGATAAGCTGCTGGCGCTCAAAGACGGGGTGGCCATTGCCTTCGGGCCCCGTGACGAAGTTCTGTCGAAAGTGGTGAAAAACTCCAACACCGTACGCCTCGTGGCCGAAAACCAGGCAAAGGGCGCGCTCGCATGACCGGCACGTCAACGAACTGGTCGGTCGCACGCCCCATGTGGATTGGGGTGCTCGGTATAGTGACATTGGTGGCCGGGTTCGGGTCTTGGTCCGTCATGACGACCCTTTCGGGCGCCATTATCGCGCCGGGGCAGATCGTCGTCGAACGAAACCTGCAAACGATTCAGCATCCCGATGGCGGGCGCGTGACGGAATTGCTGGTTGAAGAAGGCGACCGGGTTGACGCATCTGATGTACTTATGCGGCTTGATGCGTCTGCAATGCTGACCGAGCGGAACGTTGCGCTCGCAAATCTGGCGGAAATTCAAGCACGACGAGCCCGGTTGGCGGCCGAACATAATGGGTTTCCAGAAGTCCTATTTCCTCCAGATCTGTTGCAGCGCGCCGAGCGCGATCCTGCAGTTGCTGATCTCCTCTCCGGTCAACTAAACCTATTTTCGATCCGCATTGAGGCCCACGAGCGCGCGATTGCGCAGCAGCAAGGGCGGATTACTCAAATCAATGCGCAGCTTCGGGCCCTGCAAGCGCAAAACGAAGCCATTGCCGCGCAGATTTCACTCATTGAGTCAGAATTGATCCGCCGCCAAGACCTGCTTGCGCGAGGCGCCGGCACCCAGGATCCCGTGGTCCGCTTGCAGCAGGAATTGGCTCAACTCCGCGGTGCGATCGGAGAAGTTGCGGCCAACGAGGCCGAGGCCGCCGAGCGCATCATCGAAGGCGAGTTGGCCATTCTGCAACTGGAAACAGAACGACGGGAACAAGCCATCACTGAATTGCGTGAGGTTCGCGCAGCTGAGCAGGAGCTCATTGAACGCTTAGATGGGCTGGAGACACGCATCTCCCGGCATGAACTGCGCGCACCAATCGCTGGCCGAATCCACGGGCTCACAATTTTTGGCGAAGGTGCAGTTCTGCGCCCAGCCGATCCGTTTGCGTATCTTGTGCCTGAGGGTCGGCCCCATGTGATCTCCGCCCGCGTCGCAGCCCAACACATTGATCAGATCTTCCCCGGACAGGAGGTCCGGCTTGTCTTTTCGTCATTTAATCAACTCGAACTCCCGGAAATCCTTGGAGAAGTTGGTTTGATTTCGGCCGACGCCTTCACGGAGGATGGAACCGGTAACGCCTTCTACCAAATCGAAATCACGCTGCCTGTTGATCAAATTGCCCTGTTGGGCGACCGAGACCTCATACCCGGCATGCCGGTGGATGCTTTCATCCAGACAGAGGCCCGCCCGCCATTGATTTACCTGATTGAGCCCTTCTTTGCTTATTTCGAACACGCGATGCGCGAAAGCTGACCGGCTGGTCTGACCACACCCCATTGGGCTATGGTCATGCAACTTCTTCCAGCAGCCGGAGCGCGCCAATGTACATCGAACCGTTCAAGGTCGAGATCTGGATGAATGAGTGGGAGACGCGCTGCACATACAATCTTGCCGAAACCTGCGTCGCGAGCATTACCATTGAAGAGCTTTTGCAGATGGCTGGGCGCAACAATGCGGACCTGTCAGAATTACTTTCCATGAAGATGACCTACGGGGCCATCGAAGGCTCCGATCGATTGCGAGAGGCGATCGCGACGCTTTACCACGACGCCGCCCGCGACCGAATTACAGTCACTCACGGCACAATCGCCGCCAACATGTTGGTCCACAAATCCCTGGTTTCTCGCGGCGACCATGTGATCTCTGTCGTGCCGACATATCAACAGCATCACTCGATACCCGAGAGCATTGGTGCCGAAGTTCAAACGCTTGATCTGGAGGCGGAGAACGGATTTCTGCCAGACATCGAGCGGTTACGCGAACTGGTCCGAGACGACACGAAGCTGATCGTCCTGACCAACCCGAACAACCCGACAGGTGCTCTGATTGAGCGCCCCATGCTCGAAGACATCGCCGAAATCGCAAGACGTGTCGGGGCGTACATTCTGTGCGACGAAGTTTATCGCGGCACAGGGCAAAGCGGCGACGGAATGAGCCCGTCTATCGTCGATGTTTATGAAAAGGGCATTGCGACCGCGAGCGTTTCAAAAGCTTTTTCACTGGCGGGCTTGCGCGTTGGCTGGATCGTTGCCCCGGCAGAGGTGACGGAGCAGGTCCTGCTCCACCGGGATCACGACACGATTTCAGTCGGAATGATCAATGATCACTTTGCTGCTATCGCCTTGGAAAATAGAGCAAACCTTCTTCAACGCAGCCGCGACATCACACGTGGCAACCTCGCAGTTCTGGATGCATGGGTGGAAGCGGAGCCATTGGCAAGCTGGGTTAGACCGCGTGCAGGTACGACCGCAATGATACGTCTGGATATTCCGATCCCAACGCGGGAGTTTTGCGTCGACCTAGTTCAGCAGACGGGAGTGATGCTCACCCCCGGTGACGCGTTTGATATGGAGGGCTACGTGCGCGTAGGCTTCGCGAACGATCCGGAAGTGTTGCGGGCTGGCTTGCGTAAACTTGGCCAATACCTCAGTCATCGCTTCCAGCAATGAGCGGAGCATACGGCACATAATTTAGGAGTTTGAGTGGTGCCCGGGGGCGGAATCGAACCACCGACACGAGGATTTTCAATCCACTGCTCTACCCCTGAGCTACCCGGGCACGGGATCAGCGAGGGACAACCTCCGCTGTGGGTAGCGGCGTTCTAGGGGGATCGGAGGGCGCTGTCCATAGGGGGAAGTGGATTTTTCAGCGCGACGTTTCAGTGCAGTTTTGGCTCAGATTTCGCGGCCTCTTCAAGGGCCTGCTCGATATCTTCAGGATCAGTCGACGGGACGGCATAGCTACCGTTCAACCACCGCCCCAAATCGACGTCCGCACAGCGGCGCGAGCAGAAAGGACGGTAGGCTTGGGCTGACTCTTTTTCGCAGATGGGACAGGTCATAGGGCCTCGGGAAATAGTGTGGTTGGCACAATTTGGGGCAGCCCGAACCTGCCTGCAAGGGGCCCGTATGCGCTTGGGGATTGCGTGAACGGCCTTTGGGCCGTTAGCTGGGGGAAAACACGGGTGGAGCAGTGAGATGGGTGTATCACGACGGACGGTATTGGCGGGAACAGGTGCGCTTGCACTCGCGGGTTGTGTCCGAGGCGGCGGTTTGGGCCTGCCTGAGATTGGCGCGGCGGGTGCGGGTGGGCCATCGACCGACCCTGACTTCATGCCGCAGCCGAATGCTGAATTTGACGCTTGGATTCAAGCATTTAGGCCACGCGGGCGGGCGGCTGGGATCAGTGAAGATGCGCTCAATCGGGGCCTGCGGGGCGTGGGCTTCCTGCCGGGAGTGGTGGAGCGGGACCGCAACCAGACGGAGTTCCGGCGGTCGACCGAGGATTATCTTGCGCTTGTGGCTGGCGATGATGATCTGTCGGTCGGGCGCGGACGATTTTCGCAACAACGCAGTGTTCTCAATGACATAGAGGCCACATATGGCGTTCCGCCGGAGGTAACCGCCGCCGTTTGGGGTGTGGAAAGCCGGTTTGGGACCCGGCTGGGGGATATTCCGGTGATTTCCGCTGTTGCAACGCTGGCATGGGAAGGGCGGCGTGGGCGGTTCTTCGAGGCGCAGTTGGTCTCCGCCCTGAAGATCATCCAGAATGGCGACACGACGCCTGAGCAGATGCTTGGATCATGGGCAGGTGCGATGGGACATACGCAATTTATTCCAACGACTTACGAGGAATATGCGGTCGACTTCAGGGGTGATGGACGACGCGATATCTGGTCTAATGATCCGACGGATTCACTGGCCTCCACGGCCTCATACTTCAACCGGTTCGGGTGGCGGCGCGGCGAGCCCTGGGGCTTGGAAGTGCAGCTTCCTCAAGGGTTTAGCGCCTCGACCGGGCGGGACAACCGTCGGTCGGTCAGCGCCTGGCGTGATCTGGGCGTGCGGCGCGCCGGGGGCGGAAGCTTGCCCGATCATGGGTCGGCGGCGATCCACGCGCCGGGTGGCGCCGGTGCGCCCGCCTGGATTTTATATCACAATTTCAATGTGATACTGCGTTACAACAACTCCACCAACTACGGGATCGGCGTGGGCTATATGTCGGATCGGCTCGCTGGCGGCGGGCCTCTCAGGCAATCCTTTGGTGCGGATACCAGTGGGTTGACGCAGGCGCAGCGGCGCGAGTTGCAGGAGCTTCTGAATGCCGCCGGCTTTGATGCGGGCACGCCCGATGGGGTGATCGGACCGGGCACGGAAGCCGCGATTGAGGCCTATCAGGCGGCCAATGGATTGCCGGTGAACGGCGAGCCGTCGCTTGCGCTGCTGAGGCGGCTGAGATGACGATTTGCGCTGTAGTGAACCTGTAGTTTTTCTGTAGTTGTTTTGTAACTACACGATTTACGCACAGAACCAGGGCATTTGATGGCGTTTGGTGCGCGGCAGGCCAAGGCCCGCCCTACTGCTTTGGCCAGACCTGAGACAGCGGCAGGCGATCCCGCTTGCGCGTAAGCTCGAGATGGCCAAGGGGCGTCCAACCCGCGACCACCACGTCCGAGCCGTCCTGACGGAAGCTCTTCTTCACGGCATCCTCGATCTGCTTGCGATCGCGTTTCGGCATCGGCGCGAGGTCGAGCGTGATCTGCCCCCCCAGCCCCTTGAGGCGGAGAAGGCGCGGCAGGTCGCGGGCCACCGCGAGGTTGGCCTTTAGCCCGGCGGCAAGGGAATGATCTTTGCCGGTGTTCACATCCACGGCGATCAGGGCGCGGGTCGCCTCAACATAGGCGTGGCCACCGCCTGAGAGCGGTTGGGACGGAGAGAGGGCCGCATCAATCGCCTCAAGCGCGCCGTGGGTCTCGAAACAGCCGTCCTCGGTTACGACTTCATCGGGGTTTACCCAATCGCGCCATGCGAGGTGATGGGCAGATTCCGACGCCCACAGAAGGGCGGGGTCTTTTTCGTCGTGACCAAGAACCTGAGCGGCGAGGTCCTGCATCGTGGCGATGTCGTCGGCCACGGCCTGCGCGTCGGCCCCTGTGGCGGCGGAGCGGAGGATCAGGCCGTAGTCACCCGCCATCACATCATGGGCAATTTCGAGAAGGCGGTCGCGTTCATCATCGTCGCGGATCGCGCGGGAGACGTTGATGCCGGGTTTGTGCGGCGTGACGATGGCGTAACGGGATTTGAAGATCAGATCCGGCGTGACGGGGATCGCCTTGCCCGGCTCTGCCATGCCGGAGACCTGCACAAAAAACGCATCACCCGGCGAGATATCTTTCGCGCGGCGGAGGTAGCCGATCAGTCCATCGCCCAGTTGCAGGGTGATGCCGCCCTGCCCTTTCAGCGGTCTGTCGGCTACGGCGAAGAAGATCGCGCCAACCCCTGGGGCCGCATCCTCGGGCGGGTCAATCAGGAGATCGTGGAGTTTGCCATCGACCATCAGGGCAGCGGCTTCGCGGCCTGCGATATGGTCGAGGAGGACGGTTCTGCCTTTCATGGCGTCCACACCTTTATGCCTGCGCTTTGCAGGAGGTTTGCGGTTTCGGCGAGCGGCAGGCCCACGATGGCGGAGTGTGAGCCGCTGATCCACGGGATAAACGCGCCAGCGGGGCCTTGGATGGAATAGCCGCCCGCCTTGCCCTGCCAATCGTCGGTAGCGATGTAGCCTTCGCGTTCCGTGTTGGAGAGGCGCTTCATCTGGACGCGGGATTCAACGACGCGGGTGCGGAGGTGATCGGCGGATTTCACGGCGATGGCAGTGTAGACGCGGTGGCGACGGCCGCCAAGCAGGTCGAGGAACGCGCGGGCCTCCTCCACGTTTTCGGGTTTGCCGAGGATGCGGCGGCCGACGGCGACGGTGGTGTCAGCGGCGAGGACGACTTCGTCTTCTGCGCAGGGAATGGCTTGCGCCTTTTCGCGGGCCATGCGTTCGACGTAAGGGCGCGGGAGTTCCTGCGGGCGCGGGTCTTCGTTGATGTCCGGGGGGCGGATCTCGGCCGGTTCAAGGCCGAGGACGGCGAGGAGTTCAAGGCGACGCGGGCTGCCGGAGCCGAGGATCAGCTTCATTTCGCGAGTGCCACGCGGGCGGCAGCGTTGTAGTCGCGCTGGAGGCGTTCCATGCGGCGGTGGTCTTTGCCTTCGGGGATCACGAATTCCGACTTGTCGCCTTTGAAGACGGTGTGGCGGAATTTGAACATGTCGAAATCATCGGCCAGCTTCGCCCATTGGCGGACGTCGCGATCCTCGGTCAGCAGGTGGCGCGCGGGTTTTCTGAGCGGTTGGGGGTTGAGGTAGTCGAATTCCCAGCCGCTATCGCGGACGAAGAGGATTTGGGCCTCGTTGTCGATGGGGGGCGTGATGTCTTTGAGGCCCTCGGCGGTTTCGAGGACCGCGTGGCGTTGGGCTTCCAGCCAGTAGCCGGTGAGCTCCCAAATCAGCCAACCGAAGACGGGCTTTGCGCCGTCACCTGCGACGATGACGTTGTAGAAGGGCTGATCTTCTATTGCGTTCTCAGCGGGTTGGACGGGGACGAACTGCGCCTCCCCATCGCCCAGGGTCGCCGCAAAGGCACGCACCCCGTCCGAGATCTCGGCGGGGGTCGTGATCGTGCGTTCGGTCACTTGAAGCGGTAGTTGATACGACCCTTCGTCAGGTCGTAGGGGGTCATTTCCACCTGAACTTTGTCGCCTGCCAGAACCCGGATGCGGTTTTTGCGCATCTTGCCTGCCGTATGTGCGATGATTTCATGGCCGTTTTCGAGCTCGACCCGGAATGTCGCGTTTGGCAGGAGTTCCTTCACGACACCAGGAAATTCGAGCATCTCTTCCTTGGCCATGGTCACTCCATAAGTTGCGCCCCGTAGGTGGGGCTTGATGCCGGGTAAATGCGCCTAAAGGTGCAGGGTTTCAAGGGAAATCGGGGTTTAGTCGCTTTGTGACGCTGCGATGTGGGATTCGGGCCAGTGGGCGTGGTTGAAGACGTGGCCTTCGGTGCGGACCTTGTGGATGGCGGCGAGGTCGATGTCGGCGAGGACCCAGCCGGGTTCGTTGAGCGCGCCTTGGGCGAGAATGCCATCGTCGGGAAAGCCGAGGTCGGGCGGGCCGTAAATGCCTGCGGCCCCTACATTTTCATCGACTGCGGGAGACCATTTGGCGTCGCCCACGGTGGGGGATTGGACGGTGACGCATTGCCCTTCGAGCGCGCGGGCCTGGGCCCCGATACGGACGCGGTTGTAGCCTGCTTCGCTGTCGGTGCAGGAGGGGCAGAGCAGAATTTCGGCGCCCTGTTCGGTGAGACGGCGGCCGAGGAGGGGGAATTCAGCGTCGTAGCAGACCAGGACGCCGATCTTGCCGAGGGGGGTCTCGATGACCTGCAAAGGATCTCCAGGGACAACGTTCCATTGCTCGCGCTCGAACCGGGTCATGACCTGCTTGTCGGTGTAGTCGATGAACCCGTCCGGCCCGACGAACCACGCGCGGTTGACGGGGCGGTCGCGGTCTTCGTCGAATACGGGACCCGAGGGGCAGAGGATGTGGACGCCGTAACCTTGGGCCAGATCGGCCATGAGGTGGTCGGCGTCCTGTGCGAGGTCGGAGGCGGCGTGGAGAGAGGGCTCCAGTTCACCGGCGGCGTTTTGGAGGGTTGCGAGCTCCATGCGGGCGTATTCAGGGAAGACCAGAAGGTCAGCCCCTGCCCCTGCGGCTTCGCGGACCCAATGGATCTGCTTGGCGGCGTAATCCTCCCACTTCTGAAAGGGATCCAAGGAATAGGCGGCGGTGGCTATGCGCATAGCTTTTTGATCCAGAATTGGAGGGGTTTGGTGGTTTCCCGCGTATCTCCGATATCGCGCCAGCTGAGATGGCCGATTGCGCCTTGCACGGGGGTGTATCCGAAGTGTTTCCAGACGGGATCGAGCGGTTTGTTGCCATTTGGACGAGCGGGATGTGTATCAGGACGGGTTACGCCGCAGAAAGTGGCATATGTGAAACCTGCCGCTTGGGCGTGGGCTTCGCGCGCCGCAAAGAATTGGTGGTAGATGCCCTGCCCTCTAGCCTTTCCCAGAAGCACGGATTCCGCACAATAAAACAAGGTATCGGGATCGAACGACGTTCCCGTGAATGCTGTGGATAAGTCGTCGGCGTGTTCCATAAGTGGCATACCTGTAGATGCCCCAACCATGGTTTCGCCCTCAAAAGCCGCCACGACGAGGGCTTTTCCGGTGGTATAGTCGGCGAGATAGCGGCGCTCATAATCCAGATCGCCGTCGTAGAGGTAAGGCCAGTCGCGGAAGACCTCGATCCGCAGGCGCGCAAGATCTTCGATGACCTCTGCCGTGTCCGCCCCGCGAAAGGTGCGCAGCGTGAGGGTCATGCGCTGACCTGGGCAGTCCAGTCGGCGAGGTTGTAGTACGTCACAACACGGGTGATCTGGCCGTTTTCGACGCTGAAGAAGCCGCCGGCAGGCAGGCAGTAGGTTTGGCCGCGCGCCTCGGGCAGACCCTCGTCGGTCTGCAGATAGGTGCCGTTCACCATGAACTCCGCCGCTGCACGGAAGCCATCTTCGGACGCCATAACGACGATGTCGGTCAGGTTTTCCGAGTAGCAGTGGTCCATATGGGCACAGAAGGCGCGGAAGGCGTCGTGGCCCACGCGGATTGCGCCTTCGTTGACGTGATGGGCGACGTCCGGGGCGAGACAGGCGATCATGGCCTCGGTGTCGGAGGCATTGAACGCGGCGTAGTAGCGGGTGATGAGGGCGATGGTATCTTGCATGGGCGAGACGATAGGCGCGCTAGTGGGCGGGGGGAAGACCCTTCGAACGGGTCTTTGGCGGAGACCTACGCCCTGCCCTGCCCACGCCAATTGAACAGGCTGAGAAGCGCGAAGAGGAGCGCGGCGACACATACGATGGATGGGCCTGCGGGGGTATCGAAAACCAATGCGCCTTGCAGGCCAGCCACCACAGACAGCGTGCCAATGGCTGCCGCAATCAACGCCATAGCCTCGGGCGTGCGTGCCAAGCCGCGTGCGGCGGCGGCGGGGATGATCAGCATGGCGGCGATAAGAAGCGCGCCCACAACCTTGATCGCAACGGCGACGGTGATGGCCAGCGCGAGGGTTAGGATCAACTGCTCCCGCCGAGGGGCGATGCCGCTGGCATAGGCGAGTTCTTCGTTCAGCGTGGCGGTCAGAAGCGGGCGCCAGCGCCAGACCAGCAGGGCCACAACAAGGGCGCCGCCCGCCCAGATGATGCCGAGGTCGCAGCGCCCGAGGGCCTGAAGGCCAATCTCACGAAAATCCTCACGATCACAATGGGATACGGCGAGGATGTCGCCAAACAGATAGGCCATCAGGTCGATGCGCACTCCTTGCAGGAACGACACGGCCACCAGCCCGAAGGCCAAAGCGGAATGGGCGAGAACGCCGAGAAGCGTGTCCATCGCGTAGCCGCGTCGGGTGAGCAGCGTCACGGTCAGCGCCATGGCGAGGGCCACGGCAGCCGATCCGGCAAAGACCGAGATTTCCAACGCCAGCGCCAAGGCCACGCCAAGGATGGCGGCGTGGGCGGTGGCATCGCCAAAATAGGCCATGCGCCGCCATACGACAAAGCAGCCCAGCGGGGCCGCAGCCAAGGCAACGCCGATGCCCGCGATCGTCGCGCGGGCCATGAAATCGTCAAGCATTACTCGGCCGCCTCGTTGGTATGGTCGTGATCGTGATCATGGTGGTGGTGATCATGATCGTGCTGGTATAGCGCGAAGGCCCCGCCGGTTCCGGTGCCAAAGAGGGCACGGTATTCGGGAGCGGAGGCCACAACAGCGGGCGTCCCTTCGCAGCAGACATGTCCGTTGAGGCAGATGACACGGTCAGACGCGCTCATCACCACATGAAGTTCGTGACTGATCATGATGATGGCACAGCCGGTTTCCTGCCGGACGGCCTCGATCTGTTGATAGAACGCAGCGGATCCGGGTTGGTCGAGGCCTTGGGTGGCTTCATCGAGCAGCAGAAGGTCGGGCGAATTGATAAGGGCGCGGGCCAGCAGAACACGCTGGAACTGCCCGCCAGAAAGGCGTGACATCTGCCGGTGCAGCAGGTCGGGCGCCCCTGCCCTGTCGAGCGCTTTCTGGCAGGTCGCGCGCGTCGCGCGATCGGTCAGTCGCATGAAGCGCTCGACCGTGATGGGAAGCGTCGGGTCAATGTGCAGCTTTTGCGGGACATAGCCGATTTTCAGGCCCTTTTGCCGCGTGATGGTGCCTGATGCGGGTTGTACTGCGCCGATGACGGCGCGCAAAAGGCTGGTCTTGCCCGAGCCATTGGGGCCGACGATAGTCACGATTTCGCCGGCATCCACATGCAGATCGACGCGCGAGAGCACGGTATTCGCGCCGTAGGCGACGGTGACGTTGTTGGCGGTCAGAAGGCTCATTCGTCGGGCTTCTCGACACATGCGGGGCACAGGCCTTCGGCTTCCACCACCGTCTTTTCGATTTGGAAGCCAGCGGCTTTGGCGGCCTCCCCCAGAGTGCCTTTGGCGGGCGTTGATTGCGCCTCCGCCACGGCGTCACAGGCGCGGCAGATCATGAAGGCGGGGGAATGGGCGTCGTTGGGGTGGGCGCAGGCGACGAAAGCGTTGAGGCGTTCGATTTTGTGAACGAAGCCGTGTTCAGACAGGAAATCGAGCGCGCGGTAGGCGACGGGTGGTTGTGAGCCAAACCCTGCATCACGCAGCAGATCAAGGATCGCGTAGGCGCCAAGGGCTCGATGCTCCTTCAGAAGCAATTCCAGCACCTTACGGCGCACGGGCGTTAGCCGCAGTCCCTCAGCCGCACAGCGCGCATCAGCGGCGGCCAATGCGTCGCTGACGCAGGCACCATGGTCGTGCTGTTCGAAACCGATGGGGGCGGAGGATGGGCTTGTCATGTTATAGTGTATCGTTTATCCGGTGTGAAATGTTATACAATCACATGAGGTGTCCTATGTCCAGAATGCGCGTTTCACTGTCGGTCGGGGCCATGTTGATGGGGGGCACGGCGATGGCTGATGTGCCGAACGTTGCCGTCGATATTGCGCCGGTGCATTCGCTGGTGGCCCGCGTGATGGAAGGTGTGGGGGAGCCTGAACTGGTGATTCCGGCGGGCGCTTCGCCCCATGAATACAACCTTCGCCCATCGGAGGCGCGCGCACTGCAGGAGGCTGATCTGGTGTTCTGGATCGGTGAGGGGCTGACGCCATGGATGGAAGATGCGGTGGAGACGTTGGCCGAGGGGGCTGCGGTGACGGAGCTTTTGGGGGCGGAAGGCACGGTCGCGTTGGAGTTCCGTGAAGGCGCGCTGTTTGAAGCGCATGTTCATGGGGACGAGGACGATCAAGGCGATCATGGCGATCATGAGGACCATGATCATGAAGAACATGCCGAGGAAGATGGGCATGGCGACCATGACCATGATCACGAGGAGCATGATCATGAGGAGCATGCCGAGGACGGCGATCATGACCACGAGGAACACGAGCACGAAGAGCATGGCGAAGAAGACGGCCACGAGCACGAGGAGCACGGGCACGATGAGCATGGGCACGAAGATCATGACCATGAAGAGCACGCAGATGCGCATGGCCATGAAGGCCACGACCATGGCGCGTTTGATCCCCATGCATGGCTCTCGCCACAAAACGCCAGCGCGTGGCTGCCGATCATCGCAGCACAGCTTTCGGCGGCTGATCCGGAGAATGCCAGCACCTACTTTGCGAATGCGGTCGAAGGACAGGCGGAGCTTGCGGCGCTGATCGCAGACGTCTCGGGCATTCTTGAGCCGGTGCAGGACAAGCAATTCATCGTCTTCCATGACGCCTATCAGTACTTCGAGAACGATTTTGGCCTGAGCGCTGCGGGCGCGATCTCACTCGGTGACGCGACGGACCCAAGCCCGGCACGTCTGGCTGAGATTCAAGGGCGCATTCGGGATGAAGGCATCGACTGCGTCCTGGCGGAGCCGCAATTCAACCCCGGCCTGATCGAAACGGTTCTGGATGGCACCGAAGCTGGCACAGCGGTGATCGACCCGATTGGCGCAGAGCTGGCACTGGGCGCGACGCTCTACCCGCAGCTTATTCACAACATGGCGACCACCCTGGCGGAGTGTGGCTGAGCGAAGGACGGTCGTGGAGCGGATGCATGGCTTCGTCCATACAACGCTGAGTTCTTGCGGGTCCGGTGGCGATCATGAAGTCATAGGCGGCGGATCACTCCGCCGCTTCACGGCGCTCCGTCATGAATTGCGATGGGAACAGGCGAAAGCCGATTTGGTCGCGCAAAACCTTCCAGACATGACCATCGGTGAAGTAACCGGTATGGCCACCGGCTTGCACTGAGAAGTTCTGCGCCAGATCCGGTGTGTCCTTTTCGATATCATCTCCGATACGGGTACCCACGAAATCATCCTCGCGGTGGATGTTGTACCACGCCTTGTTGACGGGCGCGCCCGGGGTTTCCGCCAGCGGCATGTCATCCGTGGAGATCTGAAAGAACTCTTTGAAATAGCGGCGGTAAATGTGTGTGGCGGGGGAGCCCATAGTGATCAAAACCACTTCGGGATTGCCGTTTTTTGCGAGCAATGCTTTGACGTCGCGGTCGTGCAACATGCGGGTAGCGATTATGGAGCCAAGCGAATGGGCGATGATGGTCACGCGCGTGGGCTGAAACGCCTCCAACCCGTAATGCAGCGTGCGGCGGAAGCGGGCGTTGATTTGATCGCGCTGGGTGAAGTTCTTGGCTCGTTTCTCCGGATCCTGTGTCCAGGCGCAGCTTTCCTGAACGGAATAGGTCACGATATCGCGGAAGATGCCCAACCCACCCGAAATCTGGTGTGAAAAGCGGAAGAGTACGATCCCGAGAAGCAGAAGGAAGGCTGCGAAGAAGGGCTTTTGGCTGTTCATCCAACAAGTGCTGATGGCTTGGAGGGCACTGTCCGCACAACTGTCCTCGGTATTTTCAAAGAAGGGCAAAGCCAGACCCAGCGCCACGATGGCGAGACCAACCACCAACAAATAGCGAATGATTGGGTTCAAAATCAGTCGGCTGCGCCATTCGGCCTTTTGGAACAAAAGCTTCGCCCGGGTCTTTCGGATCACGATCAGGGCCGCGAGGACAATCACCAGGATTACCGCCGCCACGAGCGCAAAGCTGGACGACAGGTTCACGAGCAGGAACTTCTCTTCCAGCAGCGCAAACAATAGCCCCGTGACTTTGTTGGGATCCTCGACGGGCTGTCCAGTGGTGACGGGATCAAGTAGCACCGAGTCCGGGGTCGGCGCAGCGGACTCCGCTGGCGCATCTCCGCTTTGGTCATTCTGGGATGCCTCGGACGAGCGGGCCTCGACCTCATGACTGAGACCCCGGGCAACATTGAACAGAAACAGCCAGAGGCTTGAGGCGATGACACTCCAGAAAATGACCATGGCCGCGCAGATGGACGGGTAGATGATCCGCACGCCTGTCACGGCATCTCGGATCCGCGCGGCGACGCTTTCTTCATGATTGGCGTCTGCGCTGGAAAGGCCGAACATCGCCCCCACCATGCCAATAACACTGATGGCCAAGGCAAGCAAAATAATGCCAAGCCAGCTGATTTCCATCAGCCACAGGATGAAGCTGAAATAGCAATCGATGTTGTTCGCAATGGCAATGGATTGGGTATCAGTTCCATTGCACAGGAGCGTATTGACGCCGTCAAAAAAGATCGAGAGCCACAAAACCAGCAAGAATACGATACCAACGCTGATCAGGCCCGACCCGAACAATCGCATTAGATGCGTTTTGGCCGCAGAAAACCGGATATAAAGCCCAATGCCGATTGTCAGAAGGGCATGGCCGAGGAAGAGGATCGGGAAGTATTTGTAGACGGACTCCGACCATAGAGGCGTTGCTTCCAGCAGCAGAAACAACGCGGAAATCAGGAGCGTCGCATTGATGGGGGCGACGAAGCAAAAGAACGTCCAGATAAAGAAACGCACCAGCCAGACGCTGTAGCGGCCGCGATTGCTTTCTGCGTTTTCCATCGCCAGATATCCAAGGCCCAGAACGATTTTCAGCAGGTCGAAAATGGTCCAGAACGCGCCATGGGGTGCGGGGCTTTTGTCGGCCCAAAAGACCTCGGCAAAGACGGCCCGTTCTTCAGGCGTGTGGGCCTGCGCGGCCTTGATCGTGCGCAGGTGCGACGGAAAGAAGGTGCCGTTTCGCGGCTGTTCCTGCAGACGGTTGTCTGCAAGGTCCACCACGTCACCTTCAATCGTGACCGGCAAAAACAAAGGGTCGTCTTTTTCAAATTGCGTGGTCGCGGCGCCGACAATGGCATTAACAGTTTCGCCGGGTCGTTGTTCACCAATACCGTGAACGGCAACAATCAAATGAGTGTCCATGACATTCCCCAATATCAAAGTGACGCTAGGGAAAGTATCACAGGCGCCCGCAATTCAGCGCGTGAGAAATTTGTGAGAAATGCGTTAGGCCAGATTAATGGGACGTTTGCGGCCCTTTATGGGCGCTCAAGCCTCAGAAGCAGGGCCAAACCGATCCTGCATGCGGCCCACGATCTGATCGCGGGCCTGGCGGTAGGAGGCCAGTTTCGCCTCTCGTGTTTCACCCAGCCCGGTTGGGTCGAGGATCGGCCAGTATTCCACGTCGATATGGAAGGTGCGTGTCATGTCGAGGGCACGGCGCTGGCTGGCGGGGCTAAGGGCCACGATGAGATCAAAGCCGGTCAGGTCATCGCCCCATTCCTCCATCTCATCGAAGGAGCGGACGCGGTGGCGTTCTAACTCGACGCCTAGCTCCGCGCAGACGGCAACCGCGAATCCATCAATCTCAAGCTCGTGTTTCACGCCAGCCGATTGCACATAAGCGCGGTGGCCATAGAACTTCTTCATCAGGCCCTCTGCCATCGGCGACCGCGTGGAATTGTGGTCGCAGCAGAACAGGACGGATTGGGGGAAGTCGTCCGCCACCTTCTCAGCCCCCGAAATGCAGCACGCAGATCAGGGTGAAGAGGCGGCGGGCGGTGTCATTGTCGACCTCGGCCTTGCCCTCGAGACGTTCTTGCAGCAGCCGCGCACCTTCGTTGTGGATGCCGCGACGGGCCATGTCGATCGTCTCGATCTGGTTGGGCGGCAGGGTTTTGACCGCGTTGAAATACGACTCGCATATCTGCCAGTAGTCTTTGACAGTTTGACGAAACGGCGAAAGCGAGAGGTGGAATTCCGTCGCATCCGCGCCCTCTTCGGTGTCGATGTCGAACACCAGCCGCTTATCGCGGATTGCCAGCGTCACGCGATAGGGACCTTCGGGGGCGTCGTGGCGGGGGATGGAGAAGGTGTTCTCTTCCAGCAGGTCGAAGATGGCGACCTTACGCTCCTGCTCGATCTCGGGGGTTGGGGCGGGCATCCCTTGGGTGTCGATTTCGATGTGGCAGATGTGCATGGTCACTCCCCCTCCCCCCGGTTGAGGCGATCGAGCCGGGCCTGCACCGATGCGCCGTGGGCGCCGAGCCCCTCGGATGTGGCCAAAGTAACGGCCGCGGGGCCGATGGCCTTGAGGGCTTCGGGGGACATTTGGGCAAGCGTGGTGCGTTTCATGAAATCGAGCACATTCAGCCCACTGGAGAACCGCGCCGAACGGGCGGTGGGCAGCACGTGGTTCGGCCCACCGATGTAATCACCGATGGCCTCGGGCGTCCATTGGCCAAGGAAGACGGCGCCCGCATGGGTGATCTTGGCGAAGAGGGCTTCGGGATCGGTCACGCAAAGCTCCAGGTGTTCGGGGGCTATGCGGTCGCTGAGGGCGGCAGCCTGGTCGAGGGTTTCTGTCACGACGATCGCGCCGTAGTCGCGCCAGCTTGGGCCTGCGATATCGGCACGAGGGAGCGTTTCGAGCTGGGTCTCAACCGCTTGGGCCACGGCCTCGGCGAAGTCAGCATCATCGGTGATCAGGATGCTTTGCGCGCTTTCGTCGTGTTCGGCTTGGCTGAGCAGGTCGGTGGCGATCCAGTCGGGGTCGTTGTCTTTGTCCGCAATGACGAGAATCTCGGACGGCCCAGCGATCATGTCGATGCCAACCTTGCCGAACACGCGGCGCTTGGCGGCAGCCACGAAGGCGTTGCCGGGGCCAGTGATCTTGTCGACGGGCTGAATTGTTGCCGTCCCGTAGGCCATAGCAGCCACGGCCTGCGCGCCACCGATGCGGTAGATCGTGTCAACGCCCGAGAGCTGTGCGGCCAGCAGGACGAGCGGATTGGCCACGCCATCGGGTGTGGGCGCGCAAATGACGAGGCGCTCGACACCAGCGACTTGGGCCGGGATGGCGTTCATCAGGACGCTTGAGGGGTACGAGGCAAGACCGCCCGGAACATAGAGGCCGGCGGCAGAGACCGCGCCCCAACGCCAGCCGAGCGTTGCGCCGTCAGGGTCTGTCCAGCGGGCATCTTCGGGCAGTTGGCGGACGTGATATGCGCGAATACGCTCGGCGGCGAGTTCAAGAGCCGCGCGTTCTTCAGCAGGCACCTGAGCCACGGCTTGCGCGATTTCGTCCGGCGTGAAGGCGAGCGTTTCCGGCGTAAGGTCGAGGCGGTCGAACTTTGACGTCAGCTCGATCACCGCGTCGTCGCCACGGGCGCGAACATCGGCAATAATGCCTGCAACGACATCATCGACCTCGGGCGCGTCCTCACGCTTCATGTGCAGGAGGGCCTCAAAACGGGTGTCGAAATCTGCGTCTTGGGTGTTCAGAAAAATTGGCATGGGCCCCTCCGGCGATCCGTCCCCGGCAGATAGCGCGGGGGGGCCGGGGCCTCAAGCCGTGAGCGGTTTTACCATCTCGTGCTGATCAACGAGCGTGCCGGAATAGTTCAGCGCTCGGGGGATTGTGCCGATGAGCTTGTAGCCCGACGCGCTGTAGGCGGCGCGGGCTGCGGGGTTGTTGTCGCCGACGCTCAGCTCAAACTGAGAGACGCCGTTTTCGCAGGCATCCTTTTCCAACGCGGATAGCAACGCTGACGCCAGCCCCCTGCCCCGCGCCTCTGGTGTTGTGTAAACCGCAATGACCCCAGCACGGTGGGCCTGCACCGCACCGGGCTTGCGATACCAACCGGCCGTCGCCAGCGCGCGGCCGCCGCTGACCTGTGCAAAGAGGTGGATCGTGTCGAGCCACGCCATGATCTGATCCGGGGCCTTCGCCGCCCATTCGGCATAGGTGGAGCCGAAGAATTCGGGGGCCTCTTCCAGCATCTCCAGCCGGACCGTACGGAAGGCGCGCCAATCGCCGGGGCCAAGGCGGCGCAGACCGTCCGGGCCGGGTGACGGCAGGTCCTTTGTCAGGTCGCGGACCATAAAGAGGTCGTCGACGGTTTCGTCGTTCTGGATCACGGCACGGGGAACTTGGCCCATGACCGCAAAGCCGTGGCGGGCATAGAAATTCCGCGCGCGAGTGTTCGGCGTTGCGACGTAAAGTTCCACCTGCTGCGCACCACGTGTTCGGGCGAGGTTACAGGCAAAGGTCAGGAGCGTGTCGGCGGCCCCGGTGCCGTGATGATCCGGTGCGACGTAGAACGGCCCCAGATGGGCGCGGTGTTCGGCCATGGAAAAACCCATGGCGCGCAGGCCCGCAAAGCCGATCAGGCGTTTGCCATCGTACAACCCCAGCGCGTTGCCTGAGGTGATCCAGCCCAGAAGGTTAGCATCGCTTTCACGGGCCTCGGCCTCGGTCAGGAGGAACGCTTGTGGGAAGCGTCGGATGCCGTCGAGGCGAAGCTCTGCCAGGGCGCTCAGGTCTTCCGCCTCAAGCGCCCGGGCCTTCATTGTCCGTGGTCCGGGGTTTTGCCGGAGGGGGCGTGATAGGGCCGGGTGACGTCTTTGAGCGTGATCTCGAGCGCCTCAACGTCGATGGCGATGGCACCATCCCCTGCAAGGGTCAGGGTCAGACGGCCTGTGCCGTCTTCGCCCGGCTCCCATTCCAGCGCGAGGGCCGACAGGATCGTATCCTTATCGGAGCGGTCAATGCCTTGGCTGGACACTTTCATCGCATCTTCGATTGCCAGCACCGCTTGGGTGCGCTGGGGACCATCCTTGCTGCCGCGGTCTTCCCAACGGAAACGATTGAGTAGGATGGCAAAGCGACGGCGGGTCCGATCCCATGTCATCTCGGTGATCGGGAAGACCGCATCTTGCACGAGGGCCGAGAGGACGGGAACATCCGCGGCTTCGAGGGCGCGCAAAGCGACAGGCTGTTCGCCGCCATCTTCGAACCGTGCATCTTCAGCCATCGGAGAGCCTTTCCACATTCGCGCCTACGCCGCGCAACTTGCGGACGAGATGCTCATAGCCGCGGTCAAGGTGATAGACGCGGTTCACGACCGTCTCCCCCTCTGCCGCCATGCCGGCGAGGATCAGGCTGACGGAGGCGCGCAGATCGGTCGCCATGACCGGCGCGCCGCGCAGACTTTCAACGCCGGTGACGCGGGCAGTGTTGCCATGGACTTCGATATTGGCCCCCATGCGGATCAGTTCGGGGGCATGCATGAAGCGGTTTTCGAAGATCGTCTCTTCCAGCTGGCTGGTGCCTTCGGCGAAGCACATCATCGCCATGAATTGCGCCTGATGGTCGGTGGCGAAGCCGGGAAATGGTGCGGTGGTTACATCGGTGGCCTTCAGTCGCCCACCGGGGTGGCGGACCTTTAGGCCCGCTTCAGTCTGCGTGATCTCAAGCCCGGCCTCTTCCATCTTGACGCAGAGTGCCTCAACCAGATGGCGTTCACCGCCGAGGCATTCGACTTCGCCGCCCGCGATACCGGGGGCGACCATGTACGTGCCGAGTTCAATCCGGTCGGTAATGACGCGATGGGTCGCGCCGTGCAGCTTGTTGACACCCCGCACTACAATCTGCTCAGTGCCCGCGCCTTCGATGTCGGCGCCCATGTCTATAAGGCAATCCGCCAGCGCTTTGGTATCGGGCTCGCGCGCGGCGTTCTTGATGACGGTTGTGCCCTTCGCGCGCACAGCGGCACACATGATGTTCTCAGTCGCGCCGACGGAAGGGAACGGGAATTCGACCTCTGTCCCCTTCAGATCGCCTGAGGCATAGACGTAGCCGTCCTTCAGCTCGACCTTCGCGCCCATCTTTTCCAGACCGGTGATATGGAAATCGACGGCGCGCGCACCGATGGCGCAACCGCCGGGCAGGCTGACGATGGCCTCGCCCGTGCGGCCAATAAGCGGGCCGAGCACGTTGAAGGAGGCGCGCAGTTTGCGAACGATGTCGTAGTGCGCGAGGTGAGAGGTGAGATTGGTGGCCGACAGCGCAAGCGTCTGGCCTTCATTCAGGCGACCCACTTCGACGCCGAGCGATTCCAAAAGCTCGCTAAGTGTGGCCACATCCGAGAGGCGGGGTACGTTGGTCAACGTGAGCGGTTCGTCGCTGAGAAGGGCCGCGCACATCAGTTTGAGGCAGGTGTTCTTCGCCCCTGCGATTGGGATCTGGCCAGAAAGCGGGCCGGAGCCTTTGACGACTATTCTATCCATATGCCTGCCTCTACTCGTTGCTCTGCCCGTCTTCGGGCTGCGTCTGCGCGCGCGCCCGGGCTTTTGTCTGTGCCTTGCGCCGGGCCATATTTGCCTTGAGCGCCGCCTTGAGCCGATCTTCACGGGTCTTTGGGGCGGGCTTGCCGGGTTGTTTCTTGCCTTGGTCGGACGCCATGGAACATGGCTTTAACCCGCCGCGCCGGAAGGGTCCAGATTGCGCTTGCAAGGTTGGGGCGAAGACACTAAACCGCCGCCACCTGAACGCTGCTGTAGCTCAGGGGTAGAGCACTCCCTTGGTAAGGGAGAGGTCCGGAGTTCAAATCTCCGCAGCAGCACCAGGAAATCCCCAGCGAAGCCGCAAAAATTGTTCGCGGAATTCCCGTGTCACGCACGAAAACTTTACGCGCGCAAAGATTTTTTGCTTCTCACAACCTGCGCCCTGCCCTACGCTCTTTCCAACAAAACCATCGAGCAAGGTTATGCCGGGCGAGACGATCAGGAATATGGAAGACTTTGCAGCGGTCAGCGGGATTTCCCGTCCGACCGTATCGAAGTATTTCAATGATCCCGATTCTGTACGCCCAAAGACCCGTGAGCGCATCGAAGCTGCTCTGGACCGCTACGATTATCGTCCCAACATCTATGCCGTAAACCAGAACCGGCAGCAGACGAAGAATATCGGCATCGTCGTACCGTTCCTGTCTGACCCGTTCTTCTCAGAAATCGCGCGCACCATTGAAACGCTGGTCATCGAGGCCGGTTTTCGCCCTATCCTCCTGAGTTCCCATGGCACGTCCGAGCAGGAAAACGACAATCTTGAGACGCTGCGGTCGGTGAAACCGGCAGGCGTTTTGTTCGCGCCGCTTGGTCGGGCATCGGATAAATCCACGATTGAGACGTTCTGCGCTCATGTCCCGACCGTTTTGTTTGACAGCAACCTAGATGGGATGGGCGAGGCGTTTATTGGCTCGGACAACGCCAGTTTCGTTAATCAGACCGTTGAGTATCTGTGCCGCAGCGGCACGCCGCCTTGCTTTTTCGAGATGCGCACGCCTGCAAACCCGAACGCCAACAAACGGCGGGCGGCTTACATTGCGGCGATGGAGCGCGAGGGGCACGAGCCGGTTGTTCATAAGGTCAACGGGCACGGTTGGGGATTTGAGGAAATCGGGCGCGCCGGGGCTCATGCGGCCTTCGATGCGGGCGAGCTGACCAGCGGTACGGTGTTGTGCAGCAACGATCGCCTCGCCATCGGTTTTTTGGCCGCCGCATACGAACGGGGCCTTCGTGTGGGTCGGGCGAAAAACTGCGATCTGCGAGTCGCCAGCCACGATGACCACCCGTTTTCGCGATTCACATGCCCTTCATTGACCACAGCAGCACATGATTATGATGCCGTTGCCGAACATTCTGTCAGGTCCATGTTTGAGCTGATCGAGAATGGCGGCCACTTAAACGCCCGCGAAGAAACACTTTATCCCGCAAGGCTGATTTTGCGGGACTCGGCGTAGGTCTAGAAAATTTACGCGCGTAAAGTTTTTTCTTGACGCGGCGCACATTTTTGCAGCACGTTGTGAACATCACATCCAATCAGGGAGGATCCGGATGTTTACGAAGACTGTTCTTCGCACCACCAGCGCACTTGCGTTGTGTGTTTCGGCCGGCGCAGCGTTTGCTGACGGCCATTCAGCCACCATCACGATCGCGACCGTCAATAACGGCGACATGATCCGCATGCAGGGCTACACCGACCAGTTCACCGAAGAGACCGGCATTGCCGTCGAGTGGGTGACCTTGGAAGAAAACGTGCTGCGTCAGCGCGTTACGACGGACATCACCACCGAAGGTGGCCAGTTCGACATCATGACCATCGGTATGTACGAAGCTCCGATCTGGGGCTCCAACGGCTGGCTCGTCCCGCTTGACGGCCTGTCGGACGAGTACAACGTCGAAGACATCCTGCCCGCAATGCGCGGCGGCCTGTCCCACGACGGCACGCTCTATGCAGCACCGTTCTACGGCGAATCGTCGATGGTGATGTATCGCACCGACCTGATGGAAGCTGCTGGCCTGGAAATGCCTGCTGCCCCCACCTGGGAATTCATTCGTGAAGCAGCGGCGGCCATGACCGACCGTGACAACGACATCAACGGCATCTGCCTGCGCGGCAAGCCGGGCTGGGGCGAAGGCGGCGCGTTCATCAACGCAATGGCCAACTCCTTCGGCGCACGCGTTGTTGACGAAGAGTGGAACGCACAGCTCGACAGCGAAGCATGGGCCAACACGCTCAACTTCTTCAACGACATGATGCAGGAATCCGGCCCCGCCGGCTTCGCGACCAATGGCTTCAACGAGAACCTCTCGCTGTTCAACCAAGGTCTCTGCGGCATGTGGATCGACGCAACGGTGGCAGCATCGTTCGTGACCAACCCCGATGACTCGGAGGTTGCTGACTCGGTTGGCTTCGCGCTGGCACCCGACAACGGCCTCGGCCCGCGTTCGAACTGGCTCTGGGCCTGGGCACTGGCAGTTCCTGCCGGCACTCAGCAGCAGGACGAAGCTATGGCGTTCATCGAGTGGGCAACGTCCACCGGGTACATCGAGCTGGTTGCTGAAAACGAAGGTTGGGCCAACGTCCCTCCCGGCGCACGTCAGTCGCTCTATGACAACCCGAACTACGCGGACGTTCCGTTCGCACAGATGACGCTGGACTCGATCCTGTCGGCCAACCCGACCGAGCCTACAGTTGACCCTGTGCCCTACACCGGCGTTCAGTTCATGGCGATCCCTGAATTCGCAGGTTTCTGGACCGAAGTGAGCCAGGAATTCTCGAACGCCTACGCTGGTCAGCAGACCATCGAAGAAGCGCTCGCGAATGGTCAGAACATCGTAAACGAAGCCCTGTCGGCAGCTGGTTACCAGTAAGCCCTCGGCGACACATATCGGAAGGCGGCGGTCGCCGCCGCCTTCCAACCCCAAAAAACTCCAATAAATGTTCACCCAGCGTTTCAACGGGCCTTGCGCCTGAACGATGAGGAATTGCGTCATGGCAACCCAGAGTTCCCGATCAGCGGCACGCATCATGATGGCCCCGGCAGTCTTCCTGCTCTTGGTCTGGATGCTGGTGCCCCTCTCGCTCACGTTGATCCTGTCGTTCAAGCGGTTCCTTCCCCTTCGTGGGGACCGGATCGGCGAACGCGGTGATGGCTTCGGTGATTTTCTACTGGACTACATCACCGGCTTCCCGACCCTCGACTGGGTTGGCTTTCAGAACTTCGCCTCATTCGCATCATCAGGCGCATTCACCGACGCGGTTGTAACGACGCTCGTGATTGTCGGTGGTGTCCTTGCGGTATCGGTCATCTTCGGCATCCTGCTGGCGATGCTCTTGGACCAGCCGATGTGGGGTCAGGGCGTTGTTCGTATCCTCGTCATTGCACCGTTCTTTGTAATGCCCACCGTTTCGGCGCTGGTCTGGAAGAACATGTTCATGGATCCCACCAACGGATTGTTCTCGCATCTGTGGCGCGCATTCGGGGCCGACCCCGTGGTCTGGCTCAGCGACGTGCCGATGACATCGTTGATCCTGATTATCTCGTGGCAGTGGCTGCCCTTTGCGACGCTGATCCTTCTGACGGCCTTCCAATCGCTCGACAGCGAGCAGCTTGAGGCCGCCGAGATGGACGGCGCAGGCCCATTTGCCCGCTTCTTCTTTATCGCCCTTCCGCACCTGAGCCGCGCGATCACCATCGTGATCCTGATCCAGACGATCTTCCTGCTGGCTGTGTTTGCGGAAATCTTTGTCACCACCGGCGGCGCCTTCGGGACACGGACGCTCACCTACCTGATTTACCAACGGGTTCTGGAAAGCCAGAACATCGGTCTGGGGTCTGCAGGCGGTGTCTACGCCATCATCCTTGCCAACATCGTTGCCATCTTCCTGATGCGCATCGTCGGCAAGAACCTGGACCGCTGAGGAGGGACTGACCATGGCACGTGCTGTCACGACACAACGCAAGGCCCTGAACACGGCTATCGCCTGGACGATCGGGATCCTTATCTTCTTCCCGATCCTGTGGACCGTCCTGACCTCGTTCAAGACCGAGGCCGAGGCGATCGCCAACCCACCGGTCTTCCTGTTCTTCGACTGGACACTAGAGAACTACGGGGTCGTGCAAGAACGCTCGAACTACATGCGGTTCTTGTGGAACTCGGTCATCATCGCCGGTGGCTCCACCATTCTGGGCATTATCATCGCGGTGCCTGCCGCGTGGTCCATGGCCTTTGTGCCCTCGCGCCGGACCAAAGACATCCTTTTGTGGATGCTGTCGACGAAGATGCTGCCTGCGGTGGGTGTGCTTTACCCAATCTACCTGCTGTGCATCGAGTTGGGTGTTCTGGACAATCGCTATGCGCTGGTTGTGATCCTGATGCTGATCAACCTGCCGATCATTGTCTGGATGCTTTACACCTACTTCCGCGAAATTCCGGGGGAGATCCTGGAAGCTGCGCGCATGGATGGCGCGTCGCTGAAGGACGAGCTGCTTTACGTGCTGACGCCAATGGCTGTTCCCGGCATCGCGTCCACGCTTCTGCTGAACTTCATCCTGGCCTGGAACGAAGCGTTCTGGACCCTGAACCTGACCTCTGTGGATGCCGCACCGCTGACAGCCTTTATCGCCAGCTATTCCTCACCCGAGGGTCTGTTCTTCGCCAAACTATCGGCGGCCTCGACCATGGCCATTGCGCCAATCCTAATCCTTGGCTGGTTCAGCCAGAAACAACTTGTCCGAGGCCTGACCTTCGGCGCCGTTAAGTAAGGAGACGACCCATGGGACGTATCACACTTGAGAAAGTACAAAAGAAGTTCGGCGACGTTGAAGTCATTCCTCCGCTGGACCTTGAGATCAACGACGGTGAGTTCGTGGTCTTTGTCGGCCCCTCGGGTTGCGGCAAATCCACCCTGCTCCGCCTGATTGCAGGGCTGGAGGATGTGACCGGCGGGCAGATCAACATCGACGACGAAGACGCCACAATGGTGCCGCCTGCCAAGCGCAAGTTGGCGATGGTGTTCCAGTCTTACGCGCTCTACCCGCATATGACGGTACGCAAGAACATCGCCTTCCCCATGCGGATGGCGAAAATGGACCCAGCCGAGCAGAACAGGCGCATCGAGAATGCCGCGGCCGCGCTGAACCTGACCGACTACCTTGATCGTCGTCCGGGCCAGCTGTCCGGTGGTCAACGTCAGCGTGTTGCCATTGGCCGCGCGATTGTACGTGAACCGGCGGCGTTCTTGTTTGACGAGCCCTTGTCGAACCTCGACGCCGCCTTGCGGGTTGGGATGCGCATGGAAATCGGTGAGCTGCACAAAAAGCTCGACACAACAATGATTTACGTGACCCACGACCAGGTCGAAGCCATGACCATGGCCGACAAGATCGTGGTTCTACGGGCAGGCCATATCGAGCAGGTCGGATCGCCACTGGAACTGTACAAGGCGCCACGCAATACATTTGTTGCGGGCTTCATCGGGTCGCCAAAGATGAACCTGATCGAAGGTGCGGCTGCTGCAGAATATAACGCACAGACCATCGGCATCCGGCCAGAGCATCTCGACGTGTCGAAAACCGAAGGCAAATGGCAGGGCACGGTTGGTGTGGCCGAACACCTCGGCTCGGACACGTTCATCCACATTCACGGCATCGAAGGCTGTGATCCGATGACGGTTCGTGCAGGTGGTGACGTCGACGTGCGCCATGGCGACACGATCTACCTGACACCGCAGGCCGAGCATCTGCACCGCTTCGACGCGGAAGGCCTGCGCATCGCATGACCCGATTGGTTGGCAAATGCGCATTGATCACCGGTGCCGCACGCGGCATCGGGCGGGCATTTGCCGAGACCTATCTGCGCGAAGGGGCGCAGGTGGTCATTGCCGATATAGACCTCGAGCGCGCGCGTAAGACCGCTACAGAGATCGGCGCGCGCGCGGTTCAAATGGATGTCTCTGATGTGGCCAGCATCGAGGCGGGCGTTGCCGAAGCCGTTGGGCAATTGGGGCAGATCGATATCCTGATCAACAACGCGGCCATCTTTACGGCCGCCCCGATCGTTGAGATTTCCGAGGCAGACTACGCCCGCTGCTTTGACATCAATGTCAAAGGCACGCTCTTTACCATGCAGGCCGTCGCCAAGCACATGGTTGAGCGCGGTGAAGGCGGAAAGATCATCAACATGGCCAGTCAGGCAGGGCGTCGTGGCGAACCGCTTGTCGGCGTTTACTGCGCCACCAAAGCTGCCGTGATCAGCCTCACTCAATCGGCCGGCCTGAACCTGATCAAGCATGGGATCAATGTGAACGCAATCGCGCCCGGTGTGGTGGATGGCGAGCATTGGGACGGCGTGGATGCATTCTTCGCCAAGTATGAGAACAAGAAACCTGGACAGAAAAAGCGCGAAGTGGGCGAAGCCGTGCCCTTCGGGCGTATGGGCGTGGCTGAGGATCTGACCGGTATGGCCGTGTTCCTCGCAACCCGCGAGGCAGACTATATCGTCAGTCAGTGTTTCAACGTGGACGGCGGACAATGGATGAGCTGATGAAAGACTTGACCCCTGCCCTTCCGCTAGCCCGCGCTTCGCTTGGGTCTTTGCCCTCGGACGTTGAGGTGCCAAACTATACCCGCGCGGACCTGTCGCCGGGCATCGTGCATATCGGATTGGGCAATTTTCACCGCGCTCACCAGGCTTGGTATCTGCACCGTTTGATGCAGCAGGGGCAGGCGCTGGATTGGGCGATCATCGGTGCCGGTGTCCGGCCATACGATGCCGCGATGCGTGAGCGTCTGTTGGGGCAGGATTGCCTGACGACCCTGATTGAGCTGTCTCCGACATCCTCAAAAGCTGAAGTGACCGGGGCAATGATCGACTATCTGCCGATCGAAGAGGGCAATGGCGCATTGATTGCGCAGATGGCCAATCCCGCGATCCGCATCGTGTCGCTCACCGTGACCGAGGGCGGCTATTACCTGAACCCAGTGACAGGCGGTTTTGATGCGGCACACCCTGACATGGCCCACGACGCTGCCGTTCCACAGGAGCCAGTGACAGCCTTCGGCGCGATGGTCGAGGCGCTGCGCCTGCGTCGCGATGAAGGGCACGGCCCCTTTACCGGCCAGAGTTGTGACAACTTGCAGGGCAATGGTGCGATCCTTCGCCAGACCATTGTAGGGCTTGCCCGCTTGTCGGATCCCGACTTGGCCGATTGGATTGACGCCAATGTCAGCTTCCCCAATTCCATGGTGGACTCCATCGTACCTGCCACTGGCCCTGATGAATTGGCGCTAGCGCGCAGATTCGGGGTGGATGATGCCGCGCCCGTCACCCATGAAAATTACCGCCAGTGGGTCATCGAAGATGATTTCTGCGCGGGGCGCCCCCGTTGGGAGGACGTGGGCGCAACCATTACGCCGGATGTGCATGCCTATGAGGCCATGAAAATCCGCATCCTGAACGCCGGTCATCAGGTTTTGGCGAATGCCGGTGAACTTCTTGGCTGCGATACAATTGCCGAGTGTATGAACGACGCCGACATCGCGCCGTTCTGGCGCAAGGTCGAAGCCGACGGTATTGCGCCTTACGTGGAGCCTGTCCCCGGCATGACCCCTACAGCCTATGTGGCGTTGATCGAGCGGCGTTTTGCCAATCCCGCGATCAAGGACACGACACGGCGTGTGGCCTTCGACGGATCATCCCGTCATACAGGTTTCGTGTTGCCGATCCTGCGAGAAGCGATTGGCGCCGGGCAATCGGTTGAGGCGCTTGCGCTTGTCGAGGCACTATGGGCGCGGATGTGTTTTGGGACGCGCGACGATGGCTCGGTGATCGAGGCAAATGATCCGGCTTGGGATGCACTCAACGCGGCTGCCGTTGCTGCCAAGGACGAGCCTTCGGCTTGGCTGGCGCAGGACCACATCTATGGAGAATTGGCGAATAATGCTGACTTCGCCAAGGCATTTGATGGCTGGTTGACGATGATCTGGGCAAAAGGCACGCGTCAAACGCTTAAGTCGTTCGCTTCCTAACGTTCTGATTTAGATTCGTATTTCAGGTTTCGAGTGCGCCCCACAGGCTCCCTTGACCGAAACGTACCTCCCGTTAGTATGTATACTTACGAACAGGAGGAAAGATGAAAGACCCCATCCTTATTGCCGGGGGCGGCATTGGAGGTCTGGCCGCAGCGGCGGCGCTTGCTGGCAAGGGCCTGCCGTCGATTGTGTTGGAGCAATCGAGCCAGCTGGGTGAGATCGGTGCCGGTATTCAGATCGGGCCGAACGGGTTTCACTGCTTCGATGCACTCGGCATTGGTCCACAAATGCGCGAAACAGCGGTGTTCATCGACGCTTTACGCCTCATGGATGCCCAAACGGCAGAAGAGATCACACGCATTCCACTGGAAGAGGATTTCCGCAAACATTTCGGCAATCCCTATGCGGTTGTGCACCGAGCTCAACTGCACCAGCTTTTGCTGGAGCGCTGCCAAGACAGCGGCTTGGTGGAAATCCGAACGAAACACGCGGCAATCGGCTATTCCCAGAACGGGGGCGACGTCACCCTCCAGTGCCGCGATCAGCCGGACATCAAAGGTCGCGCATTGATTGGGGCCGAGGGATTGCGATCCCCAATCCGGGCGCAAATGCTGGCGGATGGTGAACCGGTGGTCTCGGGCCACACGACCTATCGCTCGGTCATCCCGCGTGAGGTGATGCCTGAGGATTTGCGAATGAATGCCGCAACGCTCTGGGCCGGGCCGAAATGCCATATCGTGCACTACCCATTGAAAGGCGGCACCGTCTTCAACCTTGTCGTCACCTATCACCGGGATGTGGAGGAGGCCGTCTCGGGCCGCCCCGTCACCCACGAAGAGGTCGCGGTGGGCTTTGAACATGTCCACCCAACCGCCCGTGCCGTTATTGAACACGGGCGCGACTGGAAGCTGTGGGTCTTGTGTGACCGTGAGCCGGTCAGCCGTTGGACCGATGGCCGCGTGGCCTTGCTTGGCGATGCAGCCCATCCAATGCTGCAATACTTCGCGCAAGGGGCCTGCATGGCGATGGAGGACGGTGTCGCGCTCGCCGTCGCTTTGGACGGCGCTGACGATATCGAAGCTGCGTTGAAGCGGTACCAGGCCTTCCGCGCGACCCGCACCGCGCGAGTGCAGATGAACTCCCGCCTGATCGGCGACTACATCTACCACCCCAACGACGCGAAAGCCGCTGTGCGAAACGAGGTGATGCAAGCCATGAGCCCGCAAGACTGGTATGATCAACTGACGTGGATTTACCGCTCCAACGGGCTGCCACCGGATCAAGGAGGGATCGCAACATGACGGAAGAGACCCACGAGACCGTAGCCCACGGGATGCAACCCGAAGACAGCCCGGAATTGCGCGCGCTTTACGAGGGCTTCGCCGCGCAATCCCTAATCCCGCTCTGGACGCAACTGGGCGATCTGATGCCCATGACGCCCGCGCCGAAGGCCGTGCCCCATGTCTGGAAATGGTCCGACCTGCTGCCTTTGGCCGAGGCCTCCGGCGAGTTGGTTCCAGTGGGGCGCGGCGGCGAGCGCCGGGCCATCGGCCTCGCCAATCCTGGCCTTGCACCCAACGCCTATATCTCCCCCACCCTGTGGTGCGCGATCCAGTACCTTGGCCCCCGCGAAACCGCGCCCGAACATCGCCACGCGCAGAACGCGTTCCGCTTTGTGGTCGAAGGCGATGGCGTCTGGACCGTGGTGGACGGTGACCCGGTGCGCATGTCGCGTGGTGATCTGCTGCTGACCCCCGGCTGGCGCTTTCACGGCCACCACAATGACCGCGACGCGCCTATGGCGTGGATCGACGGGCTCGATATTCCCTTCTCGCAACAGATGGATGTCGGCTTCTTCGAATTCGGCTCCGAACGGGTGACCGACTACGCCACACCGAACTTCTCGCGCGGCGAGCGGCTTTGGGCGCATCCCGGTCTGCGCCCCCTCTCGGGTCTGCAAGACACCGTTTCCTCGCCGCTTTGCGCGTTCCGGTGGGAACACACCGACCGCGCCCTGACCGAGCAATTGCTGCTGGAGGACGAGGGGCAGCCCGCAACCGTCGAACAGGGCCACGCTGCGATCCGCTACTCGAACCCGACCACGGGCGGAGATGTGATGCCAACGATCCGTTGCGAGTTCCACCGGTTGCGGGAGGGGTGCGAAACGCCGGAACGGCGCGAGGTTGGATCAACCGTGTTCCAAGTCTTCGAGGGGCGCGGTGTGGTAGTGATGGCAGGCGTGGAACATCGGCTGGAGAAAGGCGACTTGTTCACGATCCCGTCTTGGGTCCCGTGGCGACTACAGGCCGAGACGCAATTCGACCTGTTCCGGTTCTCCGACGCCCCGATCATGGAACGGTTGGCCTTCATGCGCACCCATGTCGACGGAGGCTGACCGTGCCGCACTTATGGCGCGGCAGGGGATGGGCGCGCGGTACGACGCGCCGCAGGCCCCTGCTAAGGAGTTGCTGCTCGCGCGGCGCGGCACGGCCTACTTCGCGCGTGTTTTGAACGGGTTAACGGATGAGGCCCTGATGCAAAAGGGGCCTGCGAAAGCGGTCGCTGAGGTTGGGTACCACGCACGTGCACTTGCAGTGGGCCTGGCCAGCGTGCGCACCGGGGCACCCGCAGAGCCTGTGCGTGTGGCAAAAGACGTCACAAGCCTCCCGGCGCGGGCCTTGCGTGGGCTATTCCACCACTCAGCCATCCATCTAGACGTCGAATGGCGTGATTTGCCGGGCCCAATGTGGCCGGTCGCGGTCTTGCCCGACGGGACGCGTGCGATAGAGACGCCGTTACAGCGGGCTGAGCATGTCTGGCGCCAAGCCGTGCTGATCGGTGGTCGGCTGACAGATCTTCCCGCCCAGTTTCGCTAGTCAATCAGACACCCATCCGGGCCAACCGCGCGTGGACCGAGAACAGCACGTGCATGGGCGAGGCTAGGGCCACCGGCTGGCAAAAGAGCAGCGGGCGAGACCGCAACACCGCTCTGTGCGAAGCGTTCCACACGGGTCGGCAAATACCGCGCATTGGCGGCAATCGTTCGCCCGGCCTCATCCTGTGCAAGATCGAGGTAAAGGATCGCCCCGGTCCGACGGGGCAACGCCCACTGGCTTGATATCAGGTTTCCAAGCGAATACGCCACGGGAACCTGCCGCCCGTCCCTAGAGGTGAGCGTTTCGATGGGCTGCAAGACATGGGGGTGTGCGCCGACAACCGCTGTTGCACCTGCATCGGCTGCGGCTTGGGCCAAACGGCGCTGGCGGGCGGTTGGGCGCGCCGAATACTCCGCCCCCCAATGGGGAAGCAGGAAAACGGCGTCAATTCCTTGTGTTGCTGACAGAGTTTGGATGAGGAAGGGAATAGACGGGCGATTTCCATAACAATTGAGCACCTGACTGCGCCCATTTGTCAGTCCATTCGTTGAATATGTGCAAGCCACGAAGGCAACAGTTCTGCCCGCAACCGACCGAGTCACGTGCCAAACAGGCTCCGACCCGCGCTGGATCGTACCGGTGGCCGGCAAACCGGCCTCCGCAAGCGCCTGAAGCGTCAGATCAACGCCGAGACCGCCGCGATCCAAGGCGTGATTGTTTGCGGTCTGCACCACATCCACACCCACATTGCGCAGCACACCGGCGATGGAGGGGTGGTAGTTGAACCGAGGAAACCCGGTATAAGCACGGTTGTCGTAGAGCGTGCCGGGATCAGCAATTTCGCTGTTTCCAAGGCCAATATTGCGCGCAGCAGGCCCTTCAAGGTTAAGGACGGTCACCTCTGCCCGGGACAAAGCGGCCGTGATCGGGGCAAAAGCGGGTGCAAAACCCTCAGGTCGTCCGGCGGCATCGGTTTGGATCAAGGAATGCAGCAACACGTCGCCAGCAAAGGCCAAGTCGGGCCGCGCACACGAACCCCCGCTTGGCCCAGCGGGGGTACAGGACACGAGCAATAGCGCCAAGAGAACTTGAACACCGCGCCAAAACCATTTGTTTTGCAACAACAAAACCAATTGCCTTCTTGTGGATAACTTCACTACAGAAGCGGCACATCGGTTCTTCTGTCAATTGGCCGGCAATGTATCCTTCAGCCAGCCGTCGCTGAAACGCAACGCGCCGCACCCGCCGAACCGGGCTGCCCGCTCAAGCTCAGCAGTCAGCCGTGCTACTCTGCCCTGCCCCATGCGCACCTTGTTTTCCGGCCAGAACGCACGCACGGCCAGCACCTCGCCCTCTCTCGCCATGTCGATGCGCCCGATCAGCCGTGCGCCTTCCATCACCGGGAATACGTAATAGCCATAGCGCCTTTTGGGGGCGGGCACGAAAATCTCGATCCGGTAATGGAAACCGAACAATCGCTCAGCCCGATTGCGGTCACGCAGAGCCGGATCGAACGGCGACAAAATCCGAACGCGCGGGCTGGGATCAGGAAGATCCGCCATGCGATCCCCAACATCCGGCCAAGCCAAGGACCGCCGCACACGGCCATCCACGCACGTCACATCCACCTCGACCAACCGCCCATCGGCCAAGGCTTGCGCGGCCCATGCCTTTGCATCCTGCGGGCGAACCAAATCAAAGAAAGCAGCCAATTCGCCGCTTGTCGCAAAACCCAAACGGTCAAGCGCCGCCGAACAGCCCCAATCTACGATCTCCTCATCGGTCATGCGCGCGTTGAGGTATTCGGGCGGAATAACCCGTTCGGACAGATCGTAGAACTTGCGAAAGCCCTGCCGTTTGGTCACGGCCAAATCCCCGGCCCGCCACAGGTATTCGAGGGCAACCTTTGAGGGCCGCCAATCCCACCAACCTGTTGATTTTTCCGCTTCATCCTCAGCCAGGTCAGTGGTGCAACACGCGCCATGGTCGCGCACATGCGCAAGAACCTTGTCAATCTCGGCATGAAAGCCCTGCCCGTGCCAATCCTTCCATTTCGCGTGCAGCCGCGCGCGGTCGCGGTCAAACCTCATCCGCCACATCGGATAGAACGCCATCGGGATTTTTGAAGCGTCGTGTGTCCAATGCTCAAATGTGGCACGGCCCCGATCGTTGATCCAACGCAGACTTTCGGGTCGGTAGCTTTGCCGTCGCGACCACAGGATCAAATCGTGGGCGCGCGCAAAGGTATTCACGCTGTCGACCTGCACGAAGCCCAAGCGATGGACCAGATCGGCCAGAGCGGCCCCCTTTGCAGGACCGGAAGGCGCTTCCATCAAAGCGTGCCGGTCCAAGAAAAGCCGCCGCGCTTGATTGTTGGAAAGTGTCAGAACCATTAGGCGGCGTCGTGCCAATCCCACGGTCGCGTGAACTCACCAAGTACAGCCTTAACCCCACCTTCATCTGCCTCGCCATTGCGGGCAATATGGGCCACTAGCCCACGCTTCTTATCCTCGGTAACAGAGACGACGCGCGCGGCGTGACCGGCTTTTTCCAACGCGCCGTTATAGACGCGGGTGATGGCCATCTTGCGCAAGTCGGGCTTGAAGACTTTGCCCACAGCAGTTTTCGGCAGTTCCTCCAGCACTTCCAGATGCTTGGGGATCGCAGCACGCTCATGGATATGCTCGGCGGCGTGGGCCATCAGGTCGGCTTCGGTCACGTTCGCGCCATCCACAAGCTCCACATACACACATGGCAATTCGCCCGCAAAAGAGTCGGGCTGGCCAATCGCCCCAGCGAAAGCAACAGCGTCGTGACCGGCCAGCGCCTCTTCAATCTCGGCGGGGTCTATATTGTGCCCACCGCGAATGATCAGGTCCTTCGCGCGGCCTGTGATCCAGAGGTAGCCGTCCGGATCCATGCGGCCAAGATCACCGGTGCGTAGGTAGTTGTCATAATAGAATAAGTCTTTGTTCTTTTCGACCTCGGTGTAGGTCTGGCCGGCAAAGACGCCCGGATTTGAAATACAGATTTCCCCAACTGCGTCCGGCCCGCATTCGGTCGGCCCTTCGGGCGTGTCGCAAACGATTTTCACGTCCGTGTGCGGGAATGGAAAACCGATGGAGCCGATCTTTTTCTCGCCATCAACGGGGTTACAGGACACAAGGCATGTGGCCTCAGTCAGGCCGTAGCCTTCGATCAGCGTAACACCAGTGGCTTTCTCAAACCGGTTAAACAACTCAACCGGCAGCGGCGCGGAGCCAGAGAAGGCGGTCTTCACCGATGAAACGTCGGCATCAACCGGGCGCTGCATCATCGCCGAAATGGCCGTGGGCACGGTGATGATGAAACTGATCTTCCAACGCTCGACAAGCTTCCAGAAATTGTCGAACACGCCGTCGCCGCGGTAGCCTTGAGGTGTGGGGAAAACCACATGCGCGCCAGACGCGACAGAGGCCATCAGGATGACGTGGCAGGCAAAAACGTGGAACAACGGCAGGGGGCAGATGATATTATCCTGCTCGGTGAACAGGAGCGTGTGACCGATCCAGCCGTTGTAGATCATGCCCGAGTATTTGTGCTGCGCGACCTTTGGCATCCCAGTCGTGCCGCCCGTGTGGAAATAGCAGGCAACACGATCTTCCTTCGGGTCGTCGAACGAAAGCGTTTTGGGTTGCTTGGCACATTCAGCATTAAAGCCGAGCACGCGGGCGCTGTGGGAGACCGGATTCTTGGGCCGGATCAGTGGCACGATGAACTTTTTCAAGCCGGTCAGGTAACGCAGAAGATCGACTTCCAGTACCGTCTGGACATTGGGCGCATGGGTCAGGGCCTCAGCTACCTTTTGCGCAACATCCGTCTTGGGGAACGCTTTGAGAGTGACAACGACCTTGGCGTTCGTCTCGCGCAGGATGGAGCCGATCTGCTCGGCCTCCAGCAGCGGATTGATTGGGTTCACGATCCCAGCCACCGCACCGCCCAACAGCGTCACCGCCGTTTCGTTACAATTGGGAAGGATGTAGGCGATCGTGTCATTCGGGCCGACGCCGAGGGACCGGAACAGGTTTGCGGCTTGCGTCACGCGGCCATGGAATTCATTCCAGGTAAGCGTTTCAGCGTGATCGGTAGGGCCTGACAGAAGCTGAAAGGTGATCGCATTCAGGGGCCCGTGGGCGTCCTTGGTCTTGGTCAACAACTCGTAGAGCGTGGTCGCTGGCTGGCTTTGTGGCCAAGGCTGTTCCCGCTCAATCGCCTTGATGTCTTCGAGCGTGGCAAACTGGCCCATCGCTTCCTCCCCTTCTCTCCCTGCGGGCGCCGTTGGTCAGCGCCTCGTCCGGGAAGCATCGGGGAAAGTCGTGTCGCGTGCAACTATGACGCGGCGTTGAAGCGCTATTCTGCTGCCAAACCTGCCGTGAACTGCAACTGCGCCAGACGCGCATAGAGGCCACCTTGGGCCACAAGCTCATCGTGCGTGCCTTCGGCGACGATGCGGCCCTGATCGAAGACCAGGATGCGGTCTGCCTGTTTTACCGTGGCAAGACGGTGGGCCACGATCAGGGTGGTGCGGGTCTTGGAAAGCTCGCCCACGGCGTCTTGCACTGCGCGTTCAGATTCCGCATCCAACGCACTTGTCGCTTCGTCCAACAGCAGGATCGGAGCGTCGCGCAGGATCGCGCGGGCAATGGCGATGCGCTGTTTCTGTCCGCCGGACAACATCAGGCCACGTTCGCCGACATAGGTGTCATACCCCTGCGGCAAGACGCTAAGGAATTCATGTGCGGCGGCCGCTTTTGCTGCGGCTTCAACCTCGGCATCCGATGCATCGGGGCGGCCAAAGCGGATATTCTCGCGGGCAGATGCGGCGAAGATGACGGGATCCTGGGGCACGAGCGCCATGGCCGCGCGGAAGGTTTCGCGCGCCATGAACGGCAACGCCATTCCGTCCATTGTGACCTGGCCGGAGCCTGGATCGTAGAATCGCATAAGAAGCTGAAATACCGTCGACTTCCCGGCACCCGACGGGCCAACCAGTGCCACTGTCTCGCCTGGGGCAATCGTAAAGCTCACGCCATCCAGCGCCGCCGTTTCAGGTCGTGTCGGATACCGGAACTCGACATTTTCGAAAGCGATCTCCCCGCGGCCATCCTTTGGAAGGCGCGCCCCGTTAACTGGATCATCGACGCTATCTTCGGTATCGAGCAGCTCGATCAATCGCTCCGTCGCACCGGACGCACGCTGCAACTCACCCCAGATTTCCGATAGCGCTCCAACCGATCCAGCAACCATGATTGCGTAGATCAGAAACTGGATGAGGGCGCCGATGGACATCTCTTCGGCCCGCACATCACGCGCGCCGACCCACAGAACTCCGACTATACCGGTGAAGACCAGCGAGATGACGATCACGGTCATCACCGCGCGCACCCCGATGCGCTGCTTGGCGGACCCAAAGGACTTTTCCGTCACATCATCGAACCGTGCGGCAGAGGGGCGTTCGTGGGTAAAGGCCTGCACAGTCTGCGCAGCCAATAGAGCTTCAGACGCATTGCCTGAGCTTTCCGCGATCCAGTCCTGGTTCTCACGGCTCAGTTTGCGAACACGGCGGCCCAGTACGACAATGGGTACGATGACAGCGGGCACGATCAGCAAGACTGCCCCGGTCAGTTTGGGCGAAGTCCAAAGCATCAGGCCAATGCCGCCGATCAGGATCAGCAGATTGCGCAAAGCGACCGAGACACTTGAAGAGATCACGCTCAACAGTAGCGTTGTATCGGTGGTGATCCGGCTCAGCACTTCGCCCGTCATGATGCGCTCGTAGAACGCAGGGCTCATCCCGATCATTCGGTCGAAAACGGCCTTGCGAATGTCCGCGATCACCCGCTCACCCAAGCGCGTCACAAGGTAGTAGCGCAGTCCTGTGCCAAGCGCCAATAGCCCTGCAATGCCAAGCGCTGCAAGGAAGTATTGATCCAGAAGCTCGACACTTTCCGTCTCAAACCCGTCCACAACGCGGCGCACGGCCAAGGGCAAAGTCAGCGATACAATCGCCGTCAGCACCAGTGCGGCACCGGCCCCGAGTAGCATCAATTTGTAAGGCGCCATGAACGGCAAAAGCCCCTTCAGGCTGCCGATGCGTTTTGACCGCTCACGCTCCTCATTGGCGGAGGGCGGCGGTGCATTTGGCGTGGTCTGATCGCTAGCCATGTCACTGAGGTCGCTTCAAGATTTCAAAGGGGTACAACCAGCCCGTGCCCGCCGCAAGGGCGCGTGGTGTCACGTTAACAGTTGGTAGGATGGAGCGGGCGACGGGAATCGAACCCGTATCATCAGCTTGGAAGGCTGAGGTCTTACCATTACACAACGCCCGCGTTGCATCGCTTGACCTATGGAATGATCGCCGTGCCGTCAAGCCGACAGACGCAGCTCTCCCGAATGGTGCAGGTATGCAAAGCCGTTGCCGGGCAGTGTCAAACCGTGCCCCGCCAGTTCACTATTCTTTGGCCCAATGAGTGAGGCCTCGCCATTGATGGTGAGGCTCTGAGGCTCCGCAGAAAGGTTGAATATGCAGGTAATCATCTGCCCCTCTGCCTCGCGCTGAAAAGCCAGCAAAGGTTCCGGTAGATTGAGGAACGTTGTCCGCCCTTTTTGCAGGGCAGGGTTCGATATCCGAAAAGCAATCGCATCACGGTAGAAGGCAAGAATGGTCCCTGCTGCGCCCTGAATATCAACAGCGCGTGCAGCTTGCGGCGCTTTCACGGGCAACCATGGCGTGCCGGTCGAGAATCCCGCATTGTCGGCAGCGGACTCCCAAACCATCGGCGTACGGCAGCCATCGCGGCCCTTCACGGCGGGCCAAAACCGCAATGCGGGCGGGTCCGTCAGTTCCTCATAGACAAGCTCGGTCTCAGTCTGACCAAGCTCTTCGCCCTGGTAAATTCCGATTGCACCCTCGAACGACATCAGCATGGCGCAAGCCAGCCGTGCCATATCATCGTCGGACACGGAATGATCAGCCCACCGGGATACATGCCGTTCGACGTCGTGGTTCGAGAAAGACCATTTCGGATGTCCTTCCGGTGCGCCCTGCTGGAAGCCTTCGATGCAGGACCGGAAGTGATCAGCGCTGAATTCGGGGCTGAGCATGGCAAAGGAATAGGCCATGTGCAGGCGATGCTTTCCTTGGGTATATTCGCCCATCAGCTTGATGGACCGGTCGCCCATATCGCCCACTTCGCCCACCATCATGATGTCGGCGTATTCATCGGTCAGGGCGCGCAAACGCTCAATGAATTCAAGGTTCTCTGGCCGATTCTTATTGTAGATGTTGTCCTGCATCCCGTAGAGGTCGGTCGCCATCACCTGCGGCCCCTTCTGCGCAGGCGGGTTGGAGCGCAGCTTCTGGTCGTGGACGTAGTAGTTCACGGTATCGAGGCGGAAGCCGTCGAGCCCCCGGTCCAGCCAGAAGCGGCAGGTCTCGAGAATGGCGTCCTGCACATCAGGGTTGTGGAAGTTCAAATCCGGCTGCTCAGCGAGGAAGTTGTGCAGGTAGTATTGGCCGCGTTGAGGGTCGAACTCCCAAGCTGGTCCACCAAAATGGCTGTGCCAGTTGGTGGGCGGCGAGCCATCGGGCAACGGGTCGGCCCAGACATACCAATCGGCGCGCTTGTTATCGCGACTGACCCGGCTTTCCTTGAACCATGGGTGCTGGTCCGAGGTGTGCGAGAGCACCTGGTCCGTTATGACCTTCAGGCCAAGCCCATGGGCGGTTTCGATCAGCGTATCGAAATCAGCGAGCGTTCCGAACAGCGGGTCCACGTCGCAATAGTCGCTAACATCGTAGCCCATGTCCTTCTGCGGCGAGGTGAAAACCGGGCTGATCCAGATGCAATCCACCCCAAGCGAGGCGATATGAGGCAGCCGTCGTGTGATGCCGGGCAGGTCGCCCACACCATCGCCGTTATCGTCCTGATAGGACCGCGGGTAGACCTGATAGATCACGGCGTTGCGCCACCAATCGGACATGGGAAGGCTCCTCTCGAATCGAGCGCTCGTGTTAACAGCACCCGGCCATACAGGCACGGCGCGAATGGCTGGCCCTCTAGTGCAATCCGGGGCAGTGTATCCGCAAAGCAACGTCCCCATAGGCTCGCAATGCACGACCATGCTGACCATTCCCACATGACGGATATCGAGGCCCGCGTTCGCGCGCTGGAAACCGTGCTGACCGAGAAGGGTTATATCGACCCGGAGGCCGTCGACGCGATCATCCAGACCTACGAGACGGAGATTGGGCCGCGCAACGGCGCCCATGTCGTGGCGAAGGCGTGGTCTGATCCCGCGTTCCGTTCATGGCTTGAAAAGGATGCGACGGCCGCGATCCACTCGCTTGGCTTCATGTCCCGCCAAGGCGAACATATGCAGGCGGTGTTCAATGGGCCGGGTCAGCATCACCTCGTCGTCTGCACCCTGTGCTCCTGCTACCCGTGGTCGGTGCTTGGCCTGCCGCCCGTCTGGTACAAATCTCCGCCCTTCCGCTCCCGCGCTGTGATCGACCCGGGAGGGGTGCTCGCAGATTTCGGGCTGACCTTGCCGGATGGAACCGCCATCACCGTTCACGACTCGACGGCTGAGATGCGTTACCTGGTGATCCCGGAACGCCCCAAAGGCACTGAGGGCTGGTCCGAGGGCGAACTCGCCAAGTTGGTGAACCGCGACAGCATGATCGGCACAGCCCTGGCGGACGCGCCATGAACGGCGGGGCGGACCTGGGCGGAATGATGGGCTTTGGCCCAATTGTGCCTGAGGAAAACGAGCCCAATTTCCATGCCGATTGGGAAGCCCGCGTGATGGGCATGGTCGTGGCCCTAGGTGCCGCAGGGCAATGGAACCTCGACCAATCCCGCTTCGCTCGCGAAAGCCTGCCGCCCGCCGAGTACATCAGCGATAGCTACTATGAGATCTGGCTCAAGGCCGCGACGAAGCTGATGCTGGAACGTGGCATGATCACCGAAGGTGAGCTGGCCAATGGCCACGCGATCACCGACCCCGTGCCTGTCAAACGCACTCTTTGGAGTACCGACGTTCCTTCCGCTTTGGCGAAAGGTGGCCCTGTGGATCGCCCGGCGGAAACGCAGCCCGCCTTCGCCCCCGGCGACCGCGTACATACCATCAACATCCACCCGGACAGCCACACCCGCCTGCCCCGCTATGCCCGCGACAAGCTTGGTGTGATCGAACGGGTCCATGGCCACCACGTCTTTCCCGACACCAATGCGCGCGGCGAAGGTGAGCAGCCCACTTGGCTCTACAAAGTCAGCTTCGAGGCGTGCACGCTTTGGGGCGAGCGCGCCGCCCCAGGCGACAAGGTCACGCTTGATCTGTGGGAGCCCTATCTGAAGGGCTTGAAATGACGAAGCCAGAGCAACCATTCGAGGAGCCATGGCAGGCGCAGGCGTTCGCACTGACGGTACACCTGCACGACCAAGGGCATTTCAATTGGAATGAATGGGCCGATGCGCTGTCTGCTCAAATCCATTCGGGCGCAGAACGAACCTATTACAACTACTGGCTGTGTGCGCTGGAGGCATTGATTGCCGCAAAGGGCATTACAACACCTCAAAATCTGGCGTCGACCGCTGAGGCATGGAAACACGCAGCCGCGCGCACGCCGCATGGCCAGCCGATTACCCTTTCCGACAACGCAAAGATCCCTTGAAACGGCTTCCTTCGGGTTAGACCCTCTTTAAGGGCGTTTGTCGGAAAGAAAGTGGATGACGCTCGCGTCCTCAATCCATCCTTAGGCGCGGCCTCTTGAGCCCAAAGCGGCGATATCATCGCCGCTACACCTCACGCACAGCCGAAGCGCAACACTCATTCCAACCCTTCTGGACGCAACAAGTAGGTGTCCATAATCCAGCCATGCCGCGCCCGTTCAGCTGCGCGCGTCTGAATGATACGGGGACCGATTTCCGCCAGCGGCCCTGCATCAAGCACCTGTTCCTTCATGCCCAGATACGCGCCCCACCAAATATGCAGATCGTCGCGATCCAGCGCCGCAAAGCTGCACTCACCGTCCAGCATGACCACGACCGTTTCAGCCCCTTCGGGCCAGCCATAGTCCCGCAAACGCCGCCCTGTCGTGACAACCACTGCTCCCGCCAGCGTATTGAACGAGATCCCATGGGCCGCCGTCAGGGCGCTCAACGCTGTAATGCCCGGTAACACTTTGATGCGGGGCTTCGGGTTAAGCCGCTTGGCGATGCGCAGCGTCGAATCGTATAGCGACGGGTCGCCCCAGACCAGCAATGCAACTGAACCTGTCGTATCGCCAACCGCAGTGACCCAGCGCCGGGCGATCTCGTCATGCCACGCGATCACCCGCTCACGATATGGCAACGCCTCATCCCGCACCGGGTAGTCGAATTCGACCACCTTTCCTGTTGCGCCCGCATCTTCCAAGATCCGGTGGCGCAGCGCGGCCAGATCGTCCTTCCCCACGCCCTTTCGGGGCACAAGGATCACCTCGGCCTCGCGCAACGCCTCTTGTGCCTCAAGCGTGACATGGGCCGGATTGCCCGTGCCAATCCCGATGAGCCACAGGTCCATCACTCCGGCTCCGCGAGCGGGCCGTAAAGGATCAGCGCCGGTGCGCTTCCCAACTCGCCGGACAGACGCTCCACTAACCCCGCCACCGTCGTCCTGTGCATGGCTTGTTCAGGCGTGCTGACGCCCTCGGCCAAAACGGCGGGCGTGTCGGCAGGCAGGCCTCGCTCGATCAGGGCCGCTGCAAGCTTCGGAAACGTCCGTTTTCCCATGAAGACGACCGTTGACGCACTTGGGTCGGCCAATGCGTCCAACGAAATGTCATCTGGCAACTCACCCGAGGCATCGTGGCCAGTAACAAACTGCACCCGCCGCGCCGTCAGGCGACGGGTAAGGGGAATGCCGTGCGCCGCGGCGGCCGCGATTGCACTCGGGACACCGGGGATGATCTCATATTCGATCCCCGCCTCGCGCAATGCGACGAGCTCCTCCTCCAGCCGCCCGAACAACCCGCTATCACCGGATTTGAGCCGCACCACGCGCCCGCCCTGCTGCGCATAATCCACCAACAACTGCGAGACGTGGCGCTGCTTTGGCGAAGGCCGCCCCGCGCGCTTGCCCACGCCCACCAGATCGGCCCCGGCCCGTGCGTGCGTCAGGATCGGCCCGCTCGACAAGTCGTCGAACAGAACCGCGTCGGCGCGCTTGAGCCGGTCGACGGCCTTCAACGTCAGAAGCTCCGGGTCGCCCGGGCCAGAGCCGACGAACGAGACGAAGCCGGTCATGCCTCCTCCGCGATCATGTGAAAGAACGTGCCCGTCACGTTGCCCCGGATCGCGCCCGTCTCGGGCACCGGGTTGCCATCGGCATCGGCCACCTCGGCCAGTGGCTGATCCGGTTCGTCCAGCACCACCGTGTAATGAAATTCGTGTCCGCGCAGAACCGCGCCCGGCGCAAAGCCCATCATCCCTGCCTTCAGAACCGCCCGCCGATAGCCAAGGTGAAACTTGCGCTTCTCGAATGAGGTCGACACACCCAAAAGACCCGCCATCTGGTGCCGAGCACCCTCCTTGTCGATCAGTCCTTCGCCCAGGGCCATGTAACCACCGCACTCGCCATGCACCGGCCTTGTCTCAGCGTGCCGCCGCAGCCCCTCCATGAAGGTCGAGGCTGCCGCCAACCGCCCTGCGTGCAGCTCTGGGTAGCCGCCCGGCAGCCAGACCAGATCCGCTTCGGGCGGGGCCTCATCGGCTAAGGGCGAGAATGGCAAGATCTCCGCACCGCCTGCCCGCCAGCCTTCCAGCAAATGCGGGTAGGTGAAGGAAAACGCCGCATCGCGGGCCAATGCAATCCGCTGCGCAGGCGGCTTGGGCAAAGCGCCCGAGGGCAAGGCCCCGCCCCGCGCTGCCGCCTTGATTGCATCAAGGTCTACATTCTCGCGCAGGAAGGTCGCATAGCCGGCAATTGCGGCCTCAAGGTCCGGGTGCTCCACCGCCTGGATCAGGCCCAAATGCCGCTCGGGCAAGGCCAGATCGCCGCGCCGGGGCAACACGCCCAGAACCGTCAGCCCCGCCGCATCCATGCCGCGCCGGATCAACCGCTCATGCCGGGGGGAGGCCACGCGGTTCACGATCACACCGGCAAAAGGCACCTCGGGCGCGTAGGCCTGAAACCCCAACGCCGTGGCCGCCGCCGATTGCGCCTGCCCGCCCGCGTCGATCACCAGAACCACCGGCCAACCCATGCGCCGCGCTGTCTCGGCGCTGCTCCCAAAACCCGATTGCCCCTCCGTCGCGACCCCATCGTAAAGCCCCATGGAGCCTTCGGCGACGCAGATTTCTGCCCCTTCAGCCTGCGCCGCGATACCGTCCAGCAGCCCGCCATGCATCGCCCAGGTATCGAGGTTGAACGACGCCCTCCCTGCCGCCGCCAGATGGAAAGCCGGGTCGATATAATCCGGCCCGCTTTTGAACGGCTGCACCTCCAGCCCATCCTCTCGGAGCGCGCGCAGAAGACCCAGCATCACTGTGGTCTTACCCGTTCCAGAGGCCGGAGCAGACACCATCAAACCACGCATATCAGTCATCACCATGCTGCCATTCGCTCCACGGGCTGTCCGCGCTCTGCGGTCGATATCGGCGGTCATAGTCCGCGGCATAAAGGCGGCTTTCCGTGAAGTCCGACGCCCCAATTGCAGGGCCAACGAAGATCAGGGCTGTCCGCGCGATCCCCTCGTCCACCGATGCCTCAAGCGTTCCAAGCGTGGCCCGGATCACGCGCTCGTCTGGCCAAGATGCACGATAGACCACAGCAACGGGGCAATCTGTCCCGTAGTGGGGCACCAACTCCGCGACGACCTTTGCCATTTGCCCAATTGACAGGTGCAGGGCCAGCGTCGCCCCAGTGCGCCCGAAATTCCCAAGGCTCTCGCCCTCGGGCATCGAGGTCGCCTTGCCTTGCGTCCGCGTCAGGACCAGTGACTGCCCGACGCCCGGCAGCGTCAATTCCTGCCCAAGCGTTGCCGCCGCCGCCGCGAAGGATGGCACGCCGGGGGTCACTGTGTAGGGGATGCGCAACTCGTCCAACCGCCGGATCTGCTCTCCCATCGCGGACCAGACCGACAGATCGCCCGAGTGCAGACGCGCCACGTCCTTTCCCGCGTCGTGGGCCACCGCAATCGTGCCGATAATCTCGTCCAGCGACATCGGCGCGGTGTTGACCACCTGCGCGCCGTCCGGGCAATGGTCGAGCACGGCCTCCGGCACCAAGGAGCCTGCATAGAGGCAGACCGGGCACGCAGCGATCAAGTCTCGCCCGCGTAGCGTCAGAAGATCCGCCGCGCCCGGGCCTGCACCTATGAAATGCACCGTCATTCTGTCTTCTCCGCCAACGCGCAAGTGGCGCAGCCATCGTCAGAGATTACGCGCGTCCGGATCAAATGAGACCCCTCGCCCGCCCCAGCCAAGGCCGCCGCCTCCGCGACCGAGCCTGTGCCACGCTCAGCCAGCGACGTGAAAGATTGTGTCGCTGTTTCCTGCAGAACCAATTGCTCAGGCAGGATATCCAGCACCGTCAACCCATTGCTCGCTGCGAAGTCGGAGAAGACGCCCGACACTTTGTCGCTGACGGTCGCCGCGAACGCTGCTTCCCCGGCCTTCGCATAAGCGTTGGCCAGGCTCTCAGCTGTTGCAGCACCGCGAAATCCGAACCCGGCCACAATCATCGCACCACGCTCCATTGCACGACCGGATAGGCCGCCTTCCAACCGCGTTTGCCGCCCATCGGTGCAGCTGTGGAGATTTCGACCTTCATCAACTCACCGCCAAATTGCGCCTGCCAGCCGACCAAAAGCGCCTCAGTTTCCAGCGTCACCGCGTTGAATAGGATCCGCGTGCCCTCGGCCACGCTTGCCCAAAGCGCTGTCCGTAGGGCGGGACTTGTGCCGCCGCCCACAAACACCACGTCCGGCGCGTCCAACCCAGTGAAAACCTCGGGTGCCGTCCCTTGGACGATCTCCAGCCGATGCTCCACTCCAAGTGCACCTGCGTTGGCCCGGATCAAGGCGCAGCGGTCTTCGCGCGGCTCCACAATTGTGGCCCAACACGATGCATCGGCCAGCAGCCACTCTACCGCGATGCTGCCCGACCCGCCGCCGATGTCCCATAGATGCTCCCCATGGCGCGGGGCCAGGGCCGACAGCGTCATCGCGCGCAGGGGTCGCTTTGTCATGACGCCGTCGGTCTCGAACAGGTCATCCGGAAGGCCAGAGGTCTTCGGCACAGCCGCGCCGTCCCCTGCAATCGACAGCCCAACTGCCACAGGGTGCGAAAACCCGCCCTTCATCGCCTCGGCCACGCTAACCCGGCTGACCCTTTCGCGCGGCCCGCCCATCGCCTCGCAAACGAACAGCTCAGACCCGCCAAAGCCCAGATCGCGCAGATACCGCGCCACGTCCGAGACCGCTGCACCATCGCGCAGCGTCGCAATCACCCGCGCGCCCGGAGCCAGCGCGCGGCGCATTTGCGCAAACGGGGCGGCGTGCAGCCCAACGCAGGTCACATCCTCCAACGACCATCCCAACCGTGCGGCCACCAGCCCGAAGATCGACACGCCCGGAAAGGCCCGCCATTGCCCCGGAAAATGCGCCGCAATCCCGCGCCCGGCCCCGAACCAGAACGGATCGCCCGAGGCCAAGACCACCACGCGGCTGCCCCGCAGCCCTTCCAGCACCGCGTAGCCATCCGCAAACGGCACTGGCCATTCCACCTTTTCCGCCGCATCCACCATCGCCAGATGACGCGGCGGGCCCATCACCACATCCGCCGTTTCCAGCGCGTCACGGCTTGCAGCCGACAGCCCCTCCGGTCCATCTTCGCCCAGACCGATGATCGTGATCCAAGGCTCAGCCATGCACCCCAACCTCCTGATCCTTGGCGGCACGACCGAGGCGACTGCGCTCGCCCGCGCCGTGTCTGAGGCGGGCCTGACCGGCACCGTCAGCTTCGCGGGCCGTGTCGACCGCCCGGTGCGTCAGCCCCTGCCGCAACGGGTCGGCGGTTTCGGCGGGGTCGATGGCCTCGCCACCTACCTGCGCGCACACAAAATCACCCACCTGATCGACGCCACGCATCCCTTCGCCTCGGCGATGAGCCACAATGCCGTCGCGGCTTCGGCCCAAGCGGATATCCCGATGGTCGCCCTCACACGCCCCCCTTGGAGCGCGCAACCCGGCGACAACTGGACCAACGTCCCCGACATCCCCGCCGCCGTCGCAGCCCTCGACCGCCCCGCCTGCAACGTCATGCTCGCCGTGGGCCGGATGCATCTGGCCGAGTTCGCGCCCAATCCGCAGCACACCTATCTTCTGCGTCTCGTCGATCCGCCCAAAGCGCCGCTGCCCTTGCCGAAGACCGAGATCATCGTTGATCGCGGCCCGTTCTCCGAGGCCTCCGACCGCACCCTGATGGAAACCCATCAAATCGACCTCGTCGTCTCCAAAAATTCCGGCGGCACAGGCGCCTCCGCCAAACTCGCCGCCGCCCGCGCCCTTGGCCTGCCGGTCCTCATGATCGACCGTCCGCCCCAACCCAAGCGACACGAACTGGCGACCCCCGGCGATGTGCTCACGTGGATTCATTCTACAAACCTCGGCGTATAAACCCAATCGCCCACCCGCCGGGTCCGCGATGATCCAACCAGAACCACCGTCCGCATATCGGCCATCTCTGGCGTCGCCTCGTCCAACGTCACCAAGCGCAGCGCCTCTTCCCCAGTGGAGACCGCGCGCGCGAACACAATGATCCGCTCCGGCTCACACGCTTCCCGCAACACCTCCAATACCCGCCCGAACCCTTCGGGCCGCGCCTTGGAGCGTGGGTTGTAGAACGCCATGGCGAAATCCGCCTCCGCCGCAAGCCGCAGGCGTTTTTCTATAAGATCCCAAGGCTTGAGATTGTCGCTGAGGTTGATCGCGCATAAATCATGGCCAAGGATCGCACCTGCCTTGGCACTCGCCGCGAACATCGCGGAAATGCCCGGCAAGACCCGCACATCCAGCGAAAGCCATTCTGCAGGCCCCGCCTCCAGCGCCTCGAACACCGCACTCGCCATCGCGAACACGCCCGGATCGCCCGAGGACACCACGACAACGCGCTTGCCCTCCGCCGCCATGCCCAAGGCATGTGCCGCGCGGTCCAGCTCCACCCGATTGTCGCTTTCATGCAGCGTCAGGCCATCGCGCGCCGCCACCCGCCGCACGTAAGGAATGTAGCCCACCACATCGGTCGCCTGCGCCAACACGTCCGAGACCTCGGGCGTCACCAGCGCCTCATCCCCCGGCCCAAGGCCCGCCACGACAACCCAGCCGCTCACGGCCTGCGCCCCTGCCCATGCACCACGATGATCGAGAAATAGGGCAACGTCTCACCATCATACTCCGACAACGCGCAGACGCTTTCCCCCTCCATCGCCGCATATTGCACCAACACGGCGCGATCCGCCTTCCCGGCAGTCTCCAACGCCCGGCGCACTTTCGACAGGTTGCGCCCAATCTTCATCACCACAAGCGCATCAGCCCGCGCCATGGCATCCGCCAGGGCGTCTTCGCCCAACGTGCCCATCACCACGGTCAGGATATCATCGCCCCAGGTGATCGGCGCGCCCGTCGCGGTCCAGGCCGCCGACATGCCGGTGATCGCGGGCACAACCTGCACGTCGCAAGTATCCTTCAAACGCTCGTAGAGATGCATGAACGAGCCGTAGAAAAACGGGTCGCCCTCACACAGAACCACCACGTCTTCCCCGCCCGAGGCAAGGCTGCACAGATGCGCCGTGACCTCCGCGTAGAAGCCCGACAGGATCTCATTGTAGCGCGGATCGCTGAGCGGGATTTCCGTTGTGACGGGATATTCCATCGCGAATTCAACAACATCCGCGCGCAGCATCCCCTCCACGATCTTCCGCGCGCGCCCCGCGCGCCCCGCCTTGCGGAAGAACGCCACATGCTTGGCCGAGCGCAACAGGCGATCCGCCTTGACGCTCATCAGGTCGGGATCACCCGGCCCAAGGCCCACCCCGTAAATGGCGCCACTCATTCCGCGCGGCTCGCAATTGCGTTGATCGCAGCCACCGTGATGGCCGAGCCGCCCAAGCGCCCCTCCACGATGATCGACGGCACCGGCAGCGCCTCCCACAGGGCGTCCTTGCTCTCGCGCGCGCCGACAAAGCCCACCGGGCAGCCGATGATCGCCGCGGGCCGAGGGCAGGCCGGGTCTTCCAACATCTCCAGCAGGTGAAACAGGGCCGTCGGAGCGTTTCCAATCGCCACCAGCGATCCTTCAAGCCGGTCGCGCCACAGCTCCAGCGCCGCCGCCGAGCGTGTCGTGCCCATCTCTGCCGCCATCCCCGGCACGCGGTCGTCGCGCAACGTGCAGATCACGTCATTGCCCGCAGGCAACCGCTTCCGCGTCACGCCCTCGCTGACCATATAGGCATCGCAAAAGATCGGCGCGCCCGCCTGCAACGCCGCCCGCGCCGCCGCCACCATGCCGTCCGACACCTTCACATGGGCTTCCAAACCCACCATGCCAGCGGCGTGAATCATGCGGACGACAACCTGCTCGCTATCGGCATCAAAGCGGGCCAGATCGGCCTCCGCCCGGATCGTGGCAAAGCTCTCATCATAGATCGCCTGCCCGTTTTTCTCGTATTCATACGGCATCCACGCCGTCCCCCTTGCTGGCCGTTTCGGCCTTATTGTCCTGCGCCCCGTCCGGTGCAAGCTCCGGCAGGTAAAGCGCGCGAAATGGCGTCACCCGCACGCAGGTCACGGCATCCGAAAGCGCTGCCCTCAACGCCTGTGGCGACAGCCTGCCGTCTCGGGCCGTGATCCATTCCGGCCCCCGCGCGGACGTGCGCGCGGGCTCATTCGGCAAAAGCGTTCCGCGCAACCCGTCGGGCAGTGTCTCCCGCGCCGTCAAGTCGGCCATGCGCCCGCGTCCATCCGCACCGATGCCGCCGCTCACTCGAAACCAATTCGCCAATTCCAGCGCCTGGTTCACGGCGGATTTCTCGCAGGTGGCCGGCATCCCGTGCGTGCAACCATCGGCCCGCACGATCAAACCTGCGCCATGCGCCTCGATCCGAATATCACCCGGCACATCCGCCAACCTGCGCTGCGGTCCGGTGTCGACGACGAAACCGAATTTCTGCGGCAAAGCGATATAGTCTCGCGCGGCCGTCATGTGCGACAGATATTCCGCCGCCCGCCCATCGGCATCCTGACCGTCCAACCGCCGAAACGGGTTCAGCGTGACGTTTACCCGACCGCTGGCCGTCCGGTCGATGCGTGTGAGGCCGAGGGCTTCAAGCTCCGGCACAAGGGCTGCGTGCTCTGCCTCGGTCAAGCCACGCAGCTGGAGGTTGGCGCGATTGGTCAACTCGATCACACCTGCGCCATGGCGTTCCGCAAGGTTGGCAAGGCCCAAAGCCTGCTCCGCCGTCATGGTGTCCATCCAAAGCCGAATGCGCACCATCAGGCCGTCATCGAGCGGCATCGGCCGCACCACGCTCGGGCACCAGCCCCAGGTCTTGCGGTCTACACTCACTCCGCCGCCTCCAGCGCCGCCCGGATCGAGTTCCGCCGCGACACCCAAAGCCCTGCCGCATGGAGCGCTGCAAACCGGTCCCGCATCGCGGCCAGCGCTTCGGGGTTGGCATCGGCCAAAAACGCCTCAACCGCATCGTCCCCCAACGTCGCCTCATAGTACAAATCGAACAGGTGTGATGGGACAACATGGGCCAATTGCGCGAAGACCGCCATGTTTTCCAAGGTCGCCGCAATTTCCGCCGCCCCCCGAAACCCGTGCCGCTGCATCCCCGCGATCCAGCCCGGATGCGCCGCGCGGGCATGGACGACGCGCGCCACTTCCTCGGTCAATGCGCGCGCCCTTGGCCGCTCTGGGTCGGTGACATCCAGATGATAAAGCGCCGCCTGCCCGCCCGTGACACCCTGCGCGGCGGCAAAGCCCGCCTCATGCGTCGCGTAATCCTCGGCCAGCAGAATGTCCGTCTCAGGCAAGTCCTGCAGATGCACAAACGCATCCGCGCCCGCGACCCGCGCCGCAATCCCCTCCGCATCCTTCGCGATCTTGTCGCCGTCCAGCGCATAGGCCGATGCGGCGAGCCAAGCCTCGCCCGCCGCGCGCTTGGCATCCTCGCTGTAGTCGCCCAAATGCGCGCCCATCCCCACGCCGAACGCCCCTGGCGCCGGCCCATAGACCCGCGCGCCCTCCCGGCCGACATAGGGGTTCCAATCCGCCGCCTCATCGCGGCCCGCCAGGGCCCGCACGGCCTGCTGGAACAAAGCCGACAGCGTCGGGAACACATCGCGGAACAGGCCCGACACCCGCAAAGTCACGTCGATCCGGGGCCGGTCCAACTCCGCAATCGGCAGCACTTCGATGCCGCTCACCCGTTCGCTGCCGTCGTCCCAAACCGGCCGCACGCCCAGCAGCGCCAACGCCATGGCGAACTCTTCACCCGCCGTGCGCATCGTAGCTGACCCCCACAGGTCCACGATCAACCCTTTCGGATAATCGCCCTCCTCCTGCAAATGCCGCCGGATCAACTCATCCGCCAAGACCTCGCCCTGTGCATAAGCTGCCCGGGACGGCACCGAACGCGGGTCAGTGGTGTACAGATTCCGCCCCGTCGGCAGCACATCGGTCCGCCCGCGATAGGGTGATCCGCTCGGCCCCGCATCGATCCGCTGGCCCGCCAAGGCTGCGAGGAGGCTGGAGCGTTCCGCGACAGCCGATGAGGTGCTGTCAAACGCCTCAACCTCCGGCCCCGCCCGGCCCCACACATGCAACCCATCGCCGAACTGGCTGTCCTTCACATCGCACACGAACCGGTCGATCCGCGTGATCGCCTCGGCGCTGCACGACGCCGCCTCAAGACCCAGATCGGCCTCCACGCCCAATGCCTGCGCCTCGGCCCGGATATCTTCTTGCAACCGGTCACGCCGCTTCGGGTCCAACCCATCCGCATTGGAAAACTCGTCCAGCAATGCCTCAAGCCGCACCAGCCGTGTGGGAGTCTCGGACGGCTTCAGAGGTGGCGGAATGTGACCCAGCGTAATCGCCCCGATCCGCCGTTTTGCCTGCGCGGCCTCGCCCGGATCGTTCACAATAAACGGATAGATCACCGGCAGATCGCCGGTCAGCGCCTCGGGCCAGCATGCCTCAGACAAGGCCACTGATTTGCCCGGCAGCCATTCCAACGTCCCGTGCGCGCCGATATGAATCAGCGCATCGGCGTGCTCCTGCATCCAAAGGTAGAACGCCACGTAGCCATGGCGCGGCACGCGGGCGAGGTCGTGATATTCTGCGTCCCGCAGCTTGGGATTGCCCCGCTCAGGCTGCAACGCCACCCAGGTCTGCCCGCGCCGCAGGATCGGCAGGGCCAGCCCCTCCTCGGATGCATCCGCATCCTCCTCGCAGCTGCCCCAGCTCGCTTCCAGATCGTCGCGCAACGCTTTGGGAAGGCGTGACAAAGCCGCCTTATACGCGGCGAAGGGCCAGACCAGGCGCGCCGCGCGCAGATCGTCGGCGCTGAGCCCGCTTGCCTCGCCCAGATCCTCCAAAATCGCCCCGGCGGAGGCGATGGCATCCAGGCCTACGGCATGCGCCAGGTTCCACTCCCGCCCAGGATAGGTGCTCAGCACCAAGGCCACGCGTCGCTCCTCAGACTCGGCCAGCTTGTGCCACGCGGCCACCCGTTTTGCCACCGCTTCAACGCGCCCCGCATTGGCCCGGTGCACAAACCGCGCGAATTGCAAAGCCTCGTCGCGCGCCTGCGGTTCCTTGAAACTGACCGCGCCGCCAAAGATCCGCCCGTCCACCTCGGGCAAGACCACATGCATCGCCAGATCGGCGGGTGACAACCCGCGCTCGGCCTCGGCCCAGGCTTCTTCGGTCGAAGTTGCCAAAGCCACCTGGAACACCGGCACCTCGCCCGCATCGAGCGGCGACGTGCCAGACGCCCCCTTCCCCGAAAACGACGTCGCATTCACCACGGCCACCGGGGCCAGATGCGCAACCATCCGGGCCATCCACTCCGCCGCTCCGGGTGCCTTCAGCGACGGCGCAAACAGGCCCATGACCGCGAACCCTTGCGCTCGTAACGCGTCAAACAGGGCCTCAATCGGCGCCAGATCGGCGGCCACAAGGTACGACCGGTAGAACGTCACCAGCACCAGCTTTTCACCGCACGCCAAAACCGGGCAACACACCCCGTGCTCCGGCGTCCAGCCGCCCACTTGCGCCACGCCCTTCGCACCTTTCACCGGCCCCGCATAAAGGCCCGAGGCCAAGGCCATCTGTTGCAACGCCGCCTGCGCGGCCACAGCCCCGCCCGCATCACAAAGATGCTGCAACCGCCGCAGCGTGCTGACCGGCAAGGTCGAGATGTCATCGAGCCGCTTATCCTCCCGCCCATCGGCAGGCAGCACGGCCAGCGCGATCCCCTTGGCCCGACAAAGCGCCTCGATCTGCTGCAAGCCATAAGGCCAATAGGGCACGCCGCCGATCAGGCGGATCAGGATGCCCTTCGACCCCTCCAACGTCTGCTCCACGTAAGTGTCGACAGACAAAGGATGTTTCAGCGCGACGATATTCGCCAGCCGCAAGCTCGGCAAAGCCCCGTCCGACCGTCGCCAGCCCTCCGCAAAGGCGCCAAGGTCCGAGTCTGACAGCGACAAAACCACAAGATCGGCAGGCGTCTGCGCCAGATCCTGCGGGGTCTCCGTCTCCTCCAACCCGTGGCTTTCGCGGAAGATGACGTGCATCAGTCCTCTCCCGCCTCAAAGACAATCCGTTTGCCCTTAAAGGCCAAAAGCGCCTCTTTCTCCGCCCCCTCTAGCAGTACGCCAATCTCCCCTTCGGGCCGCTTTGTCGGATCGGTGTAGCGAATTATCTCAATGCCGGTGACCTTCAGCTCGCCATCTGGAAACCGCGCCGTATCTCCGACACGGACGATCCCCTCAAGTTCGGCAAAGACGCCGACACAGCCGCGCCCGGTGATCTGGAACGCCTCCTGCAAGACCCCGCTTGCAGGGCCTCGCCGTTCGCCATGATCCACCGGCCGCACCATGTCACTCGGCGGCCACCGTTTCCGGGGCCAGCACCGCGCGGATCGCCGCCGGGTCGACATCGTCATGCTCGGCGATCACCACCAGACGGCCCGCGCGAGGCCGGTCGCCCCAAGGCTGGTCATACTGATGCCGCACCCGCGCACCCACAGCCTGCACCAGAAGGCGCATCGGTTTGCCCGCCACATCTGCATAGCCCTTCACGCGCAGGATGTTCTGCTCAGTCGCAAGCCGCTCGATCCGCGCCACCAAATCCGCCGGGTCCGCAACGGGTGCGATGTTCACAACGATGCTCTCGAAATCATCATGCTCATGGTCGTCATGCCCGTCGTGATGCGAAGGCCGCGCGTCCATGTCATCCTCTGCCGCCGCTTCCAGCCCCAGGATCACGCGCGGATCAACCCGCCCCTCGGCTACTTCCACAATAGGCAAAGCCCGCGGCGCTTCCGCCTCGATCACCGCTTTGGCCTTAGCAACGCCCTCCGGCCCCGCCAGATCCGGCTTGGTCAGCAAAACGATATCGGCGCAGGAAATCTGATCCTCGAACACTTCGCTCAACGGCGTCTCGTGATCAATCGACTCATCCGCCAAGCGCTGCGCATCCACGCGCGCCACGTCCGGCGCGAACCGGCCATCGGCCACGGCTTCCGCATCGGCCAGCGCGATCACGCCATCCACCGTGATTTTCGAACGGATATCCGGCCAGTCAAACGCCTTCAAAAGCGGCTTCGGCAGCGCCAGCCCGGACGTTTCAATCACGATATGCTCCGGGCGCGGCTCCAACTGCATCAGCGCTTCAATCGTCGGGATGAAATCATCGGCCACCGTGCAGCAGATGCAGCCATTCGCCAGCTCCATGATATTCTCCGCCGGGCAATCGGGAATGGCGCACCCCTTCAGGATCTCACCATCCACACCCACATCACCAAACTCGTTGACCACAATCGCCAACCGCTTGCCGCCCGGGTTCTGCATCAGCTGCGAGATCAGCGTCGTCTTCCCCGACCCCAGAAACCCCGTCACGATCGTCACCGGCAGTTTCGCCAAATCAGCCATACCTTTAGCCTCCCAGTTTCGGCGCAGCCGGGGCGACCGGCGGAATGCGCGCAATGCAGTTGCGTTTGAAGTGTTCGGGCCGCTGCCGCCACGGGATCACCCCATCGCTCGCGTCCCGGTATAATTCCATGCCGTCGCGCAGCAGGTCCGTATGCGACGCCTCATCAAGGTTTCCGTACACATAGGTCCAACGCGCCGCGCCGCCCCGCATCACTGCAGAGCATCCATGATCGCAATTCTGCAGGCATTCCACCGGTGTCAGCGTCACGCCCTCGGGCATCCCCGCCGCGCGCAAATCTTCGTACAACCGCGTGCCGGGCCGTTCGCCATCCTCGGTCGCCTCGCCTCCGCGCAAACACTTCACGCAGACCAGAAGCTCGACCGGAGCCTTTTCGGTATCCATCATTCCCCCAAGCCCGAGGCACCCCGCCCGGCACATAAGTTCCAGTTGCGATGGCAGGTCTCCTGGCTTGTGGCCCACGCATCGTGTCGCCTTCCCGGGACAAGCCCAGTGGCCTTTTGACACGACGCAAACCACTCACAGTTGCGGGGGCAGCCGGGGCATCTCACCCCATTCCCTCTTCAGCGCCAAACCGGCGCACCATCGTCGAAAACACTGCTCACGCGCTGACCCGCTTGTCAATCGGCCCCGGCAATGTCACCCCTTCCCATGACGCCACGGAGGATCCCATGACCGAGACGCAAGACGAAAACGCCCGCCACAACGAGAAGATGAAAAAGATCAAGGCGGCGCGCGACAAGATGATGGAGACCAAGACTGAGGAGAAGGGCCTGATCATGGTCCACACTGGCCCCGGCAAGGGCAAATCCTCGTCCGGGTTTGGCATGGTCATGCGTTCCATCCAGCACGGGATGGGCACCGCCGTCGTGCAATTCATCAAGGGCAATTGGGACACGGGCGAGAAGAGCTTCCTGCGCGAACGCTTCGCCGATGAATGCCGCTTCTTCGTCTCCGGCGAGGGCTTCACCTGGGAAACGCAAGACCGCGAGCGCGACATCGCCGCCGCCCAGAACGGCTGGAAGATCGCGCAGGAGCAGATCCTCGACCCCGAAATCGACTTCGTTATGCTGGACGAGATCAACATCGCGCTCCGCTACGATTACCTCGATATCGACGAGGTCGTCGATTTCCTCCTGCACGAGAAACCACAGATGACCCATGTCTGCCTCACAGGCCGCAACGCAAAGCCCGAACTGATCGAAGCCGCAGACCTCGTCACCGAAATGACCCTCGTCAAACATCCCTTCCGCGACGGCGTGAAGGCCCAGAAAGGCGTGGAGTTCTAATGCCCAAGGTCGAAAATCCCAAGATCGACGAAGGCGAAGATGAAATCGGCCGCTGCCGCGCCGAACTTCTCTCCGATGCCGGTGGCCTGACCCAATTCGGCGCGTTCATCGAAACGCTCTGGCCCGGCTCCGCCGCCTCCAAAACCCATTGGCACGCCAACGAGGATGAGATGATCCACGTCCTCTCCGGCACCGTCACGCTGATCGAAGGCGACGCTGAGACCGACCTGATCCAGGGCGACACGGCCACCTTCAAGGCAGGCGTACCCGTGGGCCACCACCTAGAGAACCGCACCCAAGCCCCCTGCCGTTATCTCGTCATCGGCACCCGCTCCCACGACGATACCGTGACCTATTCCAAGACCGGTGAGACCGTCACGATCATCGCTGACGAAAAGGTCTATCGCGATGCGGAGGGCAACATCACGAAGGTCGAACCCTACCATGGCACCTGAGCTGATCGTCTGGGATTTCGACGGCGTCCTGAACCGCAATATCGTGGAGGGGCGGTTCGTCTGGGCCGATGATCTGGAGGCTGATCTGGGTCTCAGCCTCTCTAGCCTTCAGGACTACGTTTTCAAATCAGGCCGCATCCGGTCCGTGATCCGCGGCGAGGAAGAGCTGCATGATGTCGCCGCGGACTGGCTCGCCACCCAAGACACCGACATAACCCCCGACACCTTCATCACCTATTGGTACGCCAAAGACGCGCGCCCCGACACGCAGGTCATATCGCACCTGAAAACCCACCCGGCCCGCCACGTCATCGGCACCAACAACCCCGCAAGCCGCGCGGACTACATTGAGACTGAAATGGGCTTCTCCGCCCTTGTCGAACACGTCTTCGCCTCGGGCCGCATGAAACGCGCCAAACCCGACCCCGCTTATTTCCAGACCATCACCGACTGGTCCGGCGTCGCCCCCCAAGCCACCCTGCTGGTCGATGACCTCGCCCGCAATTGCGACGCCGCCCGCGCACTTGGCTGGCGCACCTTCCACTTCACCGACGCCACGCGGGACGAACTGCCAAAGGCCCTCGCTTGACCCGCGCGCTTATGATCCAGGGCACCGGCTCCAATGTCGGCAAGTCCATGCTCGTCGCGGGCCTCTGCCGCATCGCCCGCCAGAACGGCCTGTCGGTCGCCCCCTTCAAACCGCAAAACATGTCCAACAACGCCGCCGTGACCTCGGACGGCGGCGAGATCGGCCGCGCCCAGGCCCTGCAAGCGCTGGCCTCCGGCGTCGCGCCCCACACCGACATGAACCCGGTCCTGCTCAAGCCCGAAACCGACACAGGCTCCCAAGTCGTCGTGCAAGGCAAGCGCCTGACCACCGTCCGCGCCCGCGACTACGCCAAACTCAAACCGCAACTGCTAGAGGCCGTCACCGACAGCTTCCAACGCCTCAAATCGCACCACGACCTGATCCTCGTCGAGGGCGCAGGCTCGCCCGCCGAGGTCAACCTGCGCCCCGGCGACATCGCCAACATGGGTTTCGCGCGCGCCACCGACACACCCGTGATCCTCTGCGGCGACATCGACCGCGGTGGCGTCATCGCCCAGATCGTCGGAACCCAGACCGTGATCGACCCCGCTGACGCGGCCCTGATCAAAGGCTTCATGATCAACAAGTTCCGCGGCGACCCGAGCCTTTTCGACGACGGATACGACCTTATCAAATCCCACACCGGTTGGCCCGGCTTCGGCGTCATCCCGTGGTTCGCGCAAGCCCACAAACTCCCCGCCGAAGACGCGCTCGACATCGCCACACCGAACCGCACCGAGGGCCTGCACATCGTCTGCCTGCGCCTCAGCCGCATCGCAAATTTCGACGATATGGACCCGCTCGCGCAGGAACCAAATGTCCGCCTGACCATGCTCAACGCAGGCCACGCTATCCCCGGCGATGCCGACGTCGTCATAATCCCCGGCTCCAAATCCACGCGCGGCGATCTCGCCTTCCTCCGCGCCCAAGGCTGGGACACCGACCTACAGGCCCATATCCGGCGCGGCGGCTATGTCCTTGGCATCTGCGGCGGCTACCAGATGCTCGGGACGTCCATCTCCGACCCCGACGGCATCGAAGGCACCCCCGGCACAGACCTCGGCCTCGGCCTCCTCGACGTCACAACAACCATGACGCCGAAGAAAACCCTCACCGAGGTCACCGCCACCTACGCCGGCACCAACCTGCCCGTCCGCGGCTACGAGATTCATATCGGCGAAACCAAAGGCCCCGACCGCGCACGCCCCTTCGCCCATATCTCCGGCCAGCCGGAAGGCGCGCGCAGCCCCTCCGGCCAGATCACCGCCAGCTACCTCCACGGCCTCTTCCGCGACGACACGTTCCGCGCCGCCTGGCTGGCCCAATTCAACACCTCCAGCACGGCAAACTACGATCAATCCGTCGAATCCACCCTCGACGCGCTCGCCGACCACTTGCGCCAACACCTGGACACAGAGGCCCTCTTCGCCACCGCGCGCTGACACGTCCAACTCGCGCCCTGTCTTCCATGTGCCAAAAATATCTCAGGGGTTTGGGGGCAGCGCCCCCATCGCGCCCCAAAGGGGCGCAATAATGGACTCAAATCGGTTCGATCAAGTCCGGCCCGCTCGCCCGGTTCGAGTTCACCGCCCGGTCCACACGCCAGCGCTGGTAATAACCCCCGGGCGAAGACCGCATCAGAGGCGCGGCCTTCTCGCCACTCTCTCCCAGCCAGGTCGCCCAATCGTCTTCCGCCAAAACCACCGGCTCCCGATGATGCGTCTCGGCCATCCACTCACCCGCACCAGTCGTCACAATCGCGCAGGTCGGCACCGGGTCGTCCTTCCCCCACATCTGCCAGATACCCGCGAAGACCATCGGCTCGCCGCCGGGGCGTGAGAAATACCACGGCAGCCGGTTTCCCTCTTCATCCTTGGTCCATTCATAAAAGCCCGTCGCGGCAATCAAACAGCGCCGTTCGCGCACCGCCGCTTTGAAGGCAGGCTTCTCGGCAATCGTCTCGGCCCGCGCGTTGATCAAAAGCGGCCCGCCATTCATCGCCTTGTACCAATGCGGCAAGAACCCCCACCGCATCGGCCTGTAACTACGCCCGTCCCCAGATACGACAACGCCCACGCTCTGTGTCGGGCACAGATTATACGTGGGCGGTTCGGGTAGATCATTCGCTGGCGCAGCCTCAAACAGCTGCGCCATGGCGTCTGTGGGATGGGTCATGGTCATACGGCCGCACATGGGCCGAGCCTAACCCCTTGGCTTAGCGCCCGTAAACGGTGGCGTAAGCGATCTTGTGTGCGTCACCCGGGAAGATGCCCAGGTCTTCGACAGCCAGTTCCGTCGGCATGGCCGAAATCTCGGAAACGGTGCGGTTGTAGGCTGCACGCTTTTGGGCGGCAGTGCGGATCGTGTTGAGGATCGAGGCCATGGTACAGCTCCTTATTGGCTCGTGTGAATTTCGTCTCTCGTGACCCCAATATGTGAGCGCTAACGAAATGCACCAGACGCCCTTTTTCGAAACCCGCCTTGCAGTTTCTGCATAGCAGCAAAAAACCGGCCCCGTTCACACGAGGCCGGCTCAATTTGCCTAAAATTCAGGCGGTTAGCGAATTACTCCGCTTGGGTGATGCGCCCATCCGTGTACGGCGCATAGGGCGAATTCTCACCTAGATACGTCGCCACGACCTCTTCCAGACCGGGGCCGAAATCATAGACGTTCGTGGCCTCGTTCTCGAAGACATCGTAGCCGTCCCCGCCACCGCGCATGTAATTGTTGGACACGACACTGTAGACGGCCTCCGGATCGATCTCGACGAAGCCATCACCATCGGCGACTTCCACCGAAACGATGCGGCTGCCCGGCTCACCGGCGGGGTCCCACGTATAGCGCATGCCCGAGACTTGCGGGAAACGACCCGCCACTTCCTCGACCTCGCTCACACCATTCTCAAGCGCCGCGATGACACCGGCACCGGTCAACTGGAACGTCGCCAGCGTGTTCTGGAACGGCAGAACCGTCAGCACTTCACCCATGCTGACCTCACCCCCGTCGATGGAGGCGCGCAAACCGCCGCCGTTCTGGATCGCGATCGTCACACCCTGGTCGGCCACACGCTCCAGCATGGCATCGGCCACAAGGTTGCCCATTGGGCATTCCTCAACCCGGCAGACCGAACGGTCACCCTCGATGAAATCGGCGGTCTCCCCCACGATCTCGCTCATCGCTTCTTCAATGGGCTCCGCCAATTCACCCACACGGGCCGCGATGTCCGGATCCGGCGTCACCGACGCGTCCAACAGCATCGTGTCACCCTGTGCGAAGATCACATCGCCCGCATCGTCGAAGGTCACCTCAAGATGGCCGACATATTTCGAATAGGCATAGGCCTGCACGATCGGCACCATCGTGCCCTCCGGGTTCGAAATCCACAGCGGATAGGGCTGCTCGCGGCCCGGATCACTGGCGCTGAACAGCGTGTGCGAATGGCCGCCCACGATCACGTCGATGCCGGTCACGGCCTCAGCAATCCGAATGTCATCTGGCGTGCCCACATGGGTCAACGCGATGATGATGCCCACACCAGCCTCGGTCAGCGCATCCACATCGGCCTGCAATGCTTCGATCTCGTCGGTGAAGATCACGTTGTCACCGGGCGAAGACGTCTCGGCCGTGTCGGTGGCCAGCGCGGAAATCACACCAACCTGCACGCCGTTCACATCCAGCACCACATGGTCCTGCAACAACTCGTTGATCTCAGGCTCCTGGCTCACATCCAGATTGCCCGCGATCACGGGGAAATTCACCATCTCGATGAACCGTGCAAAGCCCGACGGGCCAAGGTTCCATTCATGGTTGCCCGAGGCCATCACATCAAAGCCGATGGCGTTCATGAATTCGGCTGCCGCCTCACCCTGATACGTGGTGAACATGGCCGAGCCCTGAAACTGGTCGCCCGCGTCCAGCACCAGAACGTTCTCGCCCTCCAACTCGCCGCGCAGCGTGTTGATGGCGGTCGCGATCCGCGCCACGCCGCCAAAGCATTCGCCCGCCGCGTCGTCTTCGGCGTTACACGTGCTGTCAAAGCGGTTGATCGGCTGAATGCGGCTGTGCAGGTCGTTGATGTGCAGCAGGTGCAGGGTCGTGTCGGCGGCGGCAGGGGCCGCGAGGCCAAGGCCCGCCAGAATCGCGGTTGATCCCAAAATGCGTGCGATCATTGAAATACTCCCAGGTTTTTTGTTGGACTGTTGCCAGCTTGGCGTCACCCCTGCCCCAAGTAAAGCGCCCAAGTCACAACCCCGTGACACTTGACGCCACGGGAGGGGCGGGCCAAACGCCCCCCATGCGCATTTACAAGATCCTGCGGGCCTCAGAATGGGCCGATCTGCAAGCCAAGGGTGAGACGCCCGGTGCCCCCATCGACGTGGCCGATGGCTTTGTCCATTTCTCGACCGCTGCACAGGCACAGGAAACCGCCGCAAAACACTTTTCGGGTGAAGAGGGGCTGATCCTCGCAGCACTTGAGGCCGACGTCTTGGGCGATGCCCTGAAGTGGGAGGTCTCGCGCGGCGGCGACAAATTTCCCCACCTCTACGCCCCGCTGCGGCTGGCGGACGTAATCTGGCACGGGCCTCTGCCCCTGATCGACGGCACGCATATCTTCCCGAAAGACATGTAGATGCTGGAAAATATCGGCCTTAAACTCCTCCGCTCGATGGATCCGGAACGCGCCCACGGCGCAGCGCTTCTGGCGTTGCGCATGGGGCTCGGCCCGCTCACCGGCCCCTTCACCACCGACCGTCTGAAAACGCGGGTGGCGGGCCTTGATCTGCTCAATCCCATTGGGCTCGCCGCTGGTTTCGACAAGAACGCGGAGGCGGCTGGCCCGCTGCAACGCGCAGGCTTCGGCTTTATCGAAGTCGGTGCGGCCACCCCCAAACCCCAACCCGGCAACCCAAAGCCCCGCCTTTTCCGACTCAGCGAAGATCAAGCAGCCATCAACCGCTTCGGCTTCAACAATGACGGGATGGAGGCGATTGCCGAGCGGCTCGAAAAAACGCCCCGCGAAATCCCCATCGGCCTGAACCTCGGCGCCAACAAGGACAGCGCCGACCGGTTAGAGGATTTCGCCGCCGTCTACCGCCGCTGCGCGCCCCATATCGACTTTGCGACGATCAACGTCTCCTCCCCCAACACCGAAAAGCTGCGGGATTTGCAGGGGAAAGAGGCACTGGCTGAGATCATCTCCCGCGTCGACGCCGTCCGCCTGATCGAGGCTGAGCCTGTCGCGCTGTTCCTCAAGATCGCCCCCGATCTGACCCAACAAGACATCGAGGATATCGTCGAAGTCATCCTCGACGCGCCCGGCCGCATCTCCGGCATTATCGCGACCAACACAACGCTCGACCGTGATGGCCTGCAAAGCCCGCACGCCGGCGAAAAAGGCGGCCTCTCCGGCCAGCCGGTGTTTGAGAAATCGACCCGCGTTCTGGCGCAACTTCACGCCCATACGCGCGGCACGATCCCCCTGATCGGCGTCGGCGGCGTGGCCTCGCCCGAACAAGCCTATGCCAAGATCCGCGCGGGCGCGTCAGCAGTGCAGCTTTACACCGGCCTTGTTTACGGCGGCCTGTCGCTGGTGACCGAGATCGCCCAGGGCCTCGACGCGCTCTTGGAACGCGACGGCCACGCAAATGTCGCCGACGCCGTCGGAACCGGAGTATCGGAATGGACCTGACCCTGTGGCACAACCCGCGCTGCTCCAAATCACGCCAAGCGCTGGCCCTTCTGGAGGATGGTGGTCATGCGCCTTCGGTGCGCCTCTATCTGACCAATGCGCCGACCGAAGACGAAATCTCCGATCTGCTGGCACGCCTGAAGGTCGAACCGCGCGCCATGATGCGGACTGGCGAGAAGATCTACAAAGATCTCGGTTTGAAAGATGCCGATGATCCGGCGCTGATCATCGCGATGGCCACCCACCCGATCCTGATAGAACGCCCGATCCTTCTGACGGCGGAAACCGCCATCATCGGTCGCCCGCCGGAACGCGTGCTCACCCTGGTCTAAAGTCTTCCCGAACGGGAACAGTTTGGGCGCCATTAACCACAAAAGTCGTCCCGAACGGGCACAACTCCTCCCAAACGGGAGGATTCAATAAGCGCCAGTTTCAGTCGCCCGCTGCCCGCTCAAGGGCCGGATACTTTACCCCAAGGGTGATGCCACGGGCTGCGAAACTCACCAGCAGGGCAAGCCAGACCCCGTGATTTTCGAAGATCGGGATCAGCACAATAACTGCAACAACGTAGATCAAAGCGCTGATAATCATCATGTTTCTCATGTCGCGCCCGCGCGCCGCGCCGATAAAAATGCCATCCAGCATCCAAGCCGCGCAGCCCACAACGGGGGCCGCGATCATCCACGGTAGGTAGACACGCCCCGCCGCCTGCACTTCTGCATCCTTGGCTAATACATCAATGAAAACAGGGCCCAAGACGAAGAAAAGCACGGCAAAACCCGTACAAATTCCCAGCCCCCAGATCGAAGTCAGCCCGGCAGAGCGCCTGACCCGCGCCGGGTCCTTTCGGCCATAGGCGCGTGCGATCAATGTCTCTGCCGCGAAGGCGAAGCCGTCCATCGCATAGGCCGTTAAGTACATGAATTGTATGAGAACTTCATTCGCAGCCAGCGTCACATCACCGAACTGCGCGCCCAGAAAGGTGAACGAGGTGAACATCGCCACCAGCAACGCAGACCGGATCAGGATGTCCACGTTCAACAGCGCCATCTTGATCATCCGCGCGCGGTCGAACACCCGGCCCCAATCGCGCCAATCCGGGCGGTCGAAGGCATTGCGGCAAAACCAGAATCCCACTGCGGCCCCGACCACCTCGGCAATGGCCGTGGACAGGGCGACCCCTGCGACGCCCCACTCAAAACCCAATACAAACAAGAAGTTAAGGCTTATATTGAGACCATTCATCAGCAGCTGCACCCAGAAGACAGCGCCCGTGCGCTCCTGCGCGATAAGCCAGCCCGTCAGTGCGTAAACGGCAATCGCAAAGGGCGCGGTCCAGATACGGATGAACAGGTATTCCCGCGCGAGAACTTCAACCTCCTCACTGGTCGGGTCCCAGGAAAAGGCCGCCCAAACGATCACCGGGTAGAGCGAGATTAGTAAAAGCCCGCCCACACCGGCAATCATCAACGCGCGCGTCAAAATGGCCGAAACCTCTGCCCTGTCGCCAGCCCCTTCGGCCTGCCCGACAAGGCCCACCGTCCCCATGCGCAGAAAGCCGAAGATCCAGAAAACACTGGATAAAATGATCGCCCCGATGCCCACAGCCCCAATCGGCGCGGCCTCGCCCATCTGTCCGACCACGCCTACATCTACGATGCCCAATAGCGGGACCGTTGCATTCGACAGCACAATGGGACCCGCGATTTTGAGGACCCTTTTGTGCGTCAGCGGCTTTGGCGGGGTGCTGGCGTCTGCTGGCACGTTCATTTCGTCTAACTGCGCTCCGGCATCAGGAAATGCCCTGTTGCCTGTGCAAACAGGCGGTCGCGATTGTCCTGCCACGCCTCAACATGCACGCTTGCATAACGTCGACCTGAGCGGTTGACCCTTGCACGCGCATAGGCATCGCGAGGCAGGCCGGACCGAAGGTAATCCACTGTGAAATCGATCGTTTTTGGCAGCCGAGGCAGTGTTTCTGGCGACAAGCTATCCGCATCCAACCTTCCGCTTTCGATCTCGTCCCAAAGAATGGCGAACGACAATTCCATGATTGCAGACACCTCAAGGAAAGAAGCCGTTGCACCACCGTGTAGTGCGGGCAGAAGTGGGTTTCCGATCAACTTGTCATCGTAATTCAGCACGGCGGTCAGCTCGTCCCCACGGCGGTCGAAACTCACACCAAGCGTCCGGATATACGGCACACCATCAACTAGCGCCGCCAGCGCTTTATCGCGCCTTTCCTTAATGATGTGAACGGGTTCTGGTGCTTTTCTCATGTGGATAACTCAGCCCCTCGTCACAGTGAAAGCGCCGGTTGCTGCGGCAACAGGACGGCTTTCATCATGGTCAAACGCCTCGGCCCGAATAAACGCGACCGAGCGGGTCACATGATAGCAATGGGCTTTCGCGGTGATCCGGTCGCCCGGCGTGGCGGGCCGCATATAGTCGATCCTCAGATCAATCGTTGCAGTGGCTGCCAAAGCCTCCGGGTGGCTCATCACCGCTGCCCCACCGCACGTGTCCATAAGCGCCGAGACCGCACCGCCGTGGATCACACCTGTGCGCGGATCGCCCACCAACGCTTCGTCATAAGGCATTGAAATCACGGCCAATCCATCGCCAATTTCGTCCAAGCTCATCTGCAAAGCCTTTGAAAACGGGATAGCCTCAATGAACTGTCTCGCGATCTTCGCTTTGTCAGGGGCGGGCGGGGGGCTTGTCTTGCTCATGGTATGTCTGTCCCTTCATCCCGGATCATGGTCGCACGCGCGGCAGGCGCAAGAGGGAAGTGTCTTAACAAACCCGCAACCACGCGGCATACTGACAAAACGGGGAGACGAGAGACACCAAATCATGTCCGAAGAACGCCTAGATTTCAAAGAGATGTGCGCGAAGTTCGACGTGACGCCGCGCACATTGCGCCATTACGAATACATCGAATTGCTGGCCCCGGAACGCGAAGGGCGTGCCCGGTTTTACGGCCCCCGCGAAGTGGCCCGCATGACCCTGATCCTTCGCGGACGTCGTTTTGGCTTCAGCCTAGAAGAAATTCGCCAATGGCTTGAAATTTATGACAAAGGCGAAGGTTGGGAAGCTCAGAAAGAGATTTGGATCCAGTATGCAGACAAGCAGCTGGATGAGTTGCACAAACGGCGCGTCGAACTGGATGAGGTTATTGCCGAGTTGAAAACCCTCCGCGACGAAACCGCGTCCAACCTGTGATCCGCGCAGCGCTCCTGTTGTTGACCCTGACGCAGGCCACGCAGGCGGACACGCCGCTGCCGCCGGCAGAAAGCTGGACCATGACGCCCTTTCCCGGTCTTGCCGTGACAGGTTCCCTCGATCCGGCCCGTGTATTCATCGGCCCGCCCGACGGCGAAACCTGGTCGATTGATTTTTGGACCCGCAGCTTTGCGGTCCACCCCTCGCCCAACGGGGAATACGTTCTGATTTCGCCAGCAGGAGGCAACCTGTTAGGATGGAGTGGCGACCCCGACGAGTCGGTGCTGTGGCTCTATCAGGCACCGGGCGGGGAAGAGATTGCGACCGTGCCGCTGCGCGCCCTGATTGATCCGCGCGATATGGAGCGGACCGTTTCACACTACGTATGGATCACCTCGTATACGTGGTCCGAAAATGGCTGGCGCTTTGACACGCCCGATGGCCAAGCTTGGCATCTGAGCACCGATTTGCGCCTCTCACGACGTTAAGTGCGGCCCATCACCGGGCAGCATAATTCCAAGTGCCCCTACGTCACTTTGCGTGACCTTTCGTCAAACGCGGAATGACGCAACGTCTGAATTACGTAAACGTCATCTACGCTTGTAGTGTGAGGCATCGACTCGCAATTGGGCACCAGACACGAAATGTTTGATGTATCGGAAACCCTGATCATGACCCAGGATACTATGACGATCCGCCAGATGTGTGATGCATTTGACGTGACCCCACGGACCTTGCGTTTCTACGAATCCAAGGAACTGCTGTTCCCCATCCGTGACGGCCAGCGCCGTCTGTTCACACGCCGTGACCGCGCGCGTCTCAAGCTGATCCTGCGCGGCAAGCGCTTTGGCTTCAGCTTGGAGGAGATCCGCCAGCTCCTCGACCTCTACTACGTCGATGACAGTCAGCAGACACAGCTGAGCCAGACCCTCGACATAGCGCAGGAGCGTCTGTCCGATATGGAACGCCAGCGCGCCGAACTCGACGAAGCGATCGACGAGTTGCGCAACCAGATGCAGTTGGTGGGCGATATGCTCTCCAGCAACAAACCCGCCGCCTGACAACACCAAAGACCACCCTTCGGGAGGATAAAAACATGCCGAGCTACACCGCCCCCACGAAAGACATGGAGTTTATCCTCCACGACGTTCTCAAGATCGAGCAGGACAACATCCCCGGCTACAGTGATCTAGACCGAGATTTCACGACCGCGATCCTTGGCGAGGCCGGCAAGATTGCCTCCGAAGTTCTGGCACCGCTGAACGTTGTGGGCGACACCGAAGGTTGCACGATGGAAAACGGCGTGGTTCGTACGCCAACGGGCTTTAAAGCGGCCTTTGACGAGACCCGCGAAGGCGGTTGGCCCGGCATCGACATGCCCGAGCAGTATGGCGGCATGGGCCTGCCTTACGTGATGAACACGGCAACGGGTGAGATGTTCTCGTCCGCCAACCAGGCGTTCACAATGTATCACGGTCTGACCCACGGCGCGGCCTCCGCAATCCTGGCCCACGGCACCGATCAACAGAAAGACACCTACCTTCCAAAGATGATCTCGTGCGAATGGACCGGCACCATGAACCTGACGGAGCCCCACTGCGGCACCGATCTGGGCCTAATGCGCACCAAGGCGGAACCGCAGGGCGACGGCAGCTACAAGATTTCCGGCCAGAAAATCTTCATTTCCGCCGGTGAGCACGACATGTCCGACAACATTGTCCACCTCGTGCTTGGCAAAATCGTGGGCGGGCCTGAGGGCATCAAAGGCGTGTCGCTCTTCATCGTACCGAAGTTCCTTGTGAACGAGGACGGCTCGCTTGGCGCGCGCAACGGCGTCAGCTGTGGCAAGATCGAAGAAAAGATGGGCATTCACGGCAACTCCACCTGCGTGATGAACTATGACGAGGCGACCGGCTACCTGCTCGGCGAAGAGCATAAAGGCATGCGCGCCATGTTCACGATGATGAATGAAGCTCGCCTTGGCGTCGGCATGCAGGGCCTCGCACAGGCCGAGATCGCGTTCCAGAACGCACTCGAATACGCGAAGGACCGCCTTCAAGGCCGCGACGTAACCGGCGTGAAGAACCCTGATGGCCCCGCTGATCCGCTGATCGTGCACCCCGACATCCGGCGAAACCTGATGGAGCAGAAAAGCTTTGCCGAAGGGGGCCGCGCCTTCCTTCTGTGGGGCTCCACGCTCATCGACCGCGCACACCGTTCGGAAGATGCGGATGCCGATGGCCTCGTGTCGCTGCTAACGCCCGTGATCAAGGGCTTCCTGACCGACAAGGGCTACGACATGACCGTGCAGGCGCAGCAGGTCTATGGCGGGCACGGCTATATCGAAGAATGGGGCATGTCGCAGTTCACCCGCGATGCCCGTATCGCGATGATCTATGAAGGCGCAAACGGCGTTCAGGCGCTGGATCTGGTGGGTCGCAAGCTCGCGCAGGATGGCGGCAAGCACGTCATGGCGTTCTTCGATCTGGTCAAAAGCTTCTGCAAAGAGAAGGCTGAGATTGAGGGCATGGCCGAGTTCATCGAGCCGCTCAAGCGCGCGTCGAAGGATCTGCAGGCCGCGGGCATGTACTTCATGCAGGAAGGCATGAAGAACCCCAACAACGCGCTTTCGGGCAGCTACGACTTCATGCACCTGTTCGGGCACACTTGCCTGGGTCTTATGTGGGGCATGATGGCAAAGGCCTCGTTGGAAGCATTAGCAGGCGGCACGACCGACCCCGACTTCCACAACACCAAGCTGGCCACGGGCCGGTTCTACATGAACCGCACCCTTCCGATGACGGCGACGCACCTTGCCCGCATTCAGGCTGGCGGCGAAGATGTCATGGCACTGGAAGCCGCCAACTTCTGATGAACGTGCGCCGCACATGTCTTTGGATAGGGCTCGCGACACTCGTCGCGGGCCTTTTTTGGTCCGCAAGCCGCTTAATGGATCAACTGAGCGAAATCGCCGTTTCCTCAAGTGAACGCAGCACTGGCCCGCTTGAGCCGGCACTTGCCTTGTGTGTTATCGGGATATTGATCATCATCGCCTCTCGCTTCGTCCGAAAGGAATAAGATGCACAAACGCCTCCGCCCGATCCGGGGCCTGCTTCTCGCCTTCGCAATCGGCATCACACCCACCCTTCCGGTGACAGCGCAAACCGGACAAGACATTGCCGAAGCCCGTGTTGCTATCGAACAGTTCGAGGCGGCTTTTCAGGCGGGCGAGTATTCTGCCCTGCTCACAGCGATGCCCCCACGCATTCTGAACACCATCGCCACGCAATCGGGTATTCCGGCAGACACTCTGGTCGCCCAATTGGAAACCCAGATGACGGCGATGATGTCTCAAATGACATTCGAAAGCTTCGGCATGGATTTGCAGGGCGCGACATGGGGCGAGACGTCTACCGGTTTGACCTACGCGCTCGTACCAACGCAGACCGTCATGACCCAGCCCGGATCTGGCCGCATCCGATCAAACACCACCACCCTTCTGCTGAACGAGGATGAGGCTTGGTATCTAATCCGCGTTGACAGCACGCAACAGACAAGCATCCTGCGCCAAGCCTACCCGGAATTCGGCAGTGTCGACTTCCCCTTTGGCTCGATGGAGGTTCTCGACTGATGCCCAAACGCCTGCGCCTGACGCGCCGCCCAAACATCGCCATGTCCGAAGACGGCTTTCGCAAATTGCGGAGCCTTGCAAAGGAGGCGGGCCTGGACGAGGGCGAATTCCTCAGCTTCCTGTTCGAGCACTGGGGCAGCGTCATCAACGAAGAGAAATTCATCGCGCGCCTGCGCCTGTTCAATTCCGAGATCGACGCGCGCAAACGCTAAGGCCCAAGCGGATCGGCGCCGCATTCACTACCCGCCCCCGGGGTCCATCGGGGGAACATAGCCAATGCGACGCCTTCACCTTTTGGGTCGCCAGCTCTGCAACTGACGCCGCACGGCAATTCTCGTTCGTTAACCTTAACAAAAGGTTACCGCGAAAAAGCCGTCGAAACGTTTGGCCCTCACGGAGCCATCTCAAGGGGGGAACATGACCAACACACTTTACTGCTTTGGTGAGTCCGGAAATGCCTACAAGGCGGCGCTCGCTCTGGAATTGGCCGGGGTCCATTGGACGCCGCGGTTCGTCGACTTCTTCAAGGGCGAGGCCCGCTCGGCCGAATTCAAAGCGATCAACCCGATGGGCGAGGTTCCGGTTCTTGATGCGGATGGCACCATCCTGACCCAATCTGGCGTTATTCAGGATTGGGTCATGGAGACGACCGGCAAACTGGGCGGCGGACACCCAGAGCTTCGGCGCGAAATCCTCCGTTGGACGATCTTTGACAATCAAAAGGTCTCCGGCATGGCCGGGCCGCTGCGCTTCATGATGAACTTCCTGCCCGAAGAAAAGCGCAACGCCGACGTCAATGGTTTCATGGCCGGTCGCCTAAAGGCTGCCTTGGCCGTGCTTGAAGGTGAACTCAGCGAGCGCGACTGGCTGGTCGGCGATGCGCTCACCTGCGCCGACATCTCCTGCGCAGGCTACCTGTTCTATGAAGAACCCTTCACCTTCGCTCGTGCAGACTATCCCGCCATCGACGCTTGGCTGACGCGGATCAGCGACACACCGGGCTGGAAACACCCCTACGATCTGATGCAACGCGCCTTGGCGTGATCCCCGCAGGCGCCATATTTTTGCTGGTTTCCCCGGCCATCCCTTTGCAAAGTAGGGAAAATGGGGAACGGGCATAATGGTCAGCCAAATCGCACTAGGAGCCATCTGGGGCTATCAACGCTGGATCTCGCCGCGCAAAGGCTGGCGCTGCGCGCATTCCGTCCTGCACGGCGGGACGGGCTGTTCCGGCCATGCGAAATTCGCAATCCGCGACCATGGTCTTTGGGCCGCGATACCACTGATCCGCCAACGCCTGCGAGATTGCAAGCAAGCCTCACTTACCCTTCATGCGAATTGTGCCGTGTGCAACGAACGTGATCCTGAGGACGGCTCCGGCGAGGATGGACGCCCCAACCGTGGCCCGTGGGGTCGTAAGCGCCGCAAGCAGAACCGACAGGACGCGGCGTGTGATGCCTGCGACTGCGCGGCGCCCGGGTGCTTGCCGGCCCTCGCCTTGCCCGCTTTCTGTGCGTCCTCCTCCAGTCCAGACGCACAGCCTGCGCCAACACCGGATAAATTTGCGACCCCTGCCCCCGACGGCGCGCCCGATGGCGGCGGCTGTGACCTCGGCGGGTTGGATTGCTCGGCGCCATCCTGCGATGGCGGATGCGGCGGGTGTGATTGCGCCCCCTCCTGCGGGTAACGCGCAAGTTTACCAAAACGTCACGTCACGGGGTCGCTCAGGCGCTTGCGCTGTAGGGCCCAAAACGCCCATGTCTAGGATAACACCGCGTCCCGCGCGGCGGTGACACTCGGAGGACTCTCATGACCGACGCATATATCTACGACGCCATCCGTACCCCCCGTGGCAAAGGCCGCAAGGACGGCTCCCTTCACGAAGTCACTGCCGCGCGCCTCTCGGCTTTCACGCTAAACACGCTGAAAGAGCGCAACGGTCTCGAAGGCCACGCAGTTGAGGACGTGATCTGGGGCAACGTCACCCAGGTCATGGAACAAGGCGGCTGCCTTGCCCGCGCGGCGGTTCTGGCATCCGACCTCGACGAGTCGATCCCCGGCCTCGCCATCAACCGCTTCTGCGCCTCCGGGCTAGAGGCCGTGAACCTTGCCGCCAACCAGGTGAAGGGCGGCGCGGGCGACGGCTATATCGCAGGCGGGGTCGAGATGATGGGCCGCGTCGCCATGGGCTCGGACGGGGCGGCGATGGCCGTGGACCCTCAGCTTGCCATGGACAGCTACTTTGTGCCCCAGGGCATCTCCGCCGACATCATCGCCACCGAGTACGGTTTCAACCGGGATCAGGCCGATGAATATGCCGTGGAAAGCCAGCGCCGCGCCAAGGCCGCTTGGGATGACAATCGCTTCGACCGCTCTGTCATCGCCGTGAAAGACCAAAACGGCCTGACCATTCTGGACCACGACGAATACATGCGCCCGCAGACTGACATGCAGTCGCTCGGCTCCCTTAAGCCCGCCTTCAAGGAAATGGGCGAGATCATGCCCGGCTTCGACACCGTGGCGCTGATGAAATACCCCCATCTTGAGGCGATCAACCACATCCACCACGCCGGAAACTCCTCGGGCATCGTGGACGGCTCCGCCGCGATCCTGATCGGCAACAAGGACTTTGGCGAGAAATGGGGCCTCACGCCCCGCGCGCGCATCAAGGCCAACACCAAGATCGGCACCGATCCTACCATCAACCTCACCGGCCCCGTGCCCGTGACCGAGAAGATCCTGGCCGAGACGGGCATGAGCTTCAGCGACATCGACCTGTTCGAGGTCAACGAGGCCTTCGCCTCCGTCGTGCTACGCTTCATGCAGGCCTTTGATGCCGACCACGACAAGGTCAACGTCAATGGCGGTGCCATCGCGATGGGCCACCCGCTTGGGGCCACCGGCGCGATGATCCTCGGCACACTGCTTGATGAGATGGAGCGCGCGGACAAGGAAATCGGTCTCGCCACGCTTTGCGTCGCTGCTGGTATGGGGTCGGCCACGATCCTCGAACGCGTATAAACCAATGGTCCGGTCTACGCTTCATATCTGGCAGGGAGCCCGGTTCGCCGGGCCCGCGCAATGAGCGCGGCCTTCGCCAATGATGGCGCGCTCGACCGGGCCGCAAGTATCTATCAAGATCACCTTGATTGCGTGTCGGACCTGCTGTTCGTCGGCAATATCGAGGAATGTATCAACTACTTCGCGTTGCCTCTGTTGATCCGTACCCGCACAGGTGAGACGCTGATCGAAACACGGCAGGACATGCTGAACGACACCCGCCAGCACTCCGAAAGCCTCAACGGCCATGGCGTCACCAACTACATCCGGCTGGTAAAACAGGCGCGCCAGCTGTCCGAAACGCTTATCGAAGGATGGCACGAAACATACGTCCTGCGGGACGCCACCTCGATCCTACCGAGCTACCAAAGTCACATGTTTCTGCGCGATACGGGCGACGGCGTATGGAAAGTGATCGAGGCAGAGCACGAGCTTGAGAATTTGCGCTTCCCGCTGGGGTCCGTGAAATCCAAGCCCGGCAGTTTCGCCGAAACGTGGCAAGGCACACAAGGTGACATCCGCGTGGCCCATTCTAACGCCGAACCCCTTTATCGTGCGTTTCTGGATGTGTTGAACAAACACCAGAACGCGGCGAACTTCGACGGCTGGTCGAGCCAGTTCCAATACCCGCTCGAGGCGCACTACGACGCAACCGACAGGGTTTTCAACGAACCGGCTGACATGCGCGCTTTCTTCGACGCCATGCTCGATCTGCCAATTGGTGAAAAAGGTGGCGTGCACCGGGCAATCACTTCTGCCGATTTCATCTCGGCCGACCGCATCTGCGGATACCACGAAACAACCTTCGAAGGCAGCGATGCGCCCGCCTTCGGCCCCGTCAAAAGCCGCATGATCCTGACCCTGACCGAGGGCCGTTGGAAATGCAGTTCAGTCACCAATTCATTGTCTAGCGATGACGCGCCGCCAGAGGCGGAATTCAAACCGTCGTCGCACCTGCCGACAATGTCCGAAATTCAGAAGAGGATGAACAAGCCATGACCGATTTCACCATGGAAGTGCACGACGATGGCGTCGCGGTTGTCACCTGGGACGTTCCCGGAAAGTCCATGAATGTTCTCAATCGTGAGGCTTTTTCGACCTGCGAAGACCTGATTGATCAGGCTTTGGCCGACGACGCAGTGAAGGGCATCGTGATTACCTCCGGCAAGAAGGATTTCGCCGGTGGCATGGACCTCAACGTCTTGGCTTCGATCCGCGAAGAGTCCGGCGACAACCCGGCCCAGGGCCTGTTTGACTTCATCATGAACGGCCACCGCATCCTGCGCAAAATCGAACGCGCCGGGATGGAGCCGAAGACGAACAAAGGCGGCAAGCCCATCGCCTGCGCCCTGCCCGGTACCTGCGCGGGCATCGGGACGGAGATCGCGCTGGCCTGCCACCACCGCGTGATGGCCGACAATCCCAAGGCCAAGATCGGCCTGCCTGAAATCCTCGTGGGCCTCTTCCCCGGCGCGGGCGGCACGACCCGCTATTCCCGCATGGTCGGCGCGATGGCCGCGGCCCCCGTGTTGCTCGAAGGCCGGATGCTGGACCCCAAGAAAGCCAAGTCTGCGTCCCTGGTTGATGAAGTTGTCCCGGCGGATGAGCTGCTCGCCAAAGCGAAAGAATGGGTTCTGAACGCGCCCCCCGCCGACATCGTCAAACCCTGGGACGCCAAGGGCTACAAAATGCCCGGCGGCGCCCCCTACCACCCCGCGGGCTTCATGACCTTCGTGGGCGCCTCGGCGATGATCCACGGCAAGACCAAGGGCGTCTACCCGGCGGCCAAGGCGCTTCTGTCCTCCATCTACGAAGGGGCGCTCGTCGATTTCGACACCGCGCTGAAGATCGAGGCGCGCTACTTCACGCAAGTCCTGTTGAACCCCTCGTCTTCCGCGATGATCCGCTCCCTCTTCCTCAACAAGGAAGCGTTGGAGAAAGGCGCGAACCGCCCCGACGTCGCTGACCAGACCGTCAAGAAAGTCGGCATCCTTGGCGCGGGCATGATGGGTGCCGGCATCGCCTATGTCTCTGCGCTGGCGGGGATCGAAGTGGTCCTGATCGACGCCGCCCAAGAGAGCGCCGACAAGGGCAAAGCCTATTCCGAGGGCCTGCTCGACAAGGGCATGAAGCGCGGCAAGGTCACGGAAGAGAAGAAGGCCAAGGTTCTGGGCCAGATCACCGCCACCACCGATTACGAAGCTCTGCAAGGCTGCGATCTGATCGTTGAGGCCGTGTTCGAAGACCCGAAGGTGAAGGCCGAAGTCACTGCCAAGACCGAAGCCGTGATGAACCAAGACGGCATCTTCGCCACCAACACCTCCACCCTGCCGATCACCATGCTCGCCAAGGCCTCCACGCGGCCTGAGCAATTCATCGGCATCCACTTCTTCAGCCCCGTCGACAAGATGCTTCTGGTTGAAATCATCAAGGGCAAAGAGACGGGCGACATCGCGGTCGCCAAAGCCCTCGATTTCGTCCGCCAGATCCGCAAGACGCCCATCGTCGTCAATGACGAGCGCTTCTTCTACGCCAACCGCTGCATCCTGCCCTACGTCAACGAAGGTGTCCGCATGGTGCAGGAAGGCGTCGCGCCCGCGCTGATCGAGAATGCCGCTAAGCTGGTTGGTATGCCGCTGGGGCCCCTACAGCTGACCGATGAAACCTCCATCGACCTCGGCGCAAAGATCGCGCGCGCCACCAAGGCGGGCGATCCGAACTACGACGACACCACGGATGAGCTGATCTTCTGGATGGAAGAGGAAGGCCGCCTCGGGCGCAAGGCCAATGCGGGCTTCTACAGCTACGACGAAAAGGGCAAACGCACCGGCCTTTGGGACGGTCTGACCGCCCGCTATGCCGCTGCCGACGCACAGCCCGAGCTTATCGAAGTCCAGCATCGCCTGCTTTTCGCGCAAGTGCTTGAGGCTGTCCGCGCGCTGGAAGCGGGCGTCCTCATGGACATCCGCGAAGGCGATGTCGGCGCAATCCTCGGCTGGGGATTCGCGCCGTGGTCAGGCGGTCCATTCGGCTGGCTCGACATCCTCGGTACCGCCTATGCGGCCGAGCGTTGCGACCAACTGACTGAGGCCTACGGCGACCGCTTCGCCTGCCCGCCGCTCCTACGGGAGATGGCTGAAAAAGGCCAAAGCTTCTACGGACGCTTCGGCACCGGGGTTGACGCGAAAGTAGCCTAAGCCTCTCTCCAGAAACAAAAAAGGGCGCCTCGCGGGGCGCCCTTTCGCATTTCAGGAGTGGTGCTCAGAAACGCAAAGCCGCCCGTGCGCCGAAGGTTGTGACAGTCGCATCGCTGCCACCGAAATTGTCCAGATCCGTGCGTGAAACCGTGCCGCCAATCATGATCTGGTCATTCAGCATGAAATCGGCACCAATCCCGTATTGCAGCCCGCCCTCGAACCGGCGCGTATTGCCCGCATCGGTGCGCGTGGCCCATGTGTGGCCCAACTCGCCATACACCAGCACCTCGCCCAGATCATAGCCGACCTCGACACCAACCGTGGCGAGCGACCCGAAGGACGAGGCATCGCTGCCCCCACCCACCGGCGGCGTATCAAAATTGCCAAAGCTCAGCGTGGCCGCAGCACCCAGAACCACTTGGCCAAGATCGCGACGATATCCGCCGTTCAGGCCATACATCAGCCCGTTGCCGTCATTCGTGGTCGCACCGCCGTTCGGCACCGAAAGGTCAACGGTCGCCATATCGAGTTGGATGCCACCGTACAGCCCCGTCCAATCCGCATCCTGCGCCTGTGCGCCGGTTCCGATCATCATTGCGGCACAGGCCGCGAAAACGCGTGAATAGTCCATGCTTGCCTCATATTTTGTGTGTTTTGCCTGCATGGCTACAGCATCGGGCGTCCCGAGTGCAAAGGGTTTCTGTGGATAACTTCTGGACGTGGGCAAGAAACTGCACACGACAAAGCAAAAAATCTGCGCCCGCGACGGAACCAAATGCTTCACCCGTGACATATACATTACGTCCCTTGCGCGGATCTGTCCCTCCGCGCGTCGCGCCGCCCGCCCTGTCCCACAATCCCCGCGGGCGGCGCGCCTTACCACTTCCCTTTTCCTGCATGATCCGCCATCACACCCGGAACACTTTGGTTTCGCGTTAGGGAGGCACGGCCATGGGGTGGATGAAGGACGAAACCGGGCTTGGGAAGAACGCGGCAAACTATGTGCCGCTGACCCCGCTCAGCCATCTCGCGCGCGCGGCCCGCGTGTTTCCCAACCGCACGGCAGTTGTGGACGGAGCGCACCGGAAAACATACGCCGAATACCATGCCCGCGTCTCACGCCTCGCGTCGGCGCTTTCCGCGCGCGGGATCGAACCGGGCGATGTTGTCGCCACCGTCCTGCCCAACACCTATCCGCATGTGGAGGCACACTTTGGCGTCCCCGCAGCCGGGGCAGTCCTCAACGCGATCAACATCCGCCTCGACGTCGCGACCGTCGCCTATATCTTCGACCACGGCGAGGCGAAGATGGTGCTGGCCGATACGCAATTCCTCCCCCTCGTCGAACAGGCCATGGCGGCGATGGAAGGCCCTGCCCCTATTATCATCGAATGCCCCGACGCCGATGCAGGCCACCCTGCTTCCGGCCGCCACACCACCTACGAGGATCTGCTGACCGAGGGCGACACGGACGCACCGTGGAAGATGCCCGAGGATGAATGGGAAAGCATCGCGCTCAACTACACTTCCGGCACCACCGGGCGCCCCAAGGGCGTCGTCTACCACCATCGCGGTGCGTATCTGATCACCATGGGCACGCCGATTGCCTGGCGGATGACGCTCTACCCTACGATCCTCGCCATCGTTCCGCTTTTCCACTGCAACAACTGGTGCCACACTTGGACCATGCCCGCTGTGGGCGGCACCATCGTCTGCTGCCGCGACATCACTGCCAAGGCGATTTACGACGCCATCGCCGATCAGGGTGTCAGCCACATGGGCGGCGCGCCGATTGTTCTGAACATGATCGTCAACGCCAAGGACGAAGACCGCCGCACGTTCGACCACATTGTTGAGGTCTTCACCGCCGGCGCGCCCCCCGCCGCCGCGACGCTGGCGGCAATCGAGACGATGGGCTTCAACGTCACGCAAGTTTACGGCCTCACCGAAACCTACGGCCACGCCACCGAATGCCTCTGGCAGGATGACGATTGGAACGCGCTCGCCCCCGATGACCGCGCCACAATCAAGGCGCGTCAGGGCGTGCCGCTGCCCAATATGGACGACATCGCCGTGATGACGCCCGACGACATGGCCCCTGTTGCCCGCGACGGGGCCACGCAGGGCGAAATCATGATGCGCGGCAATTCCACCATGAAGGGCTATTACAAGAACCCGGAGGCCACCGCAGAGGCCTTTGCGGGCGGCTATTTCCACACCGGCGACATCGCCGTGCAGCATCCCGACAGCTACATCCAGATCGCGGATCGGGCGAAGGACATCATCATTTCAGGCGGCGAAAATGTAAGCTCCGTCAAGGTTGAAGGCGTGTTGATGCGGCACCCCGCTGTCTCGCTCTGCGCCGTGGTCGCCAAGGCCGATGACAAATGGGGCGAAGTGCCTTGCGCTTATGTGGAGCTGAAAGAGGGCGCGACCGGTGATGCGGATGAGATCATCGCGTTTGCCCGCAAACAGCTAGCAGGGTTCGAGACGCCGAAACGCATCGTCTTCGAGGAATTGCCTAAGACCTCCACCGGCAAAATCCAGAAATTCGAGCTTCGCAAGCGCGCCGCCGACCTCTAGGCCCACGGGATTCCTGCAGATCAAGCACGGGCGTTGCGCAACGCCAGTGCGGCCCTCGTTGTTGCAACACGCACTCTGGTGTACCATCTGCCTTACAAAGCCCACGCCATTAAGGCGTGAGACGACACCGGGCACCGCAAACAGGCAATGACAGCGCTTCAGGAATACAGGCGGCTCGAGGCCATCGGCCTTTGGCGCGAACATGCCGAGGATCAGCGGCGTGAGGTCATCGTGTCGCTTGGCGATGCCTCGCTTGTCATGTCCTCGGCCTCCGGCGATGCGGTCGGCCATTGGTCCCTGCCCGCCGTCGAACGGCTCAACCCCGGCAAATTGCCCGCCCTCTTCTCTCCAGCCCGCGATAGCGAGGAGGAGTTGGAGCTGTCCGACCCCGAGATGATCGACGCCGTCGAACGCATCCGCACGGCCATCGCCAAATCCCGCCCACGTCCGGGCCGCCTGCGCCTTTACCTTGCGGGCGGAACTGCCCTCGCCGCCATCCTGCTTGGGGTTTTCTGGCTGCCTGACGCGCTGATACGGCAAACCGTGTCTCTCCTGCCGCCTGCCAAACGGCTGGAAATCGGCCATGATCTGTTGGGGGAGATCGCTGCCATCGCAGGCCGCCCTTGCGGCGGGTCCGGCGGGCGCGCAGCCTTGGTGCGCCTTGCGACCCGCACCTATGGAGCCGACAACCCACCCCAGATCGTCGTCTTTCCCGCCACCATCCCCGATACGCTCACCCTGCCTGGCAATATCGTGATCGCCTCCGCAGCGCTTGCCGAAGACCACGAAACGCCCGAGGTATTTGCAGGCTATCTTCTGGCCGAACGCACCCGGTCGGAGGCGATTGATCCGGTTGAGGCCTTCCTGCGCGATGCGGGCCTTGGCGTGACCTTCCGGCTTCTGACAACGGGCGAAGTCGCGCCCGAGCCTATTCACGCCCATGCCGCCCATCTATTATCGCACGACACGATGCGCGCCGACGACTCAGCCCTTCTTGGCCATTTCAGCGCAGCCGGGCTGTCTTCTCAGCCCTACGCCTTTGCGCAAGATGTCTCTGGAGAAAGCGTGCTGGCATTGATCGAGGCCGACCCAATGCGCGGGCGGCAAACCGATCCAGTGCTCAGCGACAGCGATTGGGTCAGCCTGCAGGAGATCTGCGCAGGCTGACCGCAAGCCTTGAAGGGTTTAGCGACGGATAACCGCCACTTGGCCTGAGTTGATAGGCACAGCTACCAAACGGCGCGGCACCGTGTCGGTCCAGACCATGCGCATCTGCTGTTCACCCTCTGCGGTGCCAAGCCCGCGATAGGGGTTCAGTCGACCATCGTCCCAAGCGAATTCATAACCCGGCGGTGGCGCTGTCAGCACGAAGCTGCGCGGGATGCCCGTCACACCGTCCGTAACTGCCGGGGCCAGAAGCGATTGATCGCCAATCGCGCGGCCATCGCCCGGATGCACGGCTTGCGGGCCGCAACGCACGTCTTCGCCCGTGAAGTAGGGCCGATGCGCCGCCGGAAGGTTCGCGCAGTTGCCACTGGCTGCAGGGGCCGTGATGGTTACCGGAGCAGGCGTCTGCACACGGATTTGAGGTGCCGCAGGCGCGGGTGCCGGGGCGGGAGCCGCCGCAATCACTGGCGCTGGCGCCTGTGGGGCGGGCGCAGGGGCCGGTGCAGCCGCCGCGGGCTGTTCACCGATCACAACAACGCTGTCGTTGGAAAACGGATCTGCCGCCGCAACACCACCACCGCCTGACGGGCGTTGGCCGCAAACCGGCTGACGGTCACGCCCGACGCGCGGAACCCATTCGGTCGCCGCGCCGAACCCGACGCGCACAAACACGCAGCCCCGGCTGTCGACATATTGGTCGCCCGAATAACTCGACGGCGGAATCTCCGCCGGAAAACCTTGTTGTGCAAATGCAGCACCACCCGATGCGAGCCCAACAGAAAGGCCCAATACGGCGGCGCGCAGACATAGCGTCTTCGCCATGCGAAACTCCCCCACAGAAATCGCTTGTAGATAGTCTGGCGGAGTCGTGCCGTTAAGTAAAGGCGTTCAAACGCTTATTTCGTGCCGAACATGCGATCACCCGCATCCCCTAGTCCCGGCACGATGTAGCCATGGTCGTTGAGGTGGCTGTCGAGCGCAGCGGTGACAATCGGCACGTCCGGATGCGCCTCTTTCATTCGCGCAACACCCTCGGGCGCGGCCAGCAGACACAGGAAGCGGATGTTCTTCGCACCGCCTTCTTTCAACAGGTCAATCGCTGCGGCTGATGAATTGCCCGTGGCCAGCATCGGGTCGACTACAATCGTCAGACGCTGATCAATCGCCTCTGGCACCTTGTAGTAATACTGCACCGGCTGAAGCGTCTCCGGGTCGCGGTAGAGGCCCACGAACCCCACCCGCGCATTGGGGATCAACTCCAGTATGCCATCCAGCAATCCGTTGCCCGCCCGCAGGATCGACACCAAAGCCAGCTTCTTGCCCGCAATGGTCGGCGCCTCCATCGGCTCCAGCGGCGTATCGACCGTCATCGTCGTCATCGGCAATTCGCGCGTGACCTCGTAAGCCAGCAAGTGGCTGATCTCGCGCAGAAGCTGCCGGAAGCTCTTGGTCGAGCATTCCTTGTCCCGCATCAGCGTCAGCTTGTGCTGCACCAGGGGGTGGTCAACGACGGTCAGGTGATCACTCATGTCAGGCGCTCCCGAATTTTGTCTTTTGTGCTGTCATCGCAAAAGGCCGCGGCCAGGGCAGTCTCCGTCACCTCTGCAAAATCCTCTTCGCCCCAGCCGAACGTCGCCTCCAAGGCTTCGTACTCACGGGTCATGGTGGTGTGGAAGAACGGCGGGTCGTCGGTTGAGACCGTCACCTTCACTCCACGTTCGCGCAGCCGCTGGATCGGGTGCATCCGCAGGTTGGGATAAACGCCAAGGAACACGTTCGATCCCGGACACACTTCCAAAACGGTGCCACGTTCGGCCAGCGTATCGACCAGCGCATCATCCTCGATGGCCTGCACGCCATGCCCGATCCGCGCGGGGTTCAGATCCTCCAACGCGGCACGCACCGATTGCGGCCCGCCCCATTCGCCCGCATGGACGGTAATCTGCAGACCAGCCTCGCGGGCGCAGTCGAAGGACCACAAGTAATCGGCAGGCTCGCCCACCAATTCATCCCCCGCCATGCCGAAGCCCACGATGAAATCGCCCGCCGTCTCAGCCGCACAGATCGCAGCCGGCTTCGCCTTTTCTGGCCCGAAGTGGCGGATGCACGTGACCACACCGCGCAAGGTGATCCCCATATCGCGCTCGGTCTCATCAGCGACCTCCCGGATTGCCGCCAGATAGTCGCGCCACGCGCCCACATCGCCGCCACCGCAGAAATCAGGGCTCAGGAAGCTTTCGGTGTAGACGACGCCATGCGCGGCACTTTCTTCCAGCACCGCACGGGTTAACCGCGCGAAGTCTTCCGGGCCGGTCAGTACAGACGTCGCCGCCTCATAAACCGAGAGGAAGTGATTGAAATCGCGGTAGGCATAGCTGCCGTCTTCCCGAAAGATCCCGCTCAGATCGACCTTCTTCTCCGCCGCCAACCCGCGAATGAACGCAGGCGGCGCGCCGCCCTCATGGTGCAGGTGCAGCTCGATCTTCGGCATGTCCTTCAAAGAAAACTCTCCCCCGCGCCCCGTGCGCTCAGCCCCAGATGCGCCGCGACCGACGCGCCAACATCCACGAACCCTCTGACGCCGACCTGCCCCGAATAAGGGCCAGCCGCAAGCACCGGAACCCGCTCGCGCGTATGGTCCGTGCCGGTCCAGCTTGGGTCGTTGCCGTGGTCTGCCGTGAAGATCATCAGATCATCCGGCCGCAGCGCCGCCAGCACCGGCGCAATGGCCGCGTCGAACCATTCCAGATGCCGCGCATAGCCCGAGATATCGCGCCTGTGCCCGTACATGCTGTCGAATTCCACGAAGTTGGCGAAGGTCAGCGATCCATCCTCGGCCCCCGCCACCGCGTCGGCCAGATGCCCCATCAACTCCGCATCCGGCCCCTTCGCCACATGGCTCACGCCACGCCCCGCAAAGATGTCGCGGATCTTGCCAATCGTGTAGGTCTCCCGCCCATCAGCCTGCGCAAGATCCAGCAGCGTCGGCCCCGGCGGCTCAATCGCGTAATCCCGTCGGTTCGGCGTGCGCGTATAGGCACCCGGCTCCCCCACGAAGGGACGCGCGATCACCCGCCCGACCTTCATCGCGTGCAGCATCGGTGCCAGCCCCTCACAGAGCGCCAGCAACCGCTCCAACCCGAAACTCTCCTCATGGGCCGCGATCTGGAACACGCTGTCGGCAGAGGTGTAGCAGATCGGCCAGCCATCCTTCTGATGCTGTTCGCCGAAATCGTCGATCACCTTCACGCCGTTGGAATGCATGTTGCCGTGGATACCCTCCGTGCCCGCCAACCGGCAAACTTCGGCCACCACATCCGGCGGGAACGACCCAACCTTTTCCGTGAAGTAGTGCCAATCCCACGGCACCGGCAGCCCGGCCAATTCCCAATGCCCCGTGGGCGTGTCCTTGCCCGGAGAGACCTCTTCGGCCGCCCCCCAAAGCCCCTCAGGCAGCGCATCCAACCCCTCGCCTCGCGCACCAGAGGCCAACCGCAGCGCCGCGCCCAGACCCAGCCCATCCAGCACCGGCATCTTCAACAGGCCCGAACGCCCCTCTTCCGCGCGCCCCTCAGCACAGGCCTGCGCGATATGGCCAAGCGTGTTCGCGCCTGTATCCGGCACTCCGTCGTTGAAGAAATCGCCCGCATCGGGCGCGCCACCAATCCCGGCCGAATCCATCACCACCAGAAACGCACGCCCCATCAGGCAATCCTTTCATGGATCAACGGCGGCGCATCGACCGCCCGGTCCGCCAACCGAAACGCGCCTCGCAGCTTTGCCGCCACCGCGCGCCCCTCTTCTTCCGTGGCGCAGTGGATGCGCGCCAAGGGCACCGCGTCATCGACCTCCATACCGATCCGCGCAATGTCACTCAGGCCGACCGCAGGGTCGATCCGGTCGCCTTCCGTCATCCGCCCGCCGCCCAAGGCCACGACCACCTCACCCAAGGCCTGTGTATCCACACCGGCCACGAAGCCCGCATCACCCGCATGAATATCCATCATCACCCGCGACGCTGGCAGCCTGTCCGGCCACCGCTCCACGAAATCCGCAGGACCGCCCAGTTCTGCGACCATCTCACCGAACACATCCGCCGCCTCGCCGCTGGCAATCGCCGTATCAATCCGCGCCTCGCCGTCGGCGGCATCATCCGCCAACCCGCCCAATGCCAGAACCTCACCGCCCAACGCCGTGGTCAGCCGGTGCAGGTCCGTCTCAGCGCCGACGCCGGTCAGAACCTCCATCACCTTGATGATCTCCAGCGCGTTGCCAGCACTCTCGGCCAGCGGCTGGTTCATGTCGGTGACCAGGGCCGCGGTCATGCACCCAGCCCCCTGCGCGGTCGCCACCAGCGCTTGCGCCAAAGCAATCGCCTCCGCCTCCGCGCCCATGAAAGCGCCAGTGCCGACCTTCACGTCAAGGATCAAAGCCTCCAACCCGGCAGCTAACTTCTTCGACAAGATCGAGGCGGTGATCAGGTCGATCGACGCTACTGTGCCCGTCACATCCCGCACGGCATAAAGCCGCTTGTCTGCCGGCGCGATGTCTGCCGACGCCCCCACAATCGCGCAGCCCACATCGGCCACGATGTCCTGCAAATCATCGGGGGAGACGTCGACGTTATAGCCCGGGATCGACTCCAACTTGTCCAGCGTCCCACCCGTATGTCCCAGCCCCCGGCCCGAGATCATGGGCACAAACGCCCCGCAGGCCGCCAAGGCAGGGGCCAGGATCAGCGACACGCAATCGCCCACGCCGCCGGTGGAATGCTTATCCAGCACCGGTCCATCCAGTCGCCATTTCAGTTTGCGCCCGCTCTCACGCATCGCATTCGTCAGCTGCACCCGGCCCTCTTCGCCCAGCCCCTGCTGACAGACGGCCATGGCAAAGGCGCCCGCCTGCGCATCGCTGACCGCGCCCGTGGCCAAGCCTTCGGCGAACCAGAACAGCTCCGCCTCGGTCAGCCGCGCACCACCGCGCAATTTCAGAAGGATGGAGCGCGCGTCGCTCATGCCCCGGACATGTGCCCGGCCGTGAACTGGCCTGGCAGCAGATCGGCCACCGTTACCGTCTTAGACGCGCCGCCCGTGGTCCCCATCGTCACCTTCACATCGCCTTCGGCAAATTCCGCTAACTTCTGCCGGCACCCACCACAGGGCGGCACCGGCGTGGGGCTGTCAGCAATAACCGCAATCTCGGCAATTCGCATATCGCCTGAGGCGATCATTGCGGCTATTGCGCCAGCCTCCGCGCAGGTCCCCTCAGGGTAGGCCACGTTTTCTACATTACAGCCCAGATGAACCCGCCCTTCGACCGATCGCAGGGCCGCGCCCACCTTGAAGTTGGAATAGGGGGCATGGGCATTCTCGCGCACCTGCGCGGCCTGTGAAAGAAGCGGGTCAGCCAAATCTGCACCTCGGTTTGGGGCATGAATTACACGCGCACCTTGCGGCCCCATCCCATGAAGCGCAAGCCATCACGCCTGTGCAGGGTGCTCCGTGCGCAAGCGCACCACTTCTGCGATCAGGGCATTCAGATCGGCCTTGATGGGGTGAAACAGCGCCTCAAACCGATCAAATGACTTCCGCTTGGCCGCAATATTCAGGGCCTCGGCGTTGTGGCAAAGCCTGTCGGCGCCCACAGCGCCCGAAATCGCGATCAGGATATGGGTCTGCGCGCGCAGCTCATTGGCATCCTGCGCAGCGAACGCCTCTGTCATTGTGGCCAGCGTCACGCCCAAGTCTTCCTCCAGCCGGGCCAACAACTCTGCACTTTCATCCGGCCCTGCAGCTTTCAACAGGCGGTCCATCCGATCATTGTCCAGCAACGCAGACCCGGTCAGGCCCGGGGCGCTTTCCAGAATGTCCTGCGCCGCATTGCCGACATGGCGCAGGATGGCATGGCCCAGATCTTCGGCTGAGGCCACGGGCTTGCCAATAATTCCATCGGCTCCGGCGGCATAAATCGCTTCTCGGTTGTCGCGTAGCACATAGGCCGTGATCGCAACCAAAGGCATAGCGGCCACCGGCCCATCCATCGCGCGCACCGCTTCCATGACCTCAAGGCCCGACAATTCGGGCATCTCGATATCTAGCAAGGCTATATCGTATACCGTCTGTTGCAACGCAGTCAGCGCCGCGCGCCCGTCCCCCACAAACCGCGTCCGCGCGCCCATTCTATCTAGCATATGGCGCAGGATCGCCTGATTTGTCTGATTGTCCTCAGCCACCAGGATATCCAGCGCACTCAGGTCCGGCATCAGTCGATCATGCCCGGCCGCACCCGGCCCCAGCACCAGTTCCGGGCCCAAAACCAAGGTCGCACACGCGCCAATATCCATATTCTCAAGGCGCACCACTCCACCGATTGAACTACTCAGTTCCCTCGCAATCTTCAGCCCAAGGCCCGAACCCTCACTCGCCCCCTGAACCACGCCGCAATCCAGAACCACATCTGGAAGGCCAGGCCCTTCATCGCGCACGCTGATCGACACCCCGCCATCCTCTTCCGCGCGGACATGCACGCTAACGCCACCATCCGACACATGACGCAGCGCGTTACTGACCAGGTTTCCCACCACCCGCGTCAGAGCAACAGGCTGCACATCCAGCCAATCCGGCAGTTCTCCATGTCGCACCAGATGCAAAGCCCGCCCCTGTTCCGCCGCCTGCCCCTGCCAGCGATGCAACAGACTGGCCAGCCAAGGCTCCAATTCAACGGGCCCAGCATCACGCGTCATCGGGCTTTCGCCAGACGCCGCAAACAAGGCATCATCCACGAGCGAGGCCAAAATATCCGCCGCCGCCCGCACACGCTGCAACTGGGTTTGCGTCTGCGGATCAAGCCGCCGCAGATCCACCAGGCGCAGGCCCCCAATCACGTCCGACATGGCGGCGCGAATATCGTGGGACAGGTGCCTGATCGTGCGCGGCAAGGCGGCGTCACCTGCCGTCTCACCCCCGTCTGCCCCTGCATCAGGATCGTTCAAAGGTGGTTTCATGGGCCCAGTATGCGCCCGTGCCCACAGCCGAGCTAAGGAAAAAGCGGGCAGGCACGCACTTTACCGCGCGTCTGAGTCCGCTCAGCCATAGAGACTGACAGGTGTGCCCGCCAAGGCGGAGATATTGAGCAGGCCCCGCGCCGTGATCGAAGGCGTCACGATATGTGCCCGATTGCCCATCCCCATCAGGATTGGCCCAACCTCCAGCCCGTTGGCTTTAGTCTTTAGGATATTGCGCGTCGCCCCCGCCGCGTCAGTCGAGGCGAAGACCAACGCATTGGCGCTACCCTCAAGGCGGCAATTCGGGAAGACGCGCGCCCGCAATTCTGGGTCCAGCGCGCTGTCGACATGCATCTCACCCTCATAGACGAAATCACGCAATTCGCTGTCGAGCAGATCCAACGCCGCCCGCATCCGCTGCCCGCTGTCACTGTCGAGGTTGCCGAACTGACTGCCCGAACACAGCGCGATCTTAGGCTCCACCCCGAAACGCCGGATGTGGCGCGCGCACCCCACTACTGTTTCCGCGATTTGCTGCGGTGTGGGCGTGGGGTGTATCTGGCTGTCAGCGATGAAAAGCGGGCCATCTTCCAAGATCACAAGGCTCAGCGCCGCGACCGGATGATATTCTTCCGTACCAAGGACTTGGCAGACATAGTTCAAGTGCCAGAGGTATTGTCCGAACGTCCCGCATATCAGGCTGTCAGCCTCACTACGTTGCACCATGACCGCCCCAATCGCAGTCGTGTTCGTGCGCATGATTGCGCGCGCCAGATCTGGCGACACCCCCTTACGCGCCATAAGCCGGTGATACGTCTCCCAATAATCCCGATAGCGGGGATCATTTTCAGGGTTCACCAACTCAAAGTCCTGCCCCGGCCGGATCACAAGGCCCGCCCGCTCAATCCTAGCGTCGATGACTTCCGGACGCCCAATCAGGATCGGGGCATCGGTCGTTTCCTGCACCATCGCCTGCGCTGCGCGCAGCACGCGTTCATCCTCGCCCTCAGCAAAGACGATCTTGCGTTTCGCCGTCGCTGCGGCCTCAAACACAGGCCGCATGATCAGCGCCGATTTGAAGACTGACTCGTTCAGCTTCGCGCGATACGCCCCCACGTCCTCCAACGGCCGCGTCGCCACGCCCGAGGTCATTGCAGCCTCCGCCACAGCGCCCGCCACCACTGCCATGAGGCGCGGATCAAACGGCTTCGGGATCAGGTAATCGACCCCGAACGTCAGCTGCTCCCCCTTATAAGCCGCCGCCGCCTCTGCGCTGGTCGTGGCCCGCGCCAGCGCCGCGATCCCGTCGATACAGGCTAGTTGCATCTCGTCATTGATCTCGGTCGCGCCCACATCCAGCGCGCCACGGAAGATGAACGGGAAGCACAGCACATTGTTGACCTGATTGGGAAAATCGCTGCGCCCCGTGGCGATGATTGCGTCGGGCGCCACCGCGCGCGCATCGTCTGGCAAGATCTCAGGTGTTGGGTTGGCAAGCGCAAAAATGATCGGGCGTTCTGCCATCTTGCCCACCATCTCAGGCGTCAGAACCCCTGGCCCGCTAAGGCCGAGGAACAGATCCGCCCCTTCGATCACATCGCCCAAGCCCTTTGCATCTGAGCCCTGCGCATAAGCATCCTTCTGCGGTGTCGAATTTCCACGCCCCTCGTAAACCAAACCGTCAATATCACACAGCCAGACATTCTCACGCCGCACACCCAGCTTCAGCAGCATGTTGAGGCAGGCAATCCCCGCCGCGCCGCCACCGGTCGAAACAACCTTAATGTCCTCGAACCGTTTGCCCGCCACATGCAACGCATTGGTCGCTGCCGCACCCACCACAATCGCCGTGCCGTGCTGATCATCATGGAAGACCGGAATACCCATTCGCTCCCGGCATATTTGTTCAACGATAAAACAATCTGGCGCTTTGATGTCTTCGAGGTTGATCGCGCCAAAAGTTGGCTCCAGCGCGCAGACGATATCGGCCAGCTTTTCCGGGTCCGACTCATTCACCTCGATGTCGAAGCAATCAATGTTAGCGAATTTCTTGAACAGGACCGCCTTGCCTTCCATCACCGGCTTGCTGGCCAGCGCCCCAATATTGCCAAGGCCCAAAACGGCCGTCCCGTTTGAGACAACCGCCACAAGGTTCCCGCGTGCCGTGTAGCGCGCTGCATTGGCCGCATCGGCTTTGATTTCAAGGCTGGCTTCAGCCACACCCGGGCTATAGGCACGCGCCAGATCGCGGCCATTGGCCAGCGGTTTGGTGGCACGGATTTCAAGTTTCCCGGGCCGCGGGTTTTCGTGGTAGTGCAGCGCTGCGTCGCGCAAACCGTCCCGTTTGTCTTCGCTCATGCGCCATCCCTCCCAAGATAGTTTAACGTTAAACGGTCTATAGCGCCGCTTTATGTACCCTGCCCTGCGACACCTTCGCCCCTACTGGAACTGTTCGCGTAGCAGGCGTTCTTCCAACCCGTGCCCGGGATCAAACAGGATGCGATGCTCGATCTCCGGCTCAGACTGGATCTCAACCGCTGCCACCGCTTTGACCGACCGGCTGTCTGCATCGGCCATCACCGGGCGTTTCGCGGCCTCCACCACCTCGATGCGCACCAATGCCTTTTTCGGCAACAACGCTCCTCTCCAGCGCCGTGGGCGGAACGCGGCAACTGCCGTCATCGCCAGCACATCCGCGCCAATCGGCAGGATTGGACCGTGGGCGGAGTAATTGTACGCTGTCGATCCCGCAGGCGTGCTTACCAACGCGCCGTCGCAGACAAGCTCATCCATGCGCAGCCTGCCATCGACATATATCCGAAGCTTCGCTGCCTGCGGCCCGGCCCGAAGCAGGCTCACCTCGTTGATCGCCAGCGCCTCAACCGTGCTGCCATCCACACATTCGGCGCGCATCTTCAGGGGGTTGATCACCGCCTCTTCGGACTCTTCCAGTCGCGCGATCAGCCCATCTTCGGAATATTCGTTCATCAAGAAGCCGACGGTGCCTCGGTTCATTCCGTAAACCGGTGCGGGCAAGGCTTGCGTGCCGTGCAGGGTCGACAGCATGAAACCATCCCCGCCAAGCGCCACGATCACATCTGCCTCGTCCGGTGCATAGGCGCCATAGCGCGCCTCAAGCGTCGCCTTGGCCTGCTGTGCTAGCGCCGTGTCCGAGGCCAAAAAGGCGATGTTGCGCGCGGCTGGCATGGCCCCGTCCCTTCCGTCAAACCGTGCCCGGACCATCGCGCGCACCTATCGGAAACACAAGTTCCGATCGGCAATCGGCATCCCGTGGCATACCAAAACATGCCGCAAAACAAGGGCGCAGCGCCGCTTTATACTCTTTCCCCAAACCGGCATTTGCCCTACATCGCTCCCCAACGACCAGATCATCATGGCAGGAGGAGCCGCCCATGAACGCCCCGCACCGAGACGATGGTTTCTTCACCGAAAGCCTCGAATCCCGCGATCCAGAGATCTTTGCCGCCACGAGGCAGGAGCTTGGCCGCCAGCGTGATGAGATCGAACTGATCGCGTCCGAAAACATCGTCTCCGCCGCCGTTATGGAAGCCCAAGGCGGCGTGATGACGAACAAATACGCGGAAGGTTATCCGGGCCGCCGCTACTACGGTGGCTGCCAATATGTCGACATTGCCGAAGATCTGGCCATCGACCGCGCCAAGCAGCTTTTCAACGTGGGCTTTGCCAACGTGCAGCCCAATTCCGGCTCCCAAGCCAATCAGGGTGTCTTCCAGGCGCTTCTGCAGCCTGGCGATACGATCCTTGGCATGTCGCTCGACGCAGGCGGCCACCTGACCCACGGCGCCAAGCCGAACCAGTCGGGCAAATGGTTCAACGCCATCCAATACGGCGTTCGCCAGCAGGACCTTGAGCTTGATTACGATCAGGTTGCCGAACTCGCCGCTGAACACCAGCCCAAGATGATCATCGCCGGCGGCTCCGCCATCCCGCGCGTCATCGACTTCGCCAAGATGCGCGAAATCGCCGACAGTGTTGGTGCCTACCTCCTCGTCGACATGGCCCACTTTGCGGGCCTAGTAGCCTCGGGCCACTACCCCTCGCCCTTCCCGCACGCCCATGTCGCCACCACCACCACGCACAAAACCCTGCGCGGGCCCCGTGGCGGCATGATCCTCACGGATGATGAGGCGATTGCGAAAAAGTGCAACTCCGCCATCTTCCCCGGCATTCAGGGCGGCCCGCTGATGCATGTGATCGCCGGTAAGGCCGTGGCCTTCGGCGAAGCGCTGCGCCCCGGCTTCAAGGAGTACCAGACCCAGGTCATCGCCAACGCGCAGGCTTTGGCCGATCAGCTGATGAAAGGTGGCCTCGACATCGTCACCGGCGGCACCGATACGCACCTGATGCTGGTCGATCTCCGCCCCAAGGGCGTAAAGGGCAACGCCACCGAGAAAGCTCTCGGCCGCGCGCACATCACCTGCAACAAGAACGGCATCCCGTTCGACACCGAAAAGCCGATGATTACCTCGGGCATCCGCCTCGGCTCCCCGGCTGGCACGACCCGCGGCTTTGGCGAGCCAGAGTTCCGTCAGATCGCGGATTGGATTGTCGAAGTGGTCGATGGTCTGGCCGCCAATGGCGAGGACGGAAATGGTGAGGTTGAGGCCAAGGTCCGCGCCGAGGTGAAGGCGCTCTGCGACAAGTTCCCGATCTACCCGGACCTCTAAGCCGCTTTCCCAGCGACACACTGAAATAAATGAAAACCGCCCCGGACATCTGCCGGGGCGGTTTCTTTTTGTGGGGCTCTCGGATCAGGCGGCCTCTTTGATCGCCTCTTCCAGCATCTTCTCGTTCCGGGCATCCTCGATTCGCTTCAACCGGTCCTCATCAAGCCGCATGTCGAAGCGGTACTTGACCACATTCACAAGGCTCAGCGTCAGCAGGAAGATACCCATCGCCCAATATCCTTTCGTGGCAAGAGGGATATCCGTCGACAGCCACAGCGACAAGCCAAGCAGGCCGTAGGACATGGCGACGCCCAGAAAGTTAACGTTCAGGATCAGTTGGTTGTGATGCTTCTCAAACATGGTTCAGATCTCCTCGTTCAGGTCGTTTGATTACTTGCTGTCGGTTTGTGCACGCAGACGGCTCAACACGTCTGCAGCGGTGGATTTCGTCGGGTCGCCATAGCCCGCTTCGCCAAGGCGATCGGCCATGTCGGCGCGGTCGAGCCCGTGGTCGATCTCTTTCAGGATCTGGCTCTGCTCGAAGGGATCATCACGGTTCAACACGCGTTGGATCATCGCCTCAGCCTCTTCAAAGGCCGTGTCCTGCGCCACATGGCGGCCCAGACGCTTCTGAATATCGGCCTCTTTCTTGGCTGCACGGGCGGCGATGGCACCCTGTTTCAGATCAATGATCCGGCGATTGGCCGCCTCAACGGACTGCCGCAATTGCAGGATACGGGTTTCCAACCGGCGCACCGTTTCACGCCGCAGGGTCAGCTCATTCTCAAGCTGCGCAATGGCACCTGCAGCTTCCGTCGCGAGGTCTTCCCGCCCATCGGCCAAGGCCGCAGTTGCGCGCCCCGTAAGGTCGCTGATCCGGTTTTCCAGCGCCACAACCTGGCGGCTTTCCGAGCGTTCGCGTTGAATAAGCGAGGCCAGCGAAAATTTGGCAGCCTTCAGGCTCGCCTCGGCCTCACGGATTTTTTGGTCAATCAATTCAATGCAGAAGTGATCGCGCAGACGCTCTTCAGCGCGGGCATTCGCTCCATCGAACAGCGTGGTCAGGGTTCTCAACATCGTCTTCTCCAAAATTGAACAACGTTCACAAATTGGATGTAGGAGATTCGTGAACGATGTTCAAGAACTTTTTTGAACGATGTTCAGTTTTTTTGCCCGACCTGCTCCAAAAGCAAGCGGATCATGGTGCGCAACTGTTCACCCGGCACACCCGAAATGCGGTTCTCAAGGCCCAAAAGCGTGATTCCGTGCACGCTTGAGAACAAGGTGCGTGTCATAAGATCCAATTCACGCCCATCGAAATCCGGGAAAATCTCGGCCAGCGGCTCCGAGATGAACCGAAACAGCCGCATCATCGCGGCACTGTACCATTCGGGCACTGGCCCATCGCTGCTCATCTGCACGTCAAACAATGCGCGCCAAAGCTTGGGATGGTCCGCCGCGAATCCCAGATAGGCGTGGGACATCGCAATCAGGCGTTCGTTCGGGGCTTTGCCCTCCGCCTCCTCCACGGCCGCGCCCACAACCGCGCCCAAGCGAATGAACGTCCGGCCATTCACCTCCAAGGTCAGGGCATGAAGATCATCAAAGTGGCTGTAGATCGCGCCGACGGCGCATCCCGCCTCTTTCGCCAGATCGCGCGCGCGCAGCGACGCAAGGCCCTCCGCCTCGATCTGTGCCTCGGCAAGGTCCACCAGTTTTTCTCGCAAGGCCGCTTTGCGCGCCTCTACTTTGCCTGCCATCACAATCCCCTCTGAACGCCGTTCAACCGCTTACCATGGGCTTTCAAGTGGGGAAAGACTGCGGTTTTCCACCGGTTTAGATGTTTGCGCGTGAAGCTTATTGTCGAAAAAAGACAGGAATGTCAGATTGCGAAACCGAAAAAGCATACTAAATCCGATCAATACAAGATTTCAAAGATCAGACAAACGACACCCATCGAGCAAACGCCTGAGAAAGAACACCTTTTCACGACCTGGACCGGACCAATGCACGCACCTTCGTCCCTTCCCGAGATCACACCGAACTACCGCAAAGAGGCTGAACGCGAGATTCGGCGCTTTACCCGTGACTGGACAAAGCGCGATGATCGCCTCGCGTCGCTCAGCTATTTTGGCACATTTGCGGCGTATATTCTGACACTTTGGTTGGCCGTTCAGGCCTGGCCAGTATGGTGGCTGGTTGTGCCGCTGATCATCATCAACGCGTTCGCCGGCGTGCGGCTATACGTGATCCAGCACGATCTGGGCCATAACTCGTTTTTCTCGACCAACCGCCTGAATGCGCTGGCGGGCCATGCCAGCAGTGTCTTTACGCTGACACCGTTCGCCGTGATGCGGTACAATCACAATCAGCACCACAGCCATCTCGGAAATCTTGATGAGCGCGAGACGACCGAGATTTTCACCATGACCGTGCAGGAATGGAATGAAGCCGGGTTCTGGAAGCGGCTGCAATACCGCCTTTATCGCAACCCGCTTTTGATGATCCCTGTGGGCGGGCTGTTCACGTATGTGTTCGCCTATCGCTGGCCAAAAAACGCCGCCCGCATTGCACCGTTGCAGGTGCTTGCCCATAATGCGGCCTTGGTCGCATGGGTCGCATTGATCTGGGCGCTGGCGGGGACACCGGGCCTCATCATCTATGCAGGCACTGTCTTCGCGGCGGGCTGTATCGGCGTGTTCCTCGTCTATCTGCAGCACAATTTCGAGGACACATGGTGGGATCGAAAGCCCGACCTCAACCCGGCCCGCGCCGCGTTGCAGGGCTCATCGGCGCTGAATCTCGGCTGGCTCTTCGACTTCGCGGTCGCCAATATCACCTACCACGACATCCACCATTTCAACGCTAACATCCCCTCCTACCGTCTGCGCGTCTGCCATCTGGCCCTGCGTGAGAAGTATGAAGTCCAGACCATCGGCTGGATGGAGGCGTTCCGGTCGTTCACCCTGAAGCTCTGGGATGAGGATCAGGGACGGCTCGTGCCCTTCCCGAAAGACACGGCCACGCAACCCGTTGTCCCGGCGGAGTAATCACGCCCCGCCGGACATCACCGCCTTGCGCACCATGTCCCAGTATATGTTTTCGACATCCCCCCGCGACAGCCGCCCGCCGTCGCGGAACCAAGTTGTGACGCCTGTGAGCATCGAGATCACCGCCATCGTCGCCAACTTCGTATCAGGCACATCGAACGCACCTTCGGCCACACCCGCCTGCAAGATCGCCTCCAACCGGTCCTCGTAGTCGCCGCGCAACCCCTCGATCATCGCGAAATTCTCCGGGCTCAGGTTCCTCAGCTCCATATAGGCGATGAAGACCAGATCGGGCCGGTCGAGGTGATAGGCGATGTGATGGCGCGCGAAATGCTCCAACTGCGCCGCCGCCCCACCCTCGGGCGCCTGCCAATCGGCCAGCAAATCCTCCAGATGGTCGCGCATAAGCTCGAACAACAGCGTCTGCTTATCGGGCGTATAAAGGTACAACGCCCCCGCCTGCACCCCGACCTCCCGCGCGATCTGGCGCATGGAAACCGCCGCAAACCCATGCCGCGCGAACAGCCGCAGGGCTGCGTCGCGGACCTTGGGGCCGGTCGTGCCAGCGTGGGAGCCTTGGGTTCTAGCCATCCTTCGACATTATCTGAACGCCTGTTCAATTCAAGGCATCTGGACTTGCCATGCAGCCCCGCGTTACCGTCCGGCCTATGCGAGCTGCCGCCCTCCTCCTCTGCCTCATACCTGCCGCCTGCGGGCCGGGCATGCCTGATCTCGACCATCGTCTGACGGCGCAATCTCAGGCCTCCGGCTTCCCGGAACTTGTTCCAATCGGTCCACTGCTGGCGCAGGCCGATGCCGACGCCCCGCGCGTCGCCGCAACCGAGGGGCTTAGCCTTGAGGCTCGCGCAGCCGACCTGCGCCGCCGCGCAAACTGGCTGCGGAGTTTACAGCTCTGATCTCAGCCGCGTTGCAGCCCTCCAGCATTGCCGTTAAACGGGCCTCGCATTACCAACCACGCCCGGAGATCCCGCAATGACTGACCCCATTCGTCTTGGCATCGCCGGGCTTGGCACCGTTGGCGTCGGCGTCGTGAAGATCGTACAGCGGCAGGCGCGCCTGCTGTCGGCGCGCACCGGCCGCGACATCACCATCTCCGCCGTTTCCGCCCGCTCCAAGGACAAGGATCGCGGTGTGAACCTCGATTCCTACGCATGGGAAGACAACCCCGTAGCGCTCGCTACTCGCGATGATGTCGACCTCTTCGTCGAACTGATGGGCGGCGATGAAGGCCCCGCCAAGGACGCCACCGAAGCCGCGCTGAAGGCAGGAAAGGATGTCGTCACCGCCAACAAGGCCATGCTGGCTCACCATGGGCAGGCGCTTGCCGAATTGGCTGAAGGCCACGGCGCGGCGCTTCGTTATGAAGCCGCCGTCGCGGGCGGCATCCCCGTTATCAAATCCCTGACCGAAGGGCTCGCGGGCAACCGCATCGACCGCGTCATGGGCGTGATGAACGGCACCTGTAACTACATCCTGACCCGCATGGACGAGGCCAACCTCAGCTATCAGGAGGCCTTCGATGAGGCAGACGGCCTGGGCTATCTCGAAGCCGACCCGAACCTCGACGTGGGCGGCATCGACGCAGGCCACAAGCTCTCCATCCTCGCGTCCATCGCGTTCGGCACGAAGGTTGCCTTCCACAACATGCGCCTTGAAGGGATCGGAAACGTCTCCATCGACGATATCCGCCGCGCGGGCGATCTGGGCTACAAGATCAAACTCTTGGGCGTCGCACAAATGACCGGCCGAGGGCTGGAACAGCGCATGACCCCTTGCCTTGTCCCTGCTACCTCGCCCTTGGGCCAGCTTGTCGGCGGCACCAACATGGTCGTCATCGAAGGCGACGCCGTGGAACAGATCGTGCTACGCGGCCCGGGCGCGGGCGAAGGGCCCACAGCCTCCGCCGTCATGGGCGACATCTGCGATATTGCCCGTGGCCTACGCCTGCCGGTCTTCGGCCAGCCCGCCGATACTCTCGTTGAGGCTACGCCCGCCAATGCCGAAAGCCCCGCCTGCTTCTACCTGCGTATGGACCTGCTGGATAAGCCCGGCGCGCTGGCCAAAGTCGCCACGGCGCTTGGCGAAAACGGTATCTCCATCGACCGGATGCGCCAGTATGACCACGAAGGCGGCAATGCGCCCGTCCTCATCATCACCCACAAAGCCGCGCGCCCCGATCTGGATGCCGCCCTGGCCGCCTTGCCCGCCACGTCCGTCGTCGCAGGCGATCCGGTGGCGCTCAGGATCGAGGACGTCTAAGCGCACATGCTGGACCGGATCCTCGGCCCCCTCCTGATCCTTGACGATATCGCCAACGGGCGGATGCATCTGGCCGCAATCTTCGTGGCGCCACCAGGCCAAAGCCCCGGCCCCGTCAGCACCACTGACGAGACTGTCGCGCCGACCGAACTCCTCCACTACGACAGCGCAATCCTCTACCGCGCGCGCTTCTCCGTGCCCGCCGATGCGCCGTCCTCCTACAGTTGGAACGGCGAAACCTACGCCCTCGCCTCTGACCTGACGGGCGATCTGCGCCTCGCCTATGCCTCCTGCAATGGTGAGGAACATGGCGATATGGACCGCGACGAGGAAGAGCGGAACGTCATGTGGGCGCATCTGGCCGACGAACACCGCCGCGCGCCCTTTGCGTTGCTGCTGCACGGCGGCGATCAGGTTTACGCGGACGAGGCGACGCACGGGCATCCCCTCAGCGAAGACTGGCCCGACAAGATCCCGCGCGATCCCTTGCCCCACGACATCGACGATCTGCGCGCCCACCTGCGTGAACGTTTTGCCGAGCGCTATATCGCCCAACTCAAGCACCCCAATTATGCCTGGCTCGTGGCCCGCGTCCCTGCGCTTGCGCAATGGGACGATCACGATATTTGCGATGGCTGGGGCTCCCTGCCGCGCTCGCGCACCTATTCCCCCGTGGGCCAATGCCTGTTCGAGGTCGCGAAAGAGGCCACTCTGGCCTTCCAGCATGGCACCATTGCAGGTGATCTGCCCGCCCGCTTCGACGACCCTGAGGGCTATCACCTCGGTTGGCAGGTCAGCGCGCCCGGCTTGCGCCTGCTCGGCCCCGATCTACGGGGTGAGCGTACACGGCGGCAGGTAATGGACGATGGTGGCTGGCGCGCGGTGGAGGCGCAGGCGGCTGTGGATTTCACAGGCCATACGTTTGTCATGTCGTCGGTGCCGCTGCTGGGGCCGCGCCTTTCGATCCTCGAGGCGCTCATGGTCCTGACCCCAAAAATGCAGAAATACGAAGATGACTTGCGCGACCAATGGCAATCCCGCGCCCATCGCGACAGCTGGCGTCGGATGCTTACCTTGATGATGCAGATGCAGGAGATGGACGGCCAAGACGTGACCATCCTGTCAGGCGAAATCCACCTCGCCACGCGCGCTGAGATGGCCGCGCGCAATGGCCAGCCGCTGCACCAGCTTGTGGCCTCCGGCATCACCCACCGTCCGCCGCCCAAGGCTTGGGCGCGTTTCCTTGGCGCACTCTCGCGGTTAGGCGAAAGCCCTTTGCAAGGCCACCCCATCCGCATCCGCCGGATACCGGGGCAAAGCCTGCGCTATGTGGCTGACCGCAACGCGCTGGTGTTGGAGCGGCGGGGAGCGGAGTGGCACGCCGTCTGGCATTTCGAAACCCACGGCCCCTCCCCGGCTTTGGCGATCTGACGGGCGCGTTGCGCGATCCGGTGTGCAGGTTGCTCATTCAAGAATGAATAGCTGAGTGGTATTTTTGGGACGTTTCTATTCACTTTTGGCGTATCAACCGTGAGACGTCGCCACCCGTTTGCCTTGCGTTAGCGCCCCCAGCCTTGTCGCTCCAGCCTCCGCAAGATAAGCCACATCCAACACAGGCTCACATCGCGCAGGGACACACATGGCCAAGAAAGATTTCAACGACCGCACGCTTTCACTCGGCCTCGCCCGCGTCTCAGAGGCCGCTGCAATTGCCTCCGCCGAATGGATCGGCCGCGGGGATGAGAAAGCCGCCGATCAGGCCGCCGTCAACGCGATGCGTGAGCAGCTCAACCGCCTCGACATCAAAGGCGTCGTGGTGATCGGTGAAGGTGAACGCGACGAGGCTCCGATGCTCTACATTGGTGAGGAAGTCGGCTCAGGCACCGGTCCGGATGTGGACATTGCGCTCGACCCACTCGAAGGCACAACGCTTACTGCCAAAGATATGCCAAACGCGCTGACTGTCATCGCCATGGGTCCGCGCGGCTCCATGCTGCACGCCCCGGACGTCTATATGGAGAAGCTCGCCATCGGCCCCGGCTACCCGGAAAACATCGTGAGCCTTGACCAGACCCCCGGCGAACGCGTCCGCCTTCTGGCGGCTGCCAAGCAATGCACGACTAAGGATATCACCGTTTGTGTCCTCGACCGACCTCGCCACGAAGCGATGATCGCCGAGCTGCGCGACACCGGCGCCGCGATCCGCCTGATCACCGATGGGGACGTGGCCGGTGTGATCCACTGCGCCGAGGCCGAGAAGACCGGCATTGACATGTATATGGGTCTGGGCGGCGCGCCAGAGGGCGTTCTGGCCGCCGCAGCGCTGAAATGCATGGGCGGGCAGATGTGGGGGCGGCTGACCTTCCGCAATGATGACGAGAAAGGCCGTGCAGCCAAGGCAGGCATCACCGATCTCGACCGCATCTACAGCCGCGATGACATGGTCACGGCGGACGTGATCTTTGCGGCCACCGGCGTCACAGACGGCTCCATTCTGCCCGGCATCGTCCGTGAGCCCACGCATCTGACGACCGAGACGATCCTGATGCGCTCCAAAACCGGGTCCGTCCGGCGGATGAGCTACCGTAACCCGCGGCACTGAAGGGGCGGCATGACCTCTGCCCTGATCCTGATCGACATCCAAATGGGGTTTGACGAGCCTTGCTGGGGCGCGCGCAACAACCCGCAGGCGGAAGCCAATGCGGGCCGCCTGCTGGCGGAGTGGCGCAAATGGGCGGCCCCCGTCTGCCACATCCGCCATGTCAGTACCGAGTTTGCGAGCCCTCTGGTCTCGGAAGGGACGATCTTCAAACACGAGGTCACGCCGCGCGACGGCGAGCCGATCTTTGAGAAGCACGTGAATTCCGCGTTCATCGGCACCGAGTTGGAAGATCATCTGAACCATTCCAGTGTCGGCGATCTTGTGATTTGCGGCCTGACCACGCCGCATTGCGTCTCAACCACCACGCGGATGGCGGCGAACCTTGGCTTCAATGTGCGGCTGGCCCATGACGCTTGCGCTTCCTTTGCCTCCAATGCCTCAACAGACTGGGCGCCGGACATGGCCGCGCTGGACCCTCAGGTGATCCATGACACGGCAATCAGCCATCTGCATGGTGAGTTCTGCACCGCCGTGACAACCGACGCGATCCTGGCCGAGGGGCCATGAGCTACCTCGGTGTCGAAAGCTCCCTGACGGGGCGGCGCTGGGTTGGCCCCTCTGACGAGATCGCGCGCCACGCGGAGGCGTTGGTACAACGCGCTGACCTGCCGCCTGCCGTCGCTGCCATTCTGGCACAGCGCGGCGTTAGCCCTGAGGATGCGCCGGGTTTCCTTGCCCCCGCTCTGCGAGACCTGCTGCCCGACCCGATGGTGCTGCGCGACATGGGACCTGCAGCGGACCGCATCGTTGCAGCGGCCAGGGCAGGGGAACGGATCGCGATTTTCGCAGATTACGATGTGGACGGGGGCTCCTCCGCCGCGCTGCTGATCTGGTGGCTGCGCGGGTTGAACCGAGGTGCCACGCTCTACGTCCCGGACCGGATCGATGAGGGCTATGGCCCGAATGATGAGGCTATGGCGGCGCTGGCGGCGGACCATGACCTGATCATTTGCGTGGATTGCGGAACCCTGTCGCACGGGCCGATTGCGGCGGCGCAGGGGGCGGATGTGATCGTGCTGGACCACCACCTTGCCAGCGCCGAGTTGCCTGAATGCGTGGCCGTCGTGAACCCGAACCGGCAGGATGAAAGCGGCGATCTGGGCCACCTTTGTGCGGCTGGCGTGGTGTTCATGGTGCTCGTGGAGGCGAACCGCCGCCTGCGCGCTGAGGGTGTGCAGGGCCCTGATTTAATGGCGATGCTTGACCTCGTGGCGTTGGCCACCGTGGCTGACGTCGCACCGCTGATCGGCGTGAACCGGGCGCTGGTGCGGCAAGGCCTGAAAGTCATGGCGCGGCGGCAACGGCCCGGCCTTGTGGCGCTGTCGGATGTGGGGCGGCTGGACCGTGCGCCGACCTCCTACCACTTGGGCTTTGTCCTTGGCCCGCGCGTGAATGCAGGCGGGCGGATCGGCGCGGCGGACCTTGGTGCGCGGCTATTGTCGACGGACAATGTGTCTGAGGCAGAGAAACTCGCCGCGCGGCTTGATACGCTGAACACGGACCGGCGCGAGATTGAGATGAGAGTGCGGGAAGCGGCCCTTGCCCAAGCTGAGGGGCGCGGGCTGGATGCACCGCTGATCTGGGCGGCGGAGGATGGCTGGCATCCGGGCGTTGTCGGCATTGTGGCCTCGCGCCTGAAGGATCGCACGCGCCGCCCGTCGGTTGTGATCGGCTTCGACGGGGATGAGGGTAAAGGCTCGGGCCGATCGGTGGCCGGAGTGGATTTGGGGGCCTCGATCCAGCGGCTTGCGGCTGAGGGGCTGATCCAGAAGGGCGGCGGGCACAAGATGGCGGCGGGGCTGTCCCTGTCCCGGGCTCAGTTGGAGCCTGCGATGGAGCGGCTTTCCGAGCTTTTGGCAAAGCAGGGCGCGGGGCGAGGTGGACCGGCGGACCTGCGGTTGGACGCCACGCTGATGCCATCGGCTGCGACGCCTGAGTTGATCGAACAGATCGAGACGGCGGGCCCATTTGGTGCAGGCGCGCCTGCCCCCCGCTTTGCCCTGCCCGCACTACGCATCCGGCACACGCGCCCCGTGGGTGAGACGCATTTGAAGCTGACCCTTGGCGATGGTGGCCCCAAGACGATTGACGCGATCTGCTTTGATGCCGTGACCTCGGGCCTTGATGAATTGCAGGCCCATAACGGCAGACCAGTGCATGTTGCGGGCCGGGTGGAACTGAACCATTGGCAGGGCCGTACAAGCGTGCAGCTGAGGTTGGAGGACGCCGCCTGGGCGGAATGAATTTTCGCACCAATCGCGCAAAGAATCCGCTTGAACCTGCGCTTGGCTTTTTCTAGAAGCCACCTCACTGCCAAACGTGGCCCGTTCGTCTATCGGTTAGGACGCCAGGTTTTCAACCTGGAAAGAGGGGTTCGATTCCCCTACGGGCTGCCACTTCTTCCGTTCCAGTCTTATGTTCATGCGCTTCGTCGCATGCTGCGGCTTTGGCATGAAAAGGCTGCGTGGCATCTTCTGTCATTTTTTCCAATCCGGCCAATTGTTTGATTTTCCCGAAAAGTCCTGTTGGCAATCCGTCATGGTCGCCCCCACGGCGTTCAGCCTAGTATCGGGGGAACCCAAACCCCGGAGCATTCATGACCGCACGCTATTTCGCGCCAACCGGTGGACACCCGCCGCAAGAGCAGCTTTTGACGGACCGGGCGGTTTTTACCGATGCTTATGCGGTGATCCCACGCGGGACGATGCGCGACATCGTGACGAGCTTTTTGCCCTTCTGGACGGAGACGCGGCTGTGGGTTCTGTCCCGGCCCCTGAGCGGGTTTGCAGAGACATTTTCGCAATACATCATGGAAGTCTCGCCCGGCGGCGGGTCGGAGCGGCCCGAGACGGATGCATCGGCTGAGGGCGTGTTGTTCGTCGTTGAGGGCACGGGAACGATCACCATCGACGGGGCGTCGACAGACTTGCGGCCCGGGCACTATGTCTACCTTCCACCTGCGAGCAACTGGGCTTTTGCTAACAGGAGCGACGAGCCTGTGCGGTTCCACTGGATCCGCAAGGCCTATGAGCCGGTGGAGGGCTTGGCCCATCCGGACCCGATCATTCTGCATGAGGACGACGTTGAGCCGAACCCGATGCCGGGAACGGACGGGAAATGGGCCACGACGCGATTTGTGGACCCGTCCGATCTGCGGCACGACATGCATGTGACCCTAGTGACCTTTGAGCCGGGTGCGGTCATTCCCTTTGCCGAGACGCATGTGATGGAACACGGGCTGTATGTGCTGGAGGGCAAAGCGGTTTACCGTTTGAACCAGGATTGGGTTGAGGTTGAGGCTGGCGATTACATGTGGCTGCGCGCCTTCTGCCCGCAGGCTTGCTATGCGGGCGGGCCGGGGCGGTTCCGGTACCTGCTCTACAAGGATGTGAACCGTCACATGGCGCTTAGGCCAGCGTTCGGGCGCACGACGCCGGCATCTTCGGGCTTTCGGAGCGCTGCGGAATAGGGACAGACTTGCCCGCGACTCTGTAGTGGACCGGGCGACGGAAGGACCGCTTTAGAGCCAATCGCTTGGATCAGCCTTTCTCATTGTGGAATATTATTTCATACCATGGAAAATATAACTTACTGTTTTTAGTTTATTTTTCGCACCCACTCCGCTGATATCACCCATTTCTGCAAATATATCACTCCCCCGCCCTTGGGCCTATGTTGCCCCAACGTGGAACAAGGAGACGGCCATGAGCTTTCAGAATCCGGTTTTCATCCCCGGCCCGACCAACATGCCCGAGGACATTCGCAAAGCCTGTGACATGGCCACCATCGACCATCGTTCACCGGTCTTCGGCGGCATTCTGAACCCCTGTCTTGAGAATGTGCGCAAGATCCTCAAATCCGACAGTGCGCATATCTACATCTATCCATCGACCGGTACCGGCGGATGGGAAACGGCGCTGACCAACACGCTGTCGCGCGGCGACAAGGTTCTGGCGGCGCGCAATGGCATGTTCTCGCACCGCTGGATCGATATGTGCCAGCGCCATAATCTGGATGTGCAGATCGTGGAGACACCTTGGGGTCACGGCCTGCCGGCCGACCGGTATGAAGAGATCCTGACGGCGGACACAAACCACGAGATCAAGGTGGTGCTGGCCACCCACAACGAGACGGCCACCGGCGTGAAATCCGACATCGCCGCCGTGCGCCGTGCTCTGGATGCGGCGGGCCATCCGGCGCTGCTGTTTGTGGATGGCGTAAGCTCCATCGCGTCGATGGATTTCCGGTTCGATGAATGGGGCGTGGACGTTGCCGTGACCGGCTCCCAGAAGGGTTTCATGCTGCCTGCCGGGCTGGCGATCCTTGGGTTTTCGGATAAGGCGATTGACGCCGCAGCCACGGCCAAACTGCCGCGAACCTTCTTTGATATCAAAGATATGGACAATGGTTACGCCGCGAATGCCTTCCCTTACACTCCGCCCGTGGGCCTGATGAATGGTCTGAAGCTAGCCACGGATATGCTGCTGGATGAGGGGTTGGAGAACGTCTTCGCCCGCCACCATCGCATTGCGGAAGGTGTGCGTCTGGCCGTCGGCGCTTGGGGGCTGGAGCTCTGCGCCGCCTCGCCAGACGTCTATTCCGATACCGTCAGCGCGATCCGTACACCGGACGGCTTCAACGCGACTGACATCGTGACCCATGCGGCCAGCCAGTACGGCGTCGCCTTCGGCGTGGGCTTGGGCGAGGTGGCCGGAAAAGTGTTCCGCATCGGCCATTTGGGCAGCCTGACGGATGTCATGACCCTATCGGGTATCGCAACGGCTGAAATGGTCATGGCCGATCTCGGGTTGGACATCAAACTTGGTTCCGGTGTTGCGGCGGCACAGGATTTCTACCGCTCGCATCCCGCAGCCTCCACTTTGAAAGCAGCATGATATGGACGGACAAATGTACATCCCCACCTATCAGGACATGCTTGACGCCCATGAGCGGATCAAGCCGCACATCCGACGCACGCCGATCCGCACGTCGGCCTATCTGAACGAACTGACGGGCGCGGAACTGTTCTTCAAGTGCGAGAACTTTCAGGAACCTGGTGCTTTCAAGGTGCGTGGTGCGACCAATGCGGTTTTCGGGCTGGATGAAGAGCAGGCCGAGAAGGGTGTGGCGACGCATTCCTCGGGAAACCACGCCTCCTGCCTCAGCTATGCGGCAATGCTGCGCGGGATCCCGTGCAACGTGGTGATGCCTTCGACCGCGCCGCAGGCCAAGAAGGACACGGTGCGCCGCTATGGTGGCAACATCACGGAATGTGAGCCGTCAACCACGTCGCGTGAGGCGACATTCGCCGAGGTGCAGGCAAAGACGGGGGGCGATTTCGTCCACCCCTATAACGACCCCCGCGTGATCGCGGGCCAAGGCACCTGCGCGCGGGAGATGATGGAGCAGACGGACGGCGTGGACATCGCTATGGCCCCCATCGGCGGCGGTGGCATGGTCTCAGGCACCTGCCTGACGTTATCCACGCTTGCGCCCGAGGTGCAGATCATCGCCGCCGAGCCAGAACAGGCCGATGATGCGATGCGCAGCTTCAAGGCGGGCTATATCATTGCCGACGATGCGCCCAAGACCATCGCCGACGGCCTGTTGGTGCCGCTGAAAGAGCGCACATGGCATTTCGTCAGCAACCACGTCACCGATATCCTCACCGCCTCGGAGGAGGAGATCATCGACGCAATGAAACTGACGTGGAAGCATCTGCGCATCGTGATGGAGCCATCCTCGGCCGTGCCGCTGGCGACCATCCTCAAGAACAAGGAACGCTTCGCGGGCAAGCGCGTGGGCGTCATCATCACCGGGGGCAATGTCGATCTTGATCGTCTGCCCTGGACCCTCTGAACGGAGCGAAAACCATGAACAAGCAAGTGAATTTCGACGAATTGGAAGTGGGCTTCGACGTCCCCGCCCTGCCCGGCATGGATGAAGCGGACATTCAGACCCCCTGCCTTGTGCTGGATCTGGACGCGCTGGAGCGCAACATCAAGAAGATGGGCGATTACGCCAAGGCCCACGGGATGCGGCACCGGGTCCATGGCAAGATGCACAAGTCCGTGGATGTGGCGAAGTTGCAGGAACAGCTTGGCGGTGCCTGCGGTGTCTGCTGCCAAAAGGTGTCGGAGGCCGAGGTCTTCGCGCGCGGCGGCATCAAGGATGTGATGGTCTCCAACCAGGTGACGGACCCGGCCAAGATCGACCGTTTGGCGCGTATGCCCAAGTTTGGCGCACGCGTGTTGTGCTGCGTGGATGATCCGGCGAATGTGGCGGATCTGTCGGCGGCTGCTGTGCGGCACGGCACACAGATCGAGGCGCTGGTCGAGATCGACTGCGGCGCGGGACGGTGTGGCGTGACCACGACCGAGGCAGTGGTGGAGATCGCCAAGATGATCGACGCGGCCGAGGGCCTGAAGTTCGCGGGCATCCAGGCCTATCAGGGCGCGATGCAGCACCTCGATAGCTATGAAGAGCGGATGGGCAAGACCCAGATCGCCATCGACATGGTCAAGGAGGCTGTGGCCGCTTTGAAGGCCGAGGGGCTGGAGTGCGATATCGTTGGCGGCGGCGGCACGGGTTCCTACTACTTCGAGAGCAACTCGGGCGCGTTCAACGAGCTTCAGTGCGGATCCTACGCGTTCATGGATGCCGATTACGGGCGTATCCTCGACAAAGATGGCAAGCGCATTGACGAGGGCGAGTGGGAGAACGCGCTGTTCATCCTGACCACCGTGATGAGCCACGCAAAGGCCGACAAGGCGATCGTGGATGCGGGCCTTAAGGCGCAATCGGTCGATAGCGGCCTGCCCACGGTCTATGGGCGCGATGACGTGGAATATGTGAAGTGCTCGGACGAGCATGGCGTCGTGATGGACCCGGACGGTGTGCTGAGCGTGAATGACAAGCTGCGGCTGGTGCCCGGCCATTGTGACCCCACATGCAACGTCCACGATTGGTATGTGGGCGTGCGCGGCGGCAAGGTCGAGACGCTCTGGCCCGTTTCGGCCCGCGGCAAGGCCTACTAAGCCGAGTGCCTAGGGGGTCCGGCGGGAGGTCGGGCCAAGACGTCCGCGTGCGGTGGCCACCCTTGGGTATGCACGCGGACGCATGAAAAAAGCGCCTTCCCGACCAGGTGGGCGTCTTTTCACTTTCATTCCAAGGACAACTTCCATGATCATCGTTCCCGAACGCGAAATCGCAGACCTCATGACGCGGGAGGCCGCGTTTGACGCCGTCGAGAAGGTGTTTGCCGCCATGGCCGCTGGCGATGCCTACAATTTTCCCGTGGTGCGCGAGGCGATTGGCCACGAAGACGCGCTCTACGGCTTCAAGGGCGGATTTGACCGCGCGGGCCTGACGCTGGGGCTGAAAGCCGGTGGCTATTGGCCGAACAACCTCGACAAGCGAAACCTGATCAATCACCAATCCACGGTGTTCCTGTTCGACCCCGATACCGGCAAGGCCAGGGCCATGGTGGGCGGTAACCTGTTGACCGCTTTGCGGACGGCGGCGGCGTCTTCGGTGTCGATCAAGCACCTCGCGCGGGAGGACGCCAAGGTGATCGGCATGATCGGCGCGGGCCATCAGGCCACGTTCCAGCTGCGCGCTGCGTTGGAGCAGCGCCAGTTCGAGAAAGTCATCGGGTGGAATTATCACCCCGAGATGCTGCCGAATATCGAGAAGGTGGCGACAGAGGCCGGTGTTCCTTTCGAGGCGGTGGACTTGCCCGGCATGGCTGAGGCCGATGTCATCATTTCCATCACCTCGGCCTTCGCGCCCTCGCTCATGGCCGACCATGTCAGCCCGGGCACGCATATTGCCTGCATGGGAACCGACACGAAGGGCAAGCAGGAGGTCGAGGCGGCGCTTCTGGCGCGCGCGACGGTCTTCACCGATGAAGTCGCGCAATCCATCTCCATCGGCGAAGCGCAACATGCCGTGGCCGAAGGACTGATCGCTGAGGCGGACGTGCATCAGGTGGGGGCGGTCATCAACGGCACGCATCCGGGGCGGACTTCGGACGAGGAAATCACTCTGTTCGATGGCACCGGTGTTGGCCTTCAGGATCTGGCGGTGGCGGCGTCCGTCGTTGATCTGGCTGTTGAGAAGGGCATCGCCATAGAGGTCGATTTCTAGCTGGCAGAAGATTCATCGATCGCCGAAACGAAAAAAGGGCGCGGCATGTCTCCATGCCGCGCCCTTTCGTTTATCTAAGTCTGAAACTTAGGTGTCGGAACCTGGCAGACTACCTGAGCCATGGCCCGCAAGCCCGCCCGAGACTTCCTCGGTCGATTCACCCGAGAGCTCCTCCGGCAGGACCAGGTTCAGCACAATCGCGATGAAGGCGGCAGGCAGCAGGCCCGAGACCATCAGCACGCGAATGGAGTCAGGCAGGTACTGAACCGCGCCGGGCTCCAACTGCAGGCCAAGGCCCACCGACAGGGCGACCGCGAAGATCACCATGTTGCGCCGGTTCCAATTCACGTCCGACAGCATGGAGATACCGGCGGCCACGACCATACCGAACATCACGATCACGCCGCCGCCTAGAACCTCAATCGGGATCGTGCGGATCAGGCCACCCACTTTCGGGATCAGGCCGCAGATGATCAGGAAGATCGCGCCGCAGGTCACGACGTGGCGGCTCATCACGCCGGTCATGGCGATCAGACCCACATTCTGGGAGAACGAGGTGTTGGGGAAGCCGCCGAAGAAGCCGGCAATTGCGGTGCCGAAACCGTCGGCGAAGGTTGCGCCACGGATTTCCTCGTCCGTTGCTTCACGACCTGCACCACCCTTGGTGATGCCCGACACGTCGCCCACCGTTTCAACGGCAGAGACGAAGGACATCAGGCAGAAGCCCAGGATGGCTGCGACCGAGAACTCGAACCCATACGCGAACGGACGCGGCAGTGCGAAAGCTGCGGCCCGATCCCAGGAAGTCGCGATGGCCTCAAACGACAGCATGTCGGTGAAGAACAGGCAGTAGAAGTAGCCGACCATCAGGCCGATCAGAACCGCCGAGATCGACAACATGCCACGTGCGAAGAACTTCAGCGCGAGCGTCACGAAGACCACGATCAACGCGACGATCCAGTTACCAAGCGAGCCATATTCCTCGGTCCCGATGGCAGGCACACCGCCAGCCGCGTACTGGATGCCCACTTTCACGAGCGCCAGGCCGATCATCGTTACGATCAGGCCAGTCACCAGCGGCGGAAGCGCGAAGCGAATCTTGCCGATGAAGAGGCCCAGGAAGCCGTGGAAGATGCCGCCGACGATCACACCGGTGAACAAAGCCGCCAGCGCATCAACACCTTGGCCCGCCACAAGTGGGATCATGATTGGCAGAAACGCGAACGAGGTACCCTGCACGATGGGAAGTTTGGCCCCGATCGGCCCGATGGAGACGGTTTGCAGAAGTGTCGCCAGCCCGGCGAACAGCATCGACATCTGGATAAGGTACAGAAGCTGCGGGAAATCGGGGCTGTTCGACCCAAAGCCAAAGCCTGCCGCCCCGGCCACGATGATCGCGGGTGTCACGTTCGATACGAACATGGCCAGCACGTGCTGGATGCCCAGTGGGATCGCCTTGTAAAGCGGTGGTGTATAATTTGGATCGCGGAGCTGCTCCGGCGTTCCGATGGATGTATCGGCCATTCTTTGTCCCTCCCAAGATAGCCCTAGATCAGCCCCGCGCTGGTGCACGTTTGATCCGGCTCGACCGTATACGGGGTGTCGAACCGGTGTTCTTGCAGGTTCGGCGTGGTGCCGATCCTGTCGATCACGGCAAACAGGCCCGGCGCGTGGAGGGGTGTGAGCACCCCGTGCCAGGTGTTGCGGTGAAAATTGATGCCTTGCCCCGGCGCAGCCACGAAAGCGCGGGGGTTTGCGGGCGTGCCGTTGTCATCTTCGGCCACGAAGACCAGGAACGGGTCGCCGCTCATGCAGATGAAGGCTTGGGAGCCTTCAGGGTGTCGCTCCACAAGGTCTACGTTGATCGGCCATGTCACGGTCTCGCTTTGGAAAACGCTGATCCCGGCGCGCCCGTCCGGGCCAAAATCGAGCTGCGCGCGATCATGGAAACGCCCACACAGGCCTTGGTTGATGATCTTGTCAGCCGATCCGACAGCCTCCAACACATCCCCGAACTCGCAAAACGCGTCGGAAGTCAGGGGTGTGGCGGTCAGACGCTGGATCATCGCCCTAGTTTCTCTTGCAGGCGCAGCTCTGCAATGCGTTCGACCTGTTTGCAGGCCTCGACGAATTCGGTGCTGCGATCATTGGCGATCCGATTGTGGAATGCCTCAAGAATGGACGCTTTGGTGTTGTCCTTGACCGCAATGATGAAGGGGAAGCCGTGCCGTTCAACATATTCGGCATTCAGGCGCTGGAACGTCGCGCGTTCCTCATCGGTCAGTAGGTCAAGGCCAGCACCGGCCTGCTCTGCCGTGGATTCGGCGGTCAGCTTACCGGCGGCGGCCAGTTTGCCTGCCAGATCGGGATGCGCCGTCAGCACAGCAAGGCGCTGCTCTTCCGAGGCGCTGCGGAAGATGCGGGCGAGTGCGTTGTGCACTCCGGCCGCGCTGTCATGCATCGGGCCAAGTTCAAGGCCATGGGCGCCCTCGGCAATCCAGGGCGAGTGCTCGAAAATGCCGCCAAATTCAGCGACGAACGTGTCACGGTCCATCTGCGATGGGCGAAGCGTGTCAGTAATGGGATGTTCGCGGGTCCAGTGATCGGCAATCTGTTCGCGGGTGGCGAACCAGACGCCGTCATGGCCTTGCATGTAGGCCAAAGCCCGTTGCAGCGCGGCAGCACGGCTGGGGCGGCCGATCAGGCGGCAATGCAGGCCGATCGACAACATCTTGGGCGCACCCGCCTGCCCTTCGGCGTAAAGCACATCAAAGGCATCACGCAGCATCTGTTCGAAATCCGCGCCGGTGGTGAAGCCCGCCTGGATGGAGAACCGCATATCGTTGCAATCCATCGTGTAGGGCACGATCAGCTGATCCTTGCCGCCCGCCTTCACCCAATAGGGCAGATCATCGGCGTAGCTGTCGGCGATATAGGCCAGGTCGCCCTCTTCCGCGGCCAGATCGACTGTGTTCATGGAACAGCGGCCCGTGTACCAGCCACGCGGCGCGGAGCCGGTGACTTCCTTATGCAGACGGATCGCCTCGCGGATCTGCGCGCGTTCTTCGTCGGCGGGCATATCCTTGTGCTCGACCCATTTCAGGCCGTGGCTTGCGATCTCCCACCCTGACGCTTTCATGGCGGCAACCTGCTCGGGTGCGCGCGCGAGCGCTGTGGCCACGCCGTAGACCGTGACCGGCAGATCACCCAGAATGCGATGCACGCGCCAGAACCCGGCGCGTGATCCATATTCGTAAAGGGATTCCATGTTCCAGTGCCGCTGCCCGGGCCAAGGCTGCGCGCCCGTGATCTCGGACAGGAAAGCCTCGGACGCGGCATCGCCGTGCAGGACACAGTTCTCGCCGCCCTCTTCGTAGTTAAGCACGAATTGAACTGCGATCTTCGCATCGTTCGGCCAATTGGCCGCCGGTGGCTCGGCCCCATAGCCGGACATGTCGCGGGGATAGCGGTGCAAAGCAGGTTCCTCTCACAGTTAATTGTTAATAGGGCAAGGCAATGGATATGTTTTTCAAAAAATTCTTTAAACAGCCTTCTGTCCATCGTCCTTTGTGGCAAGCCCGTCGCCGTGGCTATAGACGTATACCGAATGAAAGGAGCCCGCGATGACCGGCTATCTGACGACCCATGTCCTTGATACCGCGCGCGGTTGCCCCGCCGAGGGGATGCAGATCGACCTTTTCCTGATTGAGGGCGAGACGCGCACGCACCTCAAGACGTTGAAAACAAACGATGACGGCCGCACGGATGAGCAGATCCTGCCTGCGTCTGACTTTCAGATCGGTGAATATGAGCTTGTTTTCCACGCGGGCGACTATCTCGACGCAACCGGCACACCGCCGGAAAGCCCGCGCTTTCTGAACATCATTCCGATCCGCTTTGGTATGTCGGAGGCCGCGCACTATCACGTGCCGCTTCTGCTGTCGCCGTTCAGCTATTCGACCTATCGCGGCAGCTGAGCGTCCTGTTCTGCGTCGTGGATGGTTGAGCTAACCCGGTCGATCACGAACTCCATAAACAGCCGTGTCTTTGGGTCCTGCATCCGGCGATGCGTAAACAGGCACGCCATCTGGATCGGTTCTGGCGGGGTTTGCCGCGCAACTGCGATTAGCCGTTTGGCCCTCAGATGATGGGCCACCTCAAAGACCGGCTTCATTGCGATCCCGTGCCCGCCGAGCGCCCAATCGGTCAAGACGTCCCCATCATCGCATTCGTAACGGCCTTTGACCCGGAAGCGTTTGGCACCTCCATCCGTCATCAGCCGCCATTGGAATTCTGACGCTCCCGGAAAGCGCAGGTTCAGGCATTCGTGCTGGCCAGTCAGAAGATCCTCACCGGAGGTTGGGTGGCCGTGTTTGGCGATATAGTCGGGCGATGCACACAGCACGCGCTCCACATCCGCGATCTTGCGGATGCGGAGGTTGCTGTCCTCCGGCTGGCCAAGGAAGAAGGCAAGGTCCAGGCCTTCGGTGGTCAGATCGACCTTTCTGTCGGTCAAACGCAAACGCAGGCTGACCTCTGGGTAAACCTTTAGGAACTCAGGGACTTGCGGCGCAATCAGCCGCCGCCCGACCCCGAGGGGTGCCGCGACATACAGCGCGCCTTTCGGATTCTCGGTGATGTTGACGACTTGCGCCTCGGCATTGTCCACCGCCTCCAGCACCTCTTTCGCGCCATTGTAGAACGCTTTGCCCTGTTCAGTTGGTGTCAAACTGCGGGTCGTACGCTGGAACAGCCTGACGCTCAGATGCTCCTCCAACTGCGAAATGCGGGACGAGGTCACGGCCGGCGAAATGCGCAGGTCACGGCCAGCCGCCGACATGCTGCCAAGCTCATAGACGCGGACAAAAGTGCGGATGTTATCAAAATAGGACATTATTCGGCTTTTTTTGATGCTGCTTGGCTTTCATCCAAGATACCGGAATAGTTCACATTCGCCTAGTCTGCCCGCACGTTCGACCATAGAGAGGTAGGGCATGTTCGATTTGCTCGTAATTTGGGACTGGATCGCCTTTTCGGTCCGCTGGCTACATGTCGTCACCGCGATGGCGTGGATCGGGGCGTCGTTCTACTTCATCGCCCTCGATTTGATGCTGAAACCCAACGATGACTTGCCCGAAGGCGCCCATGGCGAAGAATGGGAAGTGCACGGCGGGGGCTTCTACCATACCGTCAAATACATGGTCGCCCCGGCCCGGATGCCAGAGCATCTGACCTGGCATAAATGGCAAAGCTACGCGACCTGGCTGTCGGGTGCGGCGCTGTTGATGATCATCTATTGGGTCAGTGGCGAGTTATACCTGCTCGATCCCACAAAGGCCGATCTGACGTTGTTTCAGGGCATCCTAATCTCCGGCGCGTCGCTGACCATTGGCTGGCTATTGTACGATCAGATGTGCAAATCGAAACTGGCCGACTATCCGACCGTTCTCATGCTGCTGCTTTTTGTCATTCTGGTCGTGATGTCATGGGGATATCATCAGATCTTCACCGGCCGCGCCGCCCTTTTGCATCTGGGCGCATTCACGGCCACGATCATGACGGCCAATGTTTTCTTCCAGATCATGCCGAACCAGCGGATTGTCGTGGAAGACCTCAAGGCAGGTCGCACGCCGGATGCGAAGTATGGCAAGATCGCTAAGGTCCGTTCGACCCACAACAATTACCTGACGCTGCCGGTCGTCTTCCTGATGCTGTCGAACCACTACCCCTTGGCCTTTGCGACGGAGTATTCGTGGATCATCGCGTCGCTGATCTTCCTAACCGGCGTCACGATCCGGCACTATTTCAACACGATGCATTCGACCGGCAAAGGCCCGCACTGGACCTGGGGTGTGACGGTTCTTCTGATGATCGCCATCGCCTGGCTTTCGACCGCGACGGATACCGAAACATGGGATGAGGCCAATGCCCGCGAGCTGACGCCCTATGAGGAGCGGTTCGCCTCATCCGAGCATTTTGCTGACGCCGCCAGCATCGTGATGGGCAATTGTTCGATGTGTCATGCGCGTGAGCCTGTTTGGCCAGGCCTGATGTGGGCCCCACGCGGAGTCTATCTGGAGACGGATGGCGACATCGCGCGTCATGCCGAGCAAATTTACTACCACGCCGGTGTCAGCCACGCGATGCCACCGCCCAATGCGATCTCGACCATGGATACCGAAAGCCGCGCGACGATTGTGGCCTGGTACCGGGATGTGACGCGGTCTTCGAACTAATCTGTTAATTGGCGTGCGCCCGCAAAGAGCAGGCGCAGGCCAGTTCGATTACCCCACCACGTTGAACTCGGGGCCGTAGGGATAGCCCGTGATGTTCTCGTTGCCGTCTTCGGTGATGATCAGGATATCATGCTCACGATAGCCACCGGCACCGGGCTGACCCTCAGGGATCGTCAGCATCGGCTCCATCGAGATCACGTGACCCGGCTCCAGCACCGTATCGATGTCTTCGCGCAGCTCAAGGCCCGCCTCGCGGCCATAGTAGTGCGACAGGACCCCGAAGGAGTGGCCGTAGCCGAAGGTGCGGTACTGCAGAAGGTCACGTTCGGCGAAGAACTCGTTGATCTTGTGGGTGACTTCCGCGCAGGTCGTGCCAGCCTTCAGCAGGCTGATCCCCAGTTCATGGGCGGCGACATTGGCCTCCCAAATCTTGAGCGAGGCATCATCGACCTCCTGCACGAACATCGTCCGCTCCAGCGCCGTGTAGTAGCCCGAAATCATCGGGAAGGTATTCAGCGACAGGATATCGCCGCGCTGCAACTGGCGGCAGGTGACGGGGTTGTGGGCGCCGTCGGTGTTGATGCCGGACTGGAACCAGACCCAGGTGTCGCGGATCTCAGAGTCGGGGAAGCGGCGGGCGATCTCCAGCTCCATCGCATCGCGGCCTGCCATGGCAACGTCGATCTCGCGCGCGCCGACCTTGATGGCGTCGCGGATGGCATAGCCGCCCACATCCGCCGTGGCGGCGCCTGCGCGGATCATCTCGATCTCGGCAGGGGATTTGTGCATGCGCTGAACCATGGTGGTGGGGGCGACATCGACGGTGCGGGACGGGGCCAGGAATTCCTCCAACAGCGCCTTTTGCGCGACCGAGATATGGTCGCCTTCGAAGCCAATGGACTTGCCGGTGCCAGTGACCGACAGGATCGCACGCCAATAGTTGTTCCGCTGCCAATCGGTGTAGGTGATGCTGTCGCCATGGCTGCGCCGCCAAGGCTGTGCCGCGTCGATACCTGCACTGATCGTCACGCTTTCGGTCGGAGTCACAACCAGCGCGTAAGGGCGACCGAAGGCGCAATAGAGGAAGCCCGAATAGTAGGCGACATTGTGCATGGAGGTGAAAACGCAGGCCTCAACGCCTGCGTCGTCCATGCGCGCACGCAAGTCAGCAAGGCGGGCATCATATTCCGCGCCTTCAAAGGGCAGGATGCGCACACCCTGGTGGAAACGATAAAATTCGGGACGCGTATTGGATTGGGCCATCGACATGATCCTTCTCATCAGGTCGACGCGGAATGCGGGCGTTCTCTCCCTCAGCCGCGTCAACGGTCAAGCAAGATCCCGGCGTTCAGGATTTGGGAAACGGAGGCCCGCTTGCGCGGTGGCGACGCCATCGCCGCTCCGTGCACGCTCTTTGCTGCAAAATGCGGATTCGAGCAAGCGTTTCGGCCGCCCAAAGACGCACAATATCTGCCGGTGAAGCCGCCGCGTTCCTTGCATACCCGGCCACGTCTTATATCACCGGGTAAGCGGACCGCTCTCGCTCCATTGGAGGACATGTTTTGGTGAAGCAGATCGACCTGAACTCGGACCTTGGTGAAGGCTTTGGTCCTTGGCCGATGGGCGACGACGCAACGATGTTGTCCGTTGTCACCAGCGCCAACATCGCGTGCGGCGGCCATGCGAGCGACCCTGAGACCATGTTCAACACGCTTGTTGCCGCGAAGGCCAATGGCGTCACCGTCGGGGCGCATCCGGGCTATAATGATCGCGAAGGGTTCGGCCGCCGGGTCATTCCGATGGAGCCGGAGCAGATCGGGCGCATGGTCACAGCGCAGATCGGCGCGTTGCATGCCATGGCGAGACTGGCCGGGACCGAGGTTTCCTACATCAAGCCCCACGGGGCCTTGGCCAATCTTGCAGCGCGTGACGATGCGGTCGCAACGGCCATTGTCAAAGCCGCGCAAACAGCCTTCCCAGACCTCGCTCTTTTGGCAATTTCCGGCACCCGCGTTGAGGTTCAGGCCAAAGCTGCGGGCGTCCGCGTGTTTTCCGAGATCTTCGCGGATCGTGGGTACCTGTCTTCGGGCCAACTTGTGCCGCGCGGGCAACCCGGCGCGATGATTGAAGATGCTGACGAAGCAGCCGACCGCCTGCTGGAAATGCTGGAAACCGGCCTGATGCCTGTTATCGATGGCGACCCGATCCCGCTTGAGGCGCATTCGATCTGCGTGCACGGCGACAGCCCCCATGCAGTGGGCATGGCGCAAGCGATCCGATCAAAGCTGGACGCGCAGGGGATCAAGATCACGGGGTTCCTGCCAGCACCATGATCGCCGCGGTTTTCAAAGCTGTGGGTGATTGTGCCCTTCTTGTCGAATTCGGCTCGCAGGAAGATGAGGCCCTGAACCGGCTTATCATAACGCTCGACCGTGTGATCTCAGAGGCCGGTATCCCTGGCGTGCGTGAGACCGTTCCAGCCCTCGTGAACCTGCTTGTGGTTTTCGACCCGGTTGAGACAGACCATGTCGAGATTGAAGCGGCGATTCAGGGCCTGCTCCCTCTGCCGGACGCCGCGCAGGATCAAGCCACGCACCACGACGTACCCGTTTGCTTCGACCCGGAGCTGACGCCTGACCTGCAAGACGTGGCGAAGGCGTGCAACATGCGGATCGATGAGGTGGTGGATGTCATCACCCAAACGCACCTCAAAGTAGCCATGTACGGTTTCGCACCCGGCTACGCCTATCTGACCGGCGTACCAGAACGCCTGCGCGTTCCCCGCAAACAGACGCCGAAACCGGACGTACCGAAGGGCAGCATTTTGATGGCCGGTGCGCAAAGCATCATTACGCCGCTGACGATGCCAACCGGCTGGTCGATCATCGGGCGGTCGGCGTTTGAGGTTATGCAAACACAAGGCGAAACCAGCTTCCGCTTCCAAGTTGGCGATACGATCCGTTACCGGGCTATTGGACGCTCAGACCTTCCATCGGAACTGCTGGCGGTATGAGTATCGCGCGCCTCAAAGTCATTGCGGCGGGCCCGCTTGTGTCCTTTCAGGATGCGGGCCGCCCCGGCCTGATGCGCTATGGCGTACCAGCCTCCGGACCGATGGACCGCTTCGCCTTTGACGCCGCCCATGCGATGCTCGGCAACTTGCAAGGCGGCACATCTATCGAAGTATCACTCGGCGGGTTGGTCCTGGAATGCATTGAAGGCGCGGTGAGCGTCGCCGTCGCCGGAGGGTCTTTTCGTATTGGATTGAACGGGGCCGTCAGCGAGGGATGGATGGTGCACTCGCTGACCCAAGGCGCGCGGATAAGCATTAACGGCGGAGCATGGGGCAGTTGGTGTTACCTGGCTTTCGCAGGGGACGTTGCAGCACCGGAATGGTTGTCGTCCAAAGCAACGCACACACTGTCCGGCCTCGGCGGCGGCGCTGTACAGAGCGGCGACATCATCACTATCGACGATGCGTCGCTCCGTCCGGGGCGGAATGGCCTGTACGACGTGCCCGACATAGCGCACCCGGATGGAGTGGGGCGGGTCGTGATCGGGCCGCAAGATGCCCGCTTTGTGGATGGCACCACAGATTTGCTGTGTGAGACGCCCTACCGGGTGACGGATGCCTACAACCGAATGGGGATGCGCCTCGACGGTCCCACCCTGGAACTGGGCGATGCGCTGTCGATCCCCTCTGAGCCGATTGTGCGCGGCTCCATCCAGGTTGCCGGTGACGGCGTGCCCACGCTGCTTCTGGCCGATCATCAAACCACCGGCGGTTATCCCAAGATCGCAACGATGATCTCGGCAGATGTGGATCGCGCCACCCAATTAAGGGCCGGAGAGCCGCTCAAATTCCAAGCCGTCAGCGCGACGGAGGCTGTCGCCATCACGCGTGCTCATGCCGACGCCCGGAAGGCCGCGCTGGATACGCTTGCTGCGCCGCGCCAGACGCTGGTTGAGAAGCTGAGAGAGGCCAACCTGATCAGCGGAGCCGTTGCCGAGAAATAGCGCGCAACCGCATCGCTACCGACTAGATATCCAGAAAGATCGTCTCGTTCGGACCCTGCAGGTGAATGTCGAAGCGGTAGACGCCATCTCCCTCGGATTTGGCCAGCAAGGTCGGCACCCGGTTCTGATGCTCGATCCGCGTCAACAACGGATCGGCCGCATTCGCCTCCTCCTCATCCTCGAAATAGAGGCGCGTTTGAAGCCCGATGTTGATGCCGCGTGCCACGATCCAGACGCTGATATGGGGGGCCTGCACCCGGCCATCAGGAAAGGGAACGGAGCCGGGTTTGACCGTCTCGAACACGAACTCACCGGTTTCCATGTCTCCGGGCGAACGGCCAAAGCCAGTGAAGTTCGGATCCGCCCGCCCGCGCGCCTCATTGACCGCGTTGAACAAACCCGCCGCATCGGCCTGCCAAATCTCGACCATCGCGTCTTTCAGTGGTGTGCCGGCACCATCGAAAACCGTGCCCTTGATCGTGATTTCCTGACCCTGAACCGGGCCGGTCTTCATCACTGCGCCAATATCCCCTCCAAACATGGCAAGCCCGGCGAAATTCGGGGTGCAGCCAATATGCACATACGGCCCCGCCGTCTGGCTTGGGCTTTCCTTCAGCTCGCCTGCACGCGCCATCACAGCCCCTCCGCGCGATTTTCGAAATAGGTCTGCCTGCGTCCACGCAGCACCATGTCAAACCGGTAAGCGCGCGCATCCATCGGCACGGTCCGCGCCATGTCGAGCGGTGCTGTCAACGCACCCACCGCCGCTTGGCTTTTGAGCGCGCCGACGATCGGACATAGCGGGATCAGGGGATCGCCTTCGAAATACATCTGGGTGATCAGCCGCTGCGCAAATCCATGGCCAAACAGCGAAAAGTGGATATGGGCCGGTCGCCAATCGTTCGCGCCATTGGGCCAAGGATAGGGCCCGGGCATGACGGTGCGGAATTCGTACGTTCCGTCCGCCGCCGTGATGGTTCGCCCACAGCCGCCAAAGTTCGGATCAAGCGGGGCGATATACCCCTCCTTCTTGTGGCGGTAGCGCCCGCCTGCATTGGCCTGCCAGAACTCGACCAAGGCCCCCGGCACGGGCCGTCCTGTTTCATCCGACACACGCCCATGCACGATGATGCGCGGGCCAATCGCGCTTTCGCCGGGCTGTGCGAAATTCAGGATCAAGTCATTGTCGAGCGGTCCGATCAAATCGTGCCCGAAAACGGGCGAGGTTTCTTCGCTCAACGTCGAGGGGAACGAGATCAGCGGCGCCTGCGGGCTGCGCTTCACGCTGGTTTTGTAGGCGGGTGTCAGCGCATCGGGTTGCCAAACGCGGTCGCGCGCCATGTATCCGCCCTGCGGGGGGTCGCTGGCCATCGGGGTCTCCCTCACGTCTCCCATGCTCTTTTACAATCGACCCCAGATCGGTGGACCGCGCAAGGGGTGCAGTGGGTCAGATGAGCCAGCGTTTGAGCATGTGGTGCAAATCAACCCGCGCGCCCAACCGGGTGGCCAACAGGTAAAGCCCGCCAATTTTACGCTGCAAAAAAAGCGTATCGGCGGGCGGGAGATGCCAAAGCTCCCGCTCCTGACCGATGACCTGCCCCTTTTGACGCAGCTCGTTTGCCAGATCGGTGACACCGAAATCAAAAGCGTCACGCTGCCGAAGCGCCGAAAAGCCAAGGTCCGCCATGTCCAGAATGGCCTCACGGTGGACGGCGCTGAGACCCGGCTTCACGAAGCCGATGCCCTCAAGGGCCGCGAGGACATCGCTGCGCTGCCCCTCCACTCCGGCCCTGAGCAGCGTCAGATGGCCCTCGGCAAGCGCATCGGGAATGTCGCGCGTGGCACCGAAGTCCAGCAAGACGATCTGGCCCGTCTCCGCACGCCAGCGGTAATTGGCGAAGTTGGGGTCGGTTTGCATGACGCGGAAGTCAAACAGTTCGCGCAAGCAAAGCTCGATCAACGCGGTGACAGCTGTGTCGCGGTCTTTTGGGTCGGCCTCAGCTAAAGCCTCGATGGGGGCCGCGTCTTCGAACGACATGGCAAGCGCGACATCCGTGGACAAATCTTCCCGGAACTCCGGAACGGCGAAGCGCGCATCGTCGGCCAATAGGGTGCCGAATTGCGTCAGGTACCGGCCTTCGCGCGAATAGTCGGCCTCTTCACGCAATTGCTTGCGCGCCTCTTCGATCAAGGGGGCAAGGTCGAGCTCTTTGGGCCAGAGACCAGACCATCGGATCAGGCCCGCCGCATTGTCGAGGTCGCTGTCGATGGCCTCCTTCACACCCGGATATTGCAGTTTGAGGGCCAGCCGCATGCCATCGCGCGCGACTGCGCGGTGCACCTGCCCGATTGAGGCAGCAGCCAAGGGGGCGGTTGAGAAGCTTTTGAAATTCTGTCTGAAATCAGTACCATAGGCCGCCTCCAACACGGCTTTCAGCTGCTTTGGCGTCATCGCGTCGCCTTCGGCCCGTAGGCGCGCAAGAATGCCGGCCAATTCCGGCGGCAGGACGTCTCCGGTTTCCATCGAAAGGAGCTGACCCAGCTTCATCGCTGCGCCGCGCATTTCCGAAAGGCGGTCCGTAATGCGGGTCAGGTTGCGCGGGGTCATCAGAGCTGAGGCCATATCTGGCTTTGCGCCGGTTACAGCCGCCCGCGCCCGCGCCATCGCGGCCTGGCCCGCCAACCCGGTCGCAAGACCACCCATGCGCGCAAACCGTGCGACGCGCCCGGTCGGGACGGCACGCGGGCGCAGCCCTGGGTTCATTGGCGTTTCAGACATGCACCGACTGCTCTAAAGATCATTGTCCATTGTGATCGCATTTAGCGCGCGGTCTGGACGCGAACAGGTGCAGTCACCGCCAATGTGCTGAATGGGAGACCGCAGTGCAGCGGCTGCATTCATTCCAAGTCTGTGAGGATGGCACTTTCGTCTTGGCCCGGCATGAAGATGCAAAACCGCCCGCGCCCGTTGCGTTTTGCGTCGTAAAGGGCTTCATCAACATCGTTCATCAACTGTTCGATCGACGGACGGGTCGCATAGGCAGCCGTTGAGGCGATACCAATGCTGGCCGAGATTTGGACAGTGACATCCCCCAAATCTATCGGCTCTTCTATGCGCTCAATAATGCGCTTGGCAATCCGGGCGGCAATGTCGTTGCTTTGCGCGGGACGCAGCACGATGAGAAATTCGTCACCACCAATCCGGGCAGGAAAATCGTTGCGCCGCAATTCACGATCCAGAATGCGCCCGATTTCCACCAGAACCGCATCGCCTGCAGCATGGCCGTGAGTGTCATTGACCTGCTTGAACAGGTCGAGGTCCAGGTGCATCAGCGTGAAATTCTGGCCGCGGCAAGCCATAAGATGCTCAAGTTCATCGTCCATGGCCCGGCGGTTCGACAGACCCGTCAAAACATCCGTTCGGGCCTGTTCCTGTGCGATGGCGTTGGCATTTTGGAGCCGATTAGTCAGATGCTCAGACAGTCGCGTGGTCGATGCCTTGGCCTCATTAAGGTAAAGCAATTCAATAGTTTGGTCAGTTGCCGCAAAGTCTGAAAGCGTGAGCGAGAATTCGGCGACCGCCCGCGCAAAAGACAGACCGAAAGACAGGTTTAATATCGCGCCGCCCTCCCCTTGCAGCGGCAAGATTACCCCCCGGAACGGCAAATGATCCGCCCGCGTCAAGCAAAGGCTCAGGCGTTGGTCCGCCGCATTCATCAAGGCGTCAAACGTCTCGATGCCACTAGGGCGGCGAATGGAGAATAGATCCAGCAGCGGCCGATCAAATACGGGACCGTCGCCGATCATTTTCGACAGCGTAGGCCCGATATGGGAAATCTTGCCGCCCGCGTCGACCTGGACATGCATCGGCAGCAAGGCATCCACCACACCGCTTGGCATCGCAACAAAAGTCTCGGGCGGCAAGGTTTGCATATTCATGTCGGCACCGCCCCCAAAACGAAGGCATTGCCTTCGGAATGCGCCATGTCGAACACGTCGATCCGGATACACTCCTTGTTGCCGTCGAACCCGTCCAAGCTAAGCGTGGCAAGCGCGCCATAATCATCCGCCATCGCCCGCAGCGCACCCAAAAGGATGGGCCCCACACCGGGCAAAGACCATGCCGCCTTGATCCGAAAGGACGCCTCCGCGCCAGGTGACACCTCGATTTCTGGCATCTCGATATCCGGCATTGCCATACGACCGCGATCCGCCAGCTCATCCAGGGAAAGAATGAACTCTGACAAGGTCGCTCCGCCGAAACGCAACAGACGCTTCAACGGGGCGTAGGGTTCATGCGTGATCAAAAAGGTGCCAAGATCTTCGAGAAGGGCATTGGGGTGTTTATGAAGCACATCGGTGGCGGCCTGGAAGCAATCCAGCGTCACCTTGTCTTCGTAACGCAGCATCGCCTCAAAATCCGTGAACCTGAGCTGTGCGACGCTGCGCACCTCGTCCCACGTATCGCGTCCATAGGTTTCAACAAGAAACCCCTGGAACGCACCGTTGATCATGCCATGCATTTGGCTAGCTGCCTCTTATTGAAACCACTGCTCACCGGGACGGTAGAGGGCAGAAGTAAAGAAACCCTTTGCAGCCTTGGGAATCAGAAATCTGTTGGCGCACCACCTTCAGATTTGCGACGGGCCACGAAGTCCGCGAGCTCATCACGGATCGCAATGTCCATCGGCGGGGCCTCAAACTCGTTCAGGATGTCCTTGTAGGTTTTGTGGGCCCGTTCCGCCGTCCAGACCGCACCATCCAGTCGCCAAGCCTCAAAATTGCGCCAATCTGACAGGAATGGGCCATAGAATGCCTCCTGATACCGATCCTGCGTGTGCTGACAGCCAAAGTAATGCCCGCCCGGCCCCACTTCGCGGATCGCGTCAATCGCGATGTCCTCTTCCGCAGTGCCAAGCAGCATCGGCTCGAAATAGCGCTGGATCTGCTGCAGCAACTCGCAGTCCATCACGAACTTTTCGGGGCTGGCGATCAAACCGCCCTCCAGCCAACCGGCGGCGTGGTAGACCATGTTTGCGCCCGATTGTACGGCTGACCACAGCGAATTCGCCGTTTCCCACATCGCTTGGCCATCCGGAACGTTGGCTGCACAGACGCCCGAGGCGCGCATCGGCAGCTTGTAGAACCGCGCCATCTGGCCGGTCATCTGCGTGGCCCGCATATATTCCGGCGTGCCGAAAGCGGGTGCGCCGGATTTCATGTCGACGTTAGAGGTGAAGGTGCCAATCGCAACCGGGCATCCCGGCGCGATCCATTGCAGAAGCGCAATCGCGGCCAAGCCTTCGGCAATGCTCAGCGTCACCGCGCCCGATAGCGTCACCGGCGCCATGGCTCCTGCCAGTGTGAAGGGTGTCACCACAGTCGGCTGCCCGCGCCGCGCCAGACGCATTGCGCCGTCCAGCATCGGGAAATCGTGCTTCAGCGGGCTGACCGAGTTGATGTTGGTGTACATCCGCGGCGTGGCGCCGAACTCCTCGTGCGTCAGGCCACCGGCGATCCGCACCATCTCCATCACGTCATCGACGCGCTCTGCCCCCAACGAGTAGGCATGGGCCACCTTGTCGGTCAGCGTTAGCTTCTCAAACAGGCAATCGAGGTGACGAACAGAGGCATGTACATCAATCGGCTCCACCGGGTAACCGCCTGCGAAGTGGATACAGTTGAAATACTGCGTGAGCTTGATGAACTCGACATAGCTTTCCATGTCGCCCGGCCGCTTCCCACGCTCCATATCCCAAGCATTGGGCGGGCTTGAGACATTGCCGAACACCATATGCTTGCCGCCCATGGTTAGAGTCCGGTCCGGATTGCGCGGCGTGATGGTGAAAGTCTCGGGCGCCTTGGCGACCATTTCTTCTACAAAATCTCGCTCGAAGAAGACCGTCTGCCCTTCGACCTTGCAGCCAGCTTCTTTCAGGTGGCCGATGGCCTCGTCATTCAGGAATTCGATCCCAAGCTCTGAAAGAATGCGCATCGCACCATTGTGGATCGCGCGCACGCCTTCTTCATCCAGCGGCTCGGTCGGGCGGTCATTGTTGACGGGCACCCGCCACGGCGTCTGGTCAATCACATGGGCGGCGGCGCGGGCGGCTCCGGCGGCGCGGCCTCCGGCACGGCGACGGCGGGGGGTAGGAGAGGCTTCATTCATAAGGACACGCTGACAGTTTGGCTGGTTCAGGGGCATCATCCCCAACCTCTGCGCATGTGTATGGACGGAATGCGACGGCAGAGCGTCGTATTTGACCCGGTCAGCTGTCCAGCCAATCCCCGAGCGCACCAATGTCAGGCAAGACCACGTCCGCGTGCGGGGCAAGGTCGGCAGCCGTTGCCACGCCTGTCAAAACAGCAACCCGCGTAAATCCAGCCGCTTTGGCCGCGTGCATATCGTGCGTGCTGTCTCCGACCATGACCAGAGTTTCGGGCAAAAGGCCCATGGCTTCGGCAAAACCGAAAAGCATCCCCGGTTCGGGCTTTGCGCCGTATCCGCTATCTGAGCCGGATACGAAGTCGAACAGGTCCAGGGCGCCGACGCTGGCGATGTTCGATTTCGCCGCGTCCACCGTGTCGTTTGTCGCCACGCCAAGGCGCAGGTCGCGGCGCTTCAGATCAGTCAGCACAGTCCGCAAGGGAACAGACTCGGCTTGCTTGGCGCGGGCCGTTTCTTCCTTCAGATGCGAAAAAAGTGCCGACGGCTCCCATTCAGACAGCTCAGCGGCCAGTGCATCGGCCACCTGCTGTGCCGTTCCTGCGATCACAAAACTGTCAGGGCGGAATACGCGCGCCTGAAGATCGTAGCCCAAAGCATCGGCCAGACGCTGCGCCAGCAGGCTGTCACCACGCGAAATACCGGCGATCATATCCGCCGCCCATCCGCCCCAGGTTTTCTGGAAATCAAACAGCACGCCGTCCTTGTCGAACAAGATACCTGCGATTTCAGCCATGGCTCAGGTCCAATCCGGCACAGCGCCGCCAGGCAGCCCCGCCCGGATCATTTGGAAGTTTTGTGCTGGAATGTCAGTGCCTTCCGAGGCTTTCAGAACCCATTGATCATCCATCAACAGGAAATCGAGGACGGAGGCGAGGAACTCAGGTTCGTCGGCTCTAGCCCGGATGTCGTCTTCACCTGTTCCCGTGGCACCCATGAACAGCGGCAACAGCTCTTCATCGCCCGTTAGCCACGCCAAAATGGTGAGTGCCTGCGTCTCGGCAATTTCTTGCTGCATGCTTGTCGATCCATTTCACCTTAAAGGGTTTGTTAACCTTTGCAGGTCAGGTTTGGTCCAGTGTTACAGGCATGGCTTGCGCCTGCCCAGTATGATCCGTTGAGTGAGAGGGTGCCATGGCCGGGCGAATTCTGATCGTTGATGACGTGGCGACCAATCGCATCGTCATGAAGGTCAAACTGGCGGCTGCCTGTTACAGTGTGGAGCAGGCCGATAACGGGCACGATGCATTGCGTGTGGCGCGCGAAACGAAGCCTGACCTGATCCTGCTCGACATCATGATGCCTGACATGAGCGGCGTGGACGTCTGCCGCGCCCTGAAGGCTAACCCCGAGACATCCGGCATTCCAGTTGTGTTGATCACTGCGCTCAGCGACCAAGATGCAAAAATGGAAGGTTTGGAGGCGGGAGCCAACGATTTCCTGACCAAACCTGTTGAAGAAGTCACATTGCTCGCCCGTGTGCGATCATTGCTCAGGGCCCGCGATGCCGTGCGTGAAATCCAAGGCGGCAACGACACTGTCGCCGCATTCGGCTTTGCGGAGGATGCCGCAGGCTTCAGCGCAAAAGCGGCCCCCGGCAAGGTGGCGCTTGTGGCCCCCGGTCCCCGCGGCGCGATCTTGTGGAAAACAGCCATTGAAGATCGCTTGGGTGGAACGGTCGCCATCATCCCGCGTGAAGCGGCGTTGACCGAGGCCAGCACAGATAGCGGCGCGTCCACGGACGTTTTCGTGATTTCAGTCGATTTGGCGCAGCGCAATGAGGGCCTGCGCTTGCTGTCTGACCTGCGCTCGCGCGCCGGAACACGCCATGCCGCGACACTCATGATCTTGCCCGAAGGGGATACCGAACGGGCAGCAATTGCGCTGGACCTTGGTGCGAATGACGTGCTCCACGACCCGTTTGACGCCAAAGAACTGGCGATCCGGATCTCAGCCCAACTGGATCGCAAGCGGCAGTCAGACCGGATGCGCGCCAGTGTCCGCGCGGGGCTGGAGGCGGCAGTTTGCGACCCGCTGACTGGCCTGCACAACCGACGCTACGCCATTCCGCAACTGGAATTGATGATGTCGCGCCCCGGTCCGGGACCAGCCGTGATGATGCTCGACCTCGATCATTTCAAGCATGTGAACGACACTTTTGGCCACAGGGCGGGCGACGCGATCTTGAAGCAAGTCGCCGCACGTCTGCGCACACAATTGCGCAACGGTGATCTGCTGGCCCGCATTGGCGGGGAAGAATTCCTGATTTGCCTGTCGCCCATCAACCATGCCGACGCCGTCGAATGCGCCGAGCGCCTGTGTCGCTCCATCGGCGAGTCACCATTCGATATCGAAGGCGGCACGCCCCCAGTTCAGGTAACGGCAAGTGTCGGTCTGACCTATCCTGTCGATCTAGGCGGGTTTGCGACACCGGAAATGCTGATCCATGAAGCCGACATGGCGCTTTATTCCGCCAAATCCCATGGGCGCAATCAGGTCAGCATGATCTCCGACACCGCCGCCTGACCATTGTGCCTATCGCCTACCGCCGAACCTGCGCATGACGCGATTGAGGCTTTCTGCAAGATCAGCGCGTTCCTCGGCGCTCATCGTCTCTATCTGATCCAGCAACGCGCCGTGACCAAGCTCCTGCAGCCCGATCACCCGGTCTCGGGAGCGCTCAAAAGCGGCTTCTGCCGCAGCACGGTCAAAGGGTTCGGCCAAAAGCGCCGCCTGCACTTCGCGCAACGCCTGCCCGATGGCGCGCCGCTCATCCCGCACGGGTGTGCCCTGCTCGCTGATCCGGGCCCGCAATTCCTCACGGTCGTCGCGCGACAGGGCAACAGCAAATGGCCCCAACCCAAGCGTGCGGAGCGCCGGGCCTCCTGAGCCCTGTTCGCCACCTTGGTTGCGTCCGCCCAAAACAGCGCCGCCGATCAACCCCACCACGGCAAGGTTAAGCGCAAGCGAAAGCGCCAAGGCGATTTTCAATCCACGCCCCGTGCGCGTCGGTGCGGGTGTTTGTTCAGACATCATCCACCTCCAACCACAGCGCGCCCATATCCGGGGTAATCTCGTAGGATACGGCCTCCAGCCCAAAGACCTCAGTGCCGACCAGATCGCTGACGGCATCGGGCGAGAAAAGGCCAATGGCCAATCCCATCACACCGGCCGCGGTAACGCCGCCAAACGCACCCCAGCCGCCCAAGCCCTCCGCAATCCGCGCCAACCAACCCCGTTGCGGGGCGACGGGGGTCGTAACAGGGCGCTCTCGCTCGGCTTGCACCGCATGGGCATCGGCTAGCACCCGTGCCATCAGCGCGTCATCCGGCACCTCGGCCTTCGCCTCGGCAAACAGTGCGTCCAGCGCAGCATCCGTATCTGGTTCACGTGCCATAACCCAAGGCCTCCTTCTGACCTTCCAGCGCTGCCTTCAACGCCCGTTTTCCCCGTGCCGTCAAGCTTTCAACCGCTTCGACGCCTATTTCCAAAATCTCGGCGATCTCGGGGTTCGAAAGCCCCTCGATGTGCCGCAACACAACCGCCTGCCTTTGCCGTTCCGGCAAGGTTCGCAGCGCTTGGTCCAGCGCGCTTGCCCGCGCACCGTCCTGCATCTGCGCCTCGACGCTCGGTGTGGCATCAGCGAAATCATCATCGCCCAACTCCACCGAACGGCCAGACCGTCTAAGCCGGTCAATGGCGAGGTTCGCGACCACTTTATGCAGCCATGTGGCGGGCTTTGCCGTGCCGTCGGTGCGCCAGTCTGCAGCAGCTTTCCACAAACGCAGCATCGCTTCCTGCGCCAGATCTTCGGCTTCGGCCCGGTCCCCCAACACGCGGGCCGCATGGCGAAAGGCGCGCGGCAAAAGGCGCTCGGTCAACAGCCGCGCCGCCCCGGGATCGCCATTGGCGAACAGCACCATCAAGGCGCCATCATCCAGCGCGTCCAGATCTGAGCCAGTTTGCCCTGCCATGCACCTTGTCTACCCTGCCCCGCCGGTCTTGGGGAGGGGGCGGACCTGAACGACCGCCCCCTCCGGTTTGGCCCTGCCTCAGTTATTGCCGTGGCGGCGGCCCATCCGTTCCAGGAACCGGGCAACACCTTCGTCGAACTCAGCCTCGGTCACACTGCCATCCCCGTCCGCATCGAGACGCTCGAACATACGCTCAGGGCTGGGGCCACCGCGGCCATGGCGATGTCCGCGACCCTCGCGGGCCTCTTCCATTTCGGCCTCAGTCAACTGGCCGTCGCCATTGGCGTCCAGACGCTCCAACATCCGGTCCACACGCGCCTCGATGCGCGCCTCGCCCCGGGCGATCAACTCCTCCCGGCTCAACGCGCCATCGCCATCCGTATCGGCGCGCGCAAAGCGAGCCTCACCAGCGGCCTGCAGCTCTTCCAGCGTCACAGCGCCGTTGCCGTCGGCGTCCAGCTCCTGAAAGATCATGCGCGGCGGCTCACCACCGGCTTCTTGTGCGAAGGCGGGTGCGGCAAGGGCCGTGGGGATCATCAGGGCCAGTAGGCCAGCTTTCATCATCGACATGCGAATTCTCCTTTGTTTCGTGCCTGTCTGATAGGTTCCACGGGGCATCCGGCGGGTTCCGTCGCAAAAAAGATGAAAATATTTCCCGGCCCGCGCGCGCAGGTCGCGGGGCAAGGGCTTTACCCACGCAAGCAAGAGGCGCATTTAAGGGCCATGGACACAGAAACCGCCGACATCTACCGCCCCGCCCTGCCCGAACGGCCAACATGGCCCGCCGTTCGCAACGGCCTGCGCCATCGCTGCCCGAAGTGCGGCGAAGGCGGGCTTTACAGCAAATACCTCAAGCTGCGGGCAGAATGCCCAAGCTGCGGCGAGGATCTGTCCCACGCGCGCGCCGATGACGGCCCGGCCTATCTGTCGATCCTGCTGACGGCCAAGGTCATGGGGACGCTGCAATTGCTGGTCTATGAAACCTGGCAGCCAGAGCCGTGGTTGCTGGCGCTGACCTTCTGCATTGGCGTAACGGTCATGGCACTGGCGCTGTTGCCGAGGTTCAAGGGCATGATCGTCGGCATCCAATGGGCGAAGCGGATGCACGGCTTTTGACCGAAGCGGTGCCCATCCGCGACGCCGCGACGGTGATCGTGCTGCGCGACGCGGAAACGCGGCCACGCGTGTTGATGGGCCAACGCGGGAAATCGGCCGTTTTCATGCCCTCCAAATTTGTCTTCCCCGGTGGCGCGGTGGATGCCGTGGATGCCACGATCCCGCTCGCCCGCCCGCCAAAGCAGGACTGCGCGACCCGGTTAGAGGACGGCGCCGATGCCCTAATCAATGCCGCTGTACGAGAGTTGTGGGAGGAAACCGGCCTGCTTCTCGGCGCGAAAGACACGCGCGCTGCAGCCCTAGACGCGCCGCGAGGTTGGCGCGGCTATCTGGCGACCGGCCATCTGCCCGACGGTGCGGCACTGGAATACGTGTTCCGCGCCATCACGCCGCCCGGCCGACCACGCCGCTTCGATGCGCGGTTCTTTCTAGTGAACGCAGCAGCTCTGGCTTCCGACCCCGATGATTTCTCGGGCGCGGAGGATGAGTTGAGCCACCTGCAATGGGTCGCGCTAGATGAAGTGCGTGGCTTCGACATGCCGTTCATCACCGAAGTTGTCCTGTCCGAACTGACCGCCCGCGTCGAAGGCCGCGCCGTACCGGGTGTGCCCTTTTTCGACAATTCCACCGCCGAAAGCCGGTTCCGGCGTCTGTAAGGGCAATCAACCGGGCCAGGCCGCCCAGAAAACAAGGCAGATTGAGATCAGGATCAACGCTATTCCGATCACCTCATTGCGTGACGTCTTCTCGCGCAGCCAAAAGGCCGAGAACAGGAAGGTGAAGACCAACTCAATCTGGCCGACCGCCTTGACATAGGCCGCTGTCTGCAAGGCGAAGGCGGTGAACCAACCAAGCGATCCCAGCATGGAGGTCAGCCCCGTCAGCCCCGAAATTCGCCACGATGCCAGAACGCGCATGATCTCGCCCCGTTCGCGCGACGCGAGGTAAAGGCCCAGCACTAGTGTTTGCACAATCGTCGCCGCCAGCAGCGCGAACGCCGCGCGCAGCGGTGCATCGCCGCCCTCCAACGCCAGAGTCGCCCCCCTGTAGCAGACCGCCGACACCCCGAAGAGCAAGCCTGACGCCAAGCCATACCCTGAGGCCGAGTTAAACACTCGCGCCGTCCAAGGCAGGCCGGTTTCCTGTGGCGGGTCGGAAAGGGCAAGCACACCCGCAAAGCCCACTGCGATTGCCAGCAGAACTGGTGCCGATACAGCTTCCCCAAGCACCACAAAACCCACAAGGGCCGTCAGGATCACCTCGGACTTCTTCAGCGTGATGCCAACATAGAAATTGCGCCGCGCGAACAGGGCCACAACACAGGCCGTCGCGAGCATCTGCGCCAATGCGCCCGCCACGATGTACTGCAAATAGCCCGAGCCGATACTTGGCCAGCCTTGCCCGCTGACGGTCTTGTAAGCGACCAAAGCCAAGGCCACGAACGGCACCGCGAAGGCAAAGCGCGCCCATGTCGCGCCGCCCGTCGATAGCGTCGTGACCTTCAACTGCCGCTGCAGAATGAAACGCAGGTTCTGCATGAACGCTGCAAAGACAGAGGCGATGATCCAAAACGGCATGGCCTAAGCCATGGAAGCGCCCGCCCGGATTGCCAAGCTATTTCTGCGAATAAAGCGGGTGCGGCACAGGATCCTTGGCGCGCAGCAGATGCCGCCGGAAGATCTGGCCGTAACTGGCATACCGGTAGCCGTCATTGCGGCGCAGATACCGTTCGCGATTGTTGAAGTAGATCTGCGGCAGGCGATACCAGGGCAGCTTGGGGTGCATGTGGTGCACGACATGCAAGTTGTTGTTGAGGAACAGGAACGCCAATGGCCCGCGATCTTCGATAATCACGGTCCGCCCCCGCGCGCGTTCATGGGCCTGATGCTCCAGAAATGTACGGATTTTCAGGATGCCAAGACCCAGATAGCAGGCAATCAGGTAGGCCCATATAGGAAACGGTGACAGCATAACGATCCAAACAACGGCCGCGCTTGCCGCGATATGTGCAAGCCAGGCCCATGCGACCGCACGATCTCCGGCCCGGATCAAACGCGCATCTGCCGCCATGAAGGCGATCTGGCCCAGCAATGGCCCCAAGAGCATCCGCCCCAACAAAGTGTTGTTCCAAGCCAGAAGAGCACGCACTGGGGCTTTAAATTTTGCCCAAACCGCCGGGTCCATGTAATTGCTTTCCGGATCATCATATGGGTCTGTCAGGTTCGCATCCATATGGTGCGCCAGATGCGTCTCGCGGAAACGAAGATATGGAATGGCGAGGTTGAGGCTGGCAAAAACCAACGGCTCCCCCAACCGCCGGTCGCCGAACGGATGCCCGTGCAGCACTTCATGTTGCAGCGAGGATTGTAGCGCGATGGCCAATGCCAGAACCGGGAACGCCGCCCAGATTGGCAGGAACAGGGCGCCCGTCCAGACGCAATAGCACAAGGCGATAAGCCCGAGTGTCGGCCACTCGATCCGCATGAAGTCTCCTGACAATGTTCAAGGGCGGCGCGTCCCCTGCGCCGTGCCTCAACTTTAGCGGGACTTGATTGTCAGGAGCAGTCAGTGTTTGCTCCACATGAAACCAACATCGTTTGATAAACCCAACAATGCTGCAAGAAATCGACAAACGAGATCGCGCACGCCTGTTCACGGATCGGCTGAGTGCCGCTTTGGCCGCTTCTGGCCTCAGCCGCGCGGCCTTGGCCCGGGCCGTGCGCGTGGACCGGTCCACCATCACGCAGATCCTGTCGGGGGAGACGGCGCGCGTGCCCGGTGGCCATGTTGTGGCCGCCTGTGCGCAGGCGCTCGATGTCTCCGCCGACTGGCTTCTGGGCCTCACCGACCGCCCGGAACAGGCGGGCAAATTGCTGGAAAGCTCGCTGTCGATCTCGGAAACCGGGCGGGCGACCACGCTCGACGATCAGATCTTCGAATGGCAGCGCGAGGCTGAGGGCTACAAGATCCGCCATGTGCCCGCGACTTTGCCCGATGTGCTGAAAACCAACGCCATGCTGCAATGGGAATATGCGCCCGTCACGCACAAGCGCCCCGAGGCCGCGATTGACGCCGCCGCCGAACGGCTGGACTGGTTGCGCCTCACTGAAAGCGATTACGAGATGGCCCTGCCGATCCACGAACTCGAAAGCTTCGCGCGGGCCGAAGGGTATTATGCGGGCCTCGACCCCACGATCCGTATCGAGCAACTCGACTGGATGGCTGAGATCTACGACCGCCTTTACCCCGGCCTGCGCCTGTTCCTATTCGATGCCCGCGCCGTCTTTTCCGCCCCAGTCACGGTTTTCGGCCCGAAAATGGCGGTGATCTATATGGGCCAGCATTACCTCGCCTTCCGCGACCGCGACCGTGTGCGCGCCATCACCCGCCATTTCGACTATCTGGTGCGGGAGGCCACGATTTCGGCCCGCGATATTCCGCAAACGCTCAAGCAGCTTCGGGACGGCATCCAATGACCCGTTTCGGCCACATGATTGGAAAATCCCTCGGCACCTCGCGCTGGATCAAGGTGGATCAGCCTCGCATAGACACCTTCGCCGATGTTACCGAAGATCGCCAATTCATCCATATCGACCCCGACGCCGCAGCTCAGGGCCCATACGGAATCACTGTGGCACACGGTTTCCTGACGCTGTCCCTGCTCTCCACTCTAGCCTACGATGTCGTGCCCGCGCTTGGCCCCTACGAAAGCTCGATCAACTATGGTTTCGACCGGCTGCGGTTTCTCGCCGCCGTGCCGTCAGATGCACGCCTTCGGGCGCATTTCACGCTGAATAGCGTAACTGAGAAAGCCCCGAACCGCGTCCTCCTAACGCTCGCAGTTCGCATGGAAATTGAGGGGGAGGAGACACCGGCCCTAATCGCCGATTGGCTCGTACTGCTGCACTTTTAGCTTCTAGCGCTGCCCGACGAACCGCCCCAACCCGTCGGGCGCGGGCAGCCCGGCATGCGCCGCATATGCGGCCCCCAGCCAGTCGCCCACATCCTCTCGCGGCAAGGCCGAACGGCGCGTTGCCATGTCCATATGCAGCAGCAATTGCTCCCCCGTCGCGCAGAGCTGATCGCCCACACACATTTCGTGCCAGACGTGAAGCTTCTTTCCGCCCCCCTCCAGCACTCGCGTGCGCACCTCGATCCGGTCGCCAATATCGACCTCTCCCAAATGCCGAATATGTGTCTCGACCGTGAACACCGAATGCCCCGCCGCAACGCAGGCCGCATCCATCCGGGCCCAGTCCAGCATCTGGTCGGTCGCGTCCGAGAAAGCGCGCAGGTAATGCGCCTCGTTCATGTGCCCGTTGTAGTCGACCCAATCCCGCGGCACTTCCATGGCGAGTGTCACGGGCGGCTCCGGCGCGCTCGGGTCCGGTGCAGGCAAGCGGCCCGCGGCCTTCGGCACAGCAATGTCCACCAGCCCCGTCACGGCCTCCGCCATCACCGCGCCGAAACGGCGATGCGCCTCCGCCTCCCAATGGACACCATCCACATCCGAGATCGCTACATGCGCGCCCGCATCCACAAAGCCCGCGCCGATCCGCTCCGCCGCACCGCGAATGTGGTCGGCCAATCCCACCTGCCGCGCCTCCGCACCCGCAAAGGCCTCCGTCAATACGCCCGTCTCTCGCACAGGCGCCGGGGCCACAGCCATCATGGCAACATCCGGCAAAAGCGTGCGCGTTTCCCGCAAAAGCCGCTCCACCGACTTGCCGATATCAAAGGCCGAGGTCGCAAAGCGCGGCTTCAGGTCATTCGTGCCCAACATCACGATCACCAGATCGAGCGGCAAGTGGCTCAACAACACCGCAGGCAGAACCTCTGCCCCGTTGCGATTGCCACCATCGACCGGATCGTGATGCACCGTCGTGCGCCCCGGCAGCCCCTCACAAATCACCCCGTGCCCCGGACCAAGGGCCGCCGCCATCACATCCGGCCACCTGTCCGCCTCGCCGTAACGATCAAACGCCCCCAACACCTTCAACGGCTTGGTCCCGTGCGAATTACTGTCCCCGTAGATCAGGATATTGGCCATGGAAATCTCCCCTCCCCGCACCCTGACGCTGTCAAATCCTCCACGCAACCCGCCCCATCTTTGTTCCGCAAATATGTCGGGGGAGCGCGTAGCGCAGGGGCAGCGCCCCCTTAGCCCGCCCGCATCATCTCAGCCGCCCGTTCCGCCCACATCGCATAGATACGCGGACCGGGATGAAACCCGTCAGAGGCCATCAGCGACACATCATCGGTGAAATTCATCGGCAGAAACTGCGCGCCGGGATGGGCGTCTGCCAAGCCTGCAATCGCCCGGTCAAACCGCGCCGCCCGCGCTCCCAGCACATCCCGCAACGGGCGCGGCAGCAATGTGAAAAACTGCATCGGCGGCAGGCCCGAGCAGACGATCGTTCGCACCCCGAACCGGTCCGACAATGTCCGCAGAAGCGAGGCATATTCACGCTCGAAATTCGGCTGCAACCGGCCATTCTTCGCGTCATTCACACCCTGGCAGATCAAGGCACAGTCAAAGCTGCCCTCGACGCCCGCCAGCATTTCCAACAGGTCCGGCACAATGGCCCCCGACCGCGCCACCAGCTTCCAGGTGACGCTATGATCACGTGCAAGATCGCTCGAAAGCTGGCCCGCCAGCGCTTCGGCCTGCGTCTCAACTCCGACACCCGCCGCCGTGCTGTCGCCGATCACCAACACCCTCAGCGCGCGCCCCGCCCCGGTCTGCCCCTCCCGCGGCCCAGCCGCTTCCGGCAAGCGCGACGCTCTCAGCCGCACCCACACCAATTGCGGCACAATCACCGGCGACAAGAATGCAGCCCGCAACAGCGCCATGGCAGCCCCTTAGTATGGCATCGGATGCGCCCGGTGGACGTCATCCAAATCCGCCATCACCTCATCACTCAGGACGGTATCCTTGCCGTCGATGATGTGCTGAAGCTGGTCACAAGTCGTCGCCCCGAAAATGGTCGAGACCGCAAAGGGCCGCTGCACCGTAAAGGCCAACGCCATATGCACCGGATCAATCCCATGCTTGCGCGCCACGTCCAGATAGGCCCCCGCCGCCTCAAACGCGCGATCGGTCTTCCGCCCACCCATCTCAGGCTGCAACGTCATGCGACTGCCCTCCGGCACGGCGCCGCCCTGATATTTGCCCGTCAGCAAGCCCGTTGCCAAAGGCGAAAAGGCCAGCAACGTCACCTGCTCGTGCACGCTCAACTCGCCCATGTCCGTGTCATACATCCGGCACATCAGCGAGTATTCGTTCTGCACGGTTTGCACGCGCGGCAGCCCATGCTCATCGGCCAGACGGATCCAGTTCGCCGTCCCCCACGCGCTTTCGTTCGAAAGCGCGAAGTGGCGCATCTTGCCCGCTTTCACGGCCGCACCCGCTGCCTCCAGGACATCGTGCATGTTGGCCAGGATCTCCGCCTTGTCGCCCTTCGGCGTATAGGTCCAGTTCTGGCGGAACATGTAGCTGCCCCGGTTCGGCCAATGCAGCTGATAGATGTCGATGCAATCCGTCTGTAGCCGCCGCAGCGATCCCTCTAACGCCTCGGTAAACGTGGCCCCGCTGATGGGCTGTCCGAAGCGTACAAAGCGGTCGTTCAGCCCGGAATGCTTGGTCGCCAGCGTATACTCACCCCGCCGACTCGGATTGGCTGCGTTCCAGCGTCCCACGATCTCTTCGGTCACGCCAACGGTCTCGGCGCTGATCGGGTTTACGGGATACATCTCGGCGGTGTCGACCACATACATGCCCGCCTCCAACGCCATGTCCATCTGGCGATGGGCATCGGCCTCCGGCGTCTGCGTGCCCCAGGTCATCGTGCCCAGGCAGTAATCGGTGATCGTCTCGTCTGTGTTGCCGAGGGGGATTTGGCGCATGGACTGTCCTTTTCGCGTCTCGTGAAAGGGCAAAGTAGCGGGCCACGTCCCGAACGCAAGACTTGAGAACATATCAAGAACATCTATACTCCTCCTCCATGGACCTGCCCCGCATCACCCGCCAATCCCACCGCAAGACGCGCCCGGGCCTGCGCCTGCTCGACCGGTTCAACCTGCAAGGCGCCCGCGCTCACGAAGCCTGCGGTCCTGCCCGCCGCCGCCTTGCCCTTTGGCTGGCGCAGACGACCCCGCGTGAGGTGCTGTGGATCCGCCCCGATTGGCACCCCGACCGGCTGCATATGGCCGGTGTCCGGGCCGAGATTGATCCCGCCCGCCTGATCTTCGTGGAATGCTGCCGCCCCGCCGATCTTCTGTGGTGCATGGAAGAGGCGTTGCGCACAGGCCTCTCGGATCTGGTGGTTTGTGACCTGCCCGAGCCACCGGGCCTGACGCCCGTGCGCCGCCTGCATCTGGCGGCTGAGGCCGGGGCCGAACAGACAGGCCGCGCGCCGCTAGGTCTTTTGCTGACCCCCGGCGAAGGCGGGTCTGCGGGCATTGAGACAAGGTGGAGCCTCACCCCAACCCACCGCACTGACGCCGAAAGCTGGACCCTCGCCCGCCTGCGCGCCCGCGACGCCGCGCCGGGGGAATGGATGGTGGAACGGGGCACACAGGGCAAAGTAGCCATCACCGCTGAACCCAGACCGGAACCGTCGCAGGCGCAGGCGCGCACGCTCCACCTGGCCTGACCCAAACCCAGCGACGCCCACACCGCCCTTGGATCGCGGGTCAAGGATCGGCGCCAGCCGTCGGCCCAGGGGCCGCTTGTCCTTGACGCGTGATCCAAGGGCAAAACCCTCGAAAGGGCGCGTTCAGGGCAGACCTCGCCCTGAACCGCTTCTAAGCAGGTCTCAACGCTTTGGCCGCAAAGACCCATCGCGCGCCGCAAACCATGCGAGCGCGGGGGGGGGGCGTCGGGGTGGGTGGGTGGGCGACGCCCGCGCGCGCGGCAACTCCCGCCCCAATTCCCTTGCACCGCCGCCAACACCCTCCTAAGCCGGAGCCATAGCCAGCCGGACCGCTCCCATGCGCCTCCTCATCTCATTCGCCGCCCTCTTCCTGTCGGTGATCCTGTTGCAGCTTTCGTCTTCGGGCGTGGGGCCGCTCGATGTGTTGTCTGGCACCGTCCTCGGCTTCAGCAACGGGCAGATCGGCCTTCTGGGCTCGGCGCATTTCCTGGGTTTCTTCATCGGATGCTGGTGGGCCCCGCGCCTCATCGGGGCCGTCGGGCATTCCCGTGGCTTTGCGGTATGCACCGCCCTGGGCGCGATTGGCCTTCTCGCGCACATGCTGATCATCAATCCCTATGCCTGGGCCGCAATGCGCGTCCTCACCGGGCTTTGCATCGCCGGGGCCTATACGGTGATCGAGGCTTGGCTGCAGGCAAAGGCCAACAACGAAAACCGAGGCCGGACCCTGGGCATCTACCGGATGGTCGATACCGGCAGTCAGGTCGTGGCACAGCTGATGATCGGCCTGCTCGCCCCGGCCTCCTACGTCTCCTACAACCTGCTGGCACTTCTGTGCTGCGCCGCCCTCCTGCCGCTCACGCTCACGCGCCTGAAACAGCCCGAGGCACAAGGCGCGCCTCGCCTGCGCCCCCGCCTCGCCTGGCAGCTTTCACCGCTGGCCGCGCTTGGCGTAGTGGTTGCTGGCCTGTCGAGCGCCAGCTTCCGCATGACCGGCCCGCTTTACGGCGCGCAAGTTGGCCTGCAACCCGATGCGATTGGTCTCTTCCTAGCCTCGGTCGTGCTTGGCGGGGCGCTGGCCCAATGGCCTGCAGGCTGGCTTGCAGACCGCTATGACAGGCGCTGGGTGCTGATCTGGTTCTCCGCCGCTTCGATCCTCGCCTGCGCCGTGACCATCGCCGTGCCAACCCTTGGCCCCATCGGCATTTTCTCCGCCGCCGCCCTCTTCGGTGCCACTACCTTCCCGATCTATTCGATCTCAGCCGCCCACGCCCATGACTGGGCCAGCGATGATCAGCGGATCGAGCTCTCAGCCGCGCTGATGTTCTGTTTCGCAGCCGGTGCTATTGTCGCCCCTCTGGCCACATCTGCCCTGATCACGGCCTATGGCCCGGCGGCTCTTTTCTACTTTGTCTCGACCGCCCATATCGGCCTGATCGTCTTTGGTGTCGTGCGAATGCGCCGCCGTGCGCCGTCGGACACACGCCAGCCCTATATCTGGATCCCGCGCACGTCTTTCAGCGTCGGGCGCCTGTTCCGCCGCTCCGACAAGGACGGCCCCTCCCCCTAAATTCCCCGCTCCGGCCCAATTTCTGACGCGATTCCGCACTCATCTGCGGGCAAAGTAACAAATCGCAGCAGAGCAATGACCTTTCTTTCCCGTGGTATCGTGGCGCTGATCGCAGCCGTCTTCATCTTTTTGGTGGCGAATCTGTACGTCTCCGGCGTGCCGGAAACGGAAATGAACGGGTTCGAACTCGCCGCAATTGCACCCGAGACGGCCCCCGCGCCAGAAACACTCACAGATTTCCCCAGCGCGCCCGCCCCGTCTGAGGACGCGCCAGGCATCGGGATGGTTCTGTCACAATTGTTTTTTGCCGTCATGGGCCCGGAAAATGGTGCGGCGCCGACCCAAGTCGCCATCGCTCCCGGTCAGGTGCAAAGCCAACCGCTCGGCCAGGTCGCGGGCATCGGCACACCTCCCACAATCGCACCCCCATCAGCTGGCGGCCCGCGCGGCGAAGTGGCGCGCGCCGTCGCGGCAAGCGCGGATTACGATGCAATGGCCGAGGCCTGGCGCGGCTGGATGCAAGCCAACGAAATTGAGACCGGCGCCATGGCCGTGATCTTGCCAGATGGCACGGAATACGGCACCGGCATGGGCCGCACCGCCGACGATGTCCGCCCCGTTATGAGCATGTCAAAGACCATCACCGGCCTCTGCGTGGATCAATTGTTGATCGAAACCGGCCTGGGCTGGGACACGACCCTCGGCGACATTGCCTCACAGATGTCCGCCGCCGGGCTGACCCCACGCCCATGGAACGAGCATATCACGCTGCTTTCGCTGGCGACGCATACATCCGGCCTTGCCCCTGACCTGACGCAATCCAACATGGCCCGGGATACCCACGGCGCGCTTGGCTTGCACCGCCGTTGGGCCGCCGCCGCGCTGCAAGAAGACGCGATCACCGGCACACCCGGCACGTATTTCTACAACAATACCAATTACGCGGTCCTCGGCGTCGTGGTCGAGGCCCTGTCGGGCCAAAGCTATGCCCAGGCCTGTATGGACCGCATCGTCACGCCCGTTGGCATAACGGATGCAGTGATCCAGGGTCGCTTCGGCTCCCTCTCGTCCTATGCCGGATGGGAAATCTCGGCGATGGATTATGCGCGCCTTGCCCGGCACTGGTTTGCGCCCGATCAACCGCACATGGTCAACCCGCGCATGGACGCAGATGGCTATTCCATCGGCTACTATGACAATGGGGAAAGCATTCGCCATACCGGACGGTTCTGCCGATCCTCGCACCCCACCGGCGGGGTCAGCTCCCTGTTCATCCATGACCTCAACGGCACGACGATTTCGATCAATTGGGACGCTTGCACACAACCGGCCGTGCGCCGCGTGCTGATCGACCAGTTGCTTGAACTTCTCTAGGGTCTGGCAACCCCCATCGCTGCGCGCTAAAGGCTAACGCCAATCCACTTGGCAGAGGCCCGCCCATGTCGCGCACGCTCATCACCTCGGCGATCCCCTATATCAACGGGATCAAGCACCTCGGGAATTTGGTTGGCTCGCAACTGCCTGCCGACCTCTACGCCCGCTATCTGCGTGCCCGCGGGCAAGAGGTGCTGTTTCTCTGCGCCACCGATGAACACGGCACCCCGGCTGAGCTTGCGGCGGCCAAGGCGGGAAAGCCCGTAGCAGAGTATTGCGCCGAGATGTGGGCCGTGCAGGCCGAACTGGCAAAAGGCTTCCGCCTGTCCTTCGACCATTTCGGGCGCTCCTCCAGCCCGCAGAACCACAAGCTGACCCAGCATTTCGCGGGCCGTCTGGCCGAGGCTGGCCTGATCTCGGAAGTGTCCGAGAAACAGGTCTATTCCAACGCCGATGGCCGCTTCCTGCCCGATCGCTATATCGAGGGCACCTGCCCGAACTGCGGCTACGACAAAGCCCGGGGCGACCAGTGTGAGAATTGCACAAAGCAGCTTGATCCGACTGACCTGATCGAGCCGCGCAGCGCGATTTCCGGTTCCACCGATCTCGAAGTGCGCGAGACCAAGCACCTCTACCTGCGCCAATCCTCCATGCGCGATCAGTTGAATGACTGGATCGACAGCAAGAAAGATTGGCCAATTCTGACCACCTCCATCGCCAAGAAATGGCTCAACGATGGCGACGGCCTGCAAGACCGTGGGATCACCCGCGATCTGGACTGGGGCATCCCCGTCAAACGCGGAGAAGAGCCCTGGCCAGGCATGGAAGGCAAGGTTTTCTACGTCTGGTTCGACGCCCCGATCGAATATATCGCCTGTGCCGCCGAGGCTGTGGAGGAAGGTACGATTTCTGATTGGGAACGCTGGTGGCGTGTGGATAAGGGTGCAGATGACGTCCGGTATGTGCAATTCATGGGCAAGGACAACGTGCCGTTTCACACGCTCTCCTTCCCTGCAACGATCCTCGGATCGGGGCAGCCGTGGAAGCTTGTCGATTACATCAAATCGTTCAACTACCTGAACTATGACGGTGGCCAATTCTCGACCTCGCAGGGCCGGGGTGTCTTCATGGATCAGGCGTTGGAGATCCTGCCGAGCGACTATTGGCGCTGGTGGCTCCTGTCCCACGCGCCAGAAACCTCCGACTCCGAGTTCACGTGGGAAGCGTTCCAGCAAGATGTGAACAAAGACCTCGCCGATGTTCTTGGGAATTTCGTCAGCCGCATCACCAAATTCTGCCGTTCCAAGTTTGGGGAGGCCGTGCCAGAGGGCGGGGAATACAGTGATCAGGAAACGGCCCTGATCGCCGATCTCGAAAAGCGCCTCAAAGCCTATCAGGCGCACATGGACGCCATCGACATCCGCAAAGCATCCGCTGAGCTGCGCGCGATCTGGGTCGCCGGCAACGAATATCTCCAATCCGCGGCTCCCTGGTCAGCTTTCAAGGAAGACCCCGACCGCGCCGCCGCCATCACCCGCTTCGCCCTGAACCTGATCCCCTTCTACGCGGGCCTTTCCGCGCCGTTCATCCCGGATGCCGCGCAGGCGATGGCCGACGCAATGGGTGCGGACCTGGCCTGGCCAACGGATGCCGCCATGAACGCCCTGCCCGCCGGACATGCGTTCACGGTGCCAGACGTCCTTTTCGCCAAGATTGCGGATGAACAGCGTGAGGAATGGGCCGAGAAGTTCTCAGGCGTACGCACCTAAGCGGGGCACACGCCCGCTTTCTGTGCGAAAATCGTGTAGTTATAAAAAAACTACATGATAACTACAGGATCATTACACGCGCTCGGCCCGCAAAACGGCGCCCGGATTCAGAATTCCGTTCGGGTCGAGCGCGGCCTTGATCGCCCGCATCGCAGCCAGTTTGCCCGGATCGCCATAGCGCTCCAGATCGCCCACTTTCAGCCGCCCGATCCCGTGCTCCGCTGAAACGGAGCCGCCCAATTCATGCGCCAGATCATGCACACATTCCTTCACAGCCGCACGTTCATGCTCATGATCCGCGCGGGACTTTCCGGGCATCGGGAACACGTTGTAGTGCAGATTTCCGTCGCCCATATGCCCGAAGCAATTGATTCTGAACGTATTTACCTGCGCCAACCGCGCAGGCGCCTTCTCAATGAATTCAGGGATGCGCCCAACGGGAACGGAGATATCGTGTGATGAGACCGACCCGATCCGCCGGTTGGCCTCAGGAATGCTTTCACGGATTGCCCAGAAATCCGCGCGCTGCTGTTCGGACTGAGCAATGGCGCCATCACTGACCAGCCCCGCCTCGGCGGCTTTTTCGAAGATCCCGGAAAGCGCCTCCTCACAGCTGCCATGGGCCAGACCCAGATCGATCAGACAACACCATTCCGGCGCGTTTTCAAAGGGTTGGCGGATTTCAGGCCCCACCTCGGATAGAAATTCGAAGCCCATCTTCCCGATCAATTCGAAGGCGGAAATCCCCTCTCCGACCTCCTTCTGCGCCAGCCTTAGCAGCGCCAGTGCAGCCTCCGGTGACGCTACAGCTATCATCGCCGCACCGGTCTGAGACGGTTTCGCGAAAAGCCGCAGCGATGCCGCCGTGATCACCCCAAGCGTCCCTTCCGAGCCGATCAGCAAATGCCGCAAATCATAACCCGTGTTGTTTTTTCTAAGCGGTGACAGGGTGTTAACGATCGTACCGTCCGCCAGAACCGCCTCGACCCCAAGCACCAGATCGCGTGCATTACCGTAGCGGATCACATTCACGCCGCCCGCATTTGTGGCCAGCAACCCGCCAATGCGCGCGGAGCCTTGGCTCGCCAAGGTCAGCGGAAAGATCCAGCCCTCATCCTCCGCAATCCCGTGCACATCCTGCAAAATCGCGCCCGCCTCCACCGTCAGCGTTCCGGCCTCTGCATCAAAGGCACGAACCGCTTTCATGCGCTCCAGCGATAGCAAGACAGGCGCCGGGCCATCCCCCTTGATCTGCCCACCGACAAGCCCAGTTCCACCGGAATAGGGAACCACGGGCACCCGCGATTCATTACATAAACCCAACAGCTTGGAGACTTCTTCGGTCGAACCAGGCGCGCAAACCGCCAAGGCCTTACCCTGCCAGCGGCCGCGCGGTTCCTCGAGGTATTGCGCACCAACCTCGCGGAATGTCTCCGCAGGGAGCGTTCGTTTCAATTGATCCAGAAAATCCATGTCCCAGACTTAGTCCAAGACCGTTGAGCCGTCACCCAACATCCGTCTTTCCGCGCCGGTCGTGGCGCAGATTGGCGTAGAGCACATGGTTCCGCCAGCGGCCGTTGATCTGCAAATAACTCTGCGCGACGCCTTCATACTTGAAGCCCGACTTTTCCAGCACACCGCGTGACGCGGCATTCTCGGGTAGGCAAGCCGCCTCCAACCGCGACAGATCCAGCGCACGGAACGCATAGTGCGACACTGCCCCAATAGCCTCTCGCATATAGCCTTGGCGCACAAATGGCAGGCCGATCCAATAGCCAAGCGTTGCCGACTGCGCCGGACCTCGACGCAAATTGTCCAGCGTGATCGCCCCAAGCAGGGCGTCATCCGAGCGGCGCAATATAAACAACGGCACAGCCGAGCCCTGATTAACGGAACGCTGTGCCCAGTAAACGCGGGCCGTGAAGCTTTTCCGTGTCAGGTGGTCGTCCGCCCAGGTCGGCTCCCACGGAGTTAGAAAATCGCGGCTTTGCTGGCGCAACGCAGACCATAGCCGGAAATCCGCATGACGCGGTAAGCGCAGCGTCAGACGCTCTGTCTCAAGGCGCAGATTGCGTTTGCGCGCGATCATCAGGCGGCCAGACGCTCCCTGACTTGATCAAGGGATGGGGCCTTTTCCACGGGACCATAAAGCGCCATGGCCGCACGGCCTGTCGCCCCAAGGGCACCGGCTTGCGCTTGCAACGCGTCCAAGGTGACGGCGTCGATTTTCGCTACGGTTTCTTCCAGCCCCGGCACGCGGTTCCAGATCGCCACAAGACGCGCCAAACGTTCTGCGCGCGATGAAGGCGATTCCAGCCCCATCAGAAGCCCCGCTTTCATCTGCGCCCGCGCGCGGGCGAGCTCCGCTTCGGTCATCGTATCGGCGGAGCGTTTCAGCTCATCAATCGTCAGCCCCACCAACTCTGCCACATCCTCACCAGACGTTCCCGCGTAGATCGTCAGCAGGCCGGTATCGTCGTAGCTGCCGACCTGAGAATAGATCGTGTAGCACAGGCCGCGCTTTTCCCGGATCTCCTGGAACAAGCGCGAGGACATGCCGCCGCCGAGTGCGGTCGCAAAGATCTGCGCGGCATAGATTTCGTCTGAGCGATAGCCAGGGGCCTCAAGCGCCAGGGTGAAATGAGCCTGTTCCAAACCTTTCACCACCCGCGCCTCGCCGCCAGCGAACTGGCCAGGCAAGGGGACACCACCCGCGACCGGCTTCAGATGGCCAAACGCAGCCTCGGCCAGTCGCACGATTTCATCGTGATCCACAGCGCCAGCAGCGGACAGGATCAACTGCTCAGGTCCGTAGTGCTGTCCGATAAAGGCGTCGAAATCAGCGCGGTCAAAGGCCCGCACGCGTTCTGCAGGGCCAAGAATTGTGCGGCCAAGGGGTTGTTCTGGAAACGCCTGTTCTTGCAGCCAGTCGAAGATGATGTCGTCCGGTGTATCCGCTGCTTGCCCGATCTCTTGCAGGATCACGCCGCGCTCCACCTCAATCTCGCGCGGGTCGAAGATGGGGTTGAGGACAATGTCGGAAATCAGGTCGAGCGCCAAAGGCACATCATCACGCAGCACGCGTGCGTAGTAGGCCGTGACCTCGCGGCTGGTATAGGCGTTGATGTATCCGCCAACGTCTTCAATTTCCTCGGCAATTTGCAGGGAGGAGCGTCGTTGTGTGCCTTTGAACGCCATATGCTCAAGGAAATGCGCGATGCCGTTCTGTTCGACCGTTTCGTGCCGCCCGCCAGCGGAGACCCAGACGCCAAGTGCAGCTGATTCCAGCCCGGGCATATGCTCGGTCACGATGCGCATGCCGTTGGACAGCGTATGAATTTCGACTGTCACGCGAAGACACCCCCTTCGATGATCGCCTCAATTGCGGCAAGATCATCCTCAACCCGCGTGATCCGCTCCGACCGGTCAAACAGGTCAGCCATCCGTGCGGGCAAAGGTGGGCGAATGCCAGACGCGGCCTCAACCGCATCGGGGAATTTCGCGGGATGTGCGGTCGCCAGCGTGACCATTGGTGTCGCGCCGAGGAAGTCTTGCGCCACATGCACGCCGACGGCGGAATGGGGGCACATAAGCTCTCCCATTTCCGGCAAGGCACGCTTGATCATGGCGGAGGTTTCCGTCTCTGACGCGCGGCCTGAGGCGAAGTGATCGCGCAGCGCGCCGATGGCCCCCTGGCTGATCTTGAAGCCGCCGGATTTCAGCTCGTCCATCAACTGAGCCACAGCCGCGCCATCTCGGCCATAAGCGTCAAACAACGCACGTTCGAAATTGGACGAGACCTGAATATCCATCGACGGACTGATGGAAGGGGTCACGCCCTCCGTCTCATATCCGCCCGAAACCATCGCGCGGTGCAGGATGTCGTTCTGGTTCGTCGCAATGACCAGCTTCTCGATGGGCAGGCCCATGCGCTTGGCGATGTAGCCCGCAAAGATGTCACCGAAATTGCCGGTCGGCACACAGAAAGACACGGGCCGGTGCGGCGCACCAAGGGACACGGCGGCGCTGAAGTAGTAAACGACCTGCGCCAGAACCCGGCCCCAGTTGATCGAATTCACACCGGCCAGCTTCACCCGGTCGCGGAACTCAAAATGGTTGAACATGTCCTTCAGCCGCGCCTGGCAGGTGTCGAAATCACCCGTCACGGCCAGCGCGTGGGCATTGCCCTCGGCCACAGTCGTCATCTGACGGCGCTGCACCTCGGACACGCGGCCGTGGGGGTACATGATGAAAACGTCGACATTGTCGAGGCCGCGGAACGCCTCCATCGCGGCGGAACCTGTATCGCCCGAAGTCGCGCCCACAATCGTTACGCGATCGCCGCGACGGCCCAAGGCCTTCTGAAACATCTGGCCGATCAACTGCATCGCGAAATCTTTGAACGCTAGCGTGGGGCCGTGGAAAAGCTCGAGCAGGAAATGGTTTTCCTGCAACTGCTTCAGCGGCGCGCGGGCGGCGTGGCCGAAGCCCGCATATGCCTTTTCGATCAACTCTGCGAACTCGGCATCCGCGAAGGTATCGCCAATAAAGGGCCGCATCACACGAAAGGCGATCTCCTCATATGGCAGCCCCGCCATGGCGGCGATCTCACCCTGGCTGAGCGTTGGGATCTCGGCAGGCACATAGAGCCCGCCGTCCCGCGCCAGACCGGTCAGCATCGCCTCTTCAAAGCTCAGATCAGGGGCCTTCCCCCGGGTCGAGACATATCGCATCGGAATTCCTCTAAGCCGTTCGCCGCGTGATACGCCAAGCCAGGAACGCTGTCATCCCCAACCACACCAACGCCAGCCCGAACCATTGCACTGCATAGCCCAGATGGTTGTTCGGTATGCCCTCGGACGTCACCGGCAAAGGCGTCACCGGCGCGTCAGAGACCGACATCTCGCGCAGCACAATGAAGACAGGCTCCGTCCCAAGATGCGCGGCCATCGCGTCGACGTTGCGGGCGAACCATTGGTTGCGAGCGATGTCTGGCTCTGGCGTGAAGCCATCCACTTCGTCCGGCCAATGCAGGTTGCCTGTCACGGTGATGGGGCCTTCATGCGGCTCCGGTAGGGCAACCCCTTCCGCTAGAAAGCCGCGGTCCAACAACACGCGCCGCCCGTCCGCCTCAAACGGAGAGATCAGACGATAGCCCGGACCGCTCCCCTGTACGGAGACCAAGACGCGCAGGGGATCACCGGCAAAGACGCCTTCGGCCGTGACTGGCAAATAGCGATCCGCCACCGGGTCAGGCGTGGCTGGCACGGCAACGGGTGCAGCTGAGATGCGGGCATCGATCTCCGCCAATACACCCTCTTTCCAGGCGAGGCGTTGCAATTGCCACACACCGAGACTGACGAGGATGGCCGCTCCGATCAGCCCGAACAAACCTACTGTGATCAACCGCGCGCGCACTGGCCTCTCCCTGAAATCGAAAGGCCCGCCATGCGGCAGGCCTCTTCCACTGGTTTCAAATACTCAAAACCGATCCGTTCCATCCCAATCGGACATCCGATGTTTCGAACCGCTCGACCCGCACAGGGCGGGGGAGGTGGAGCGGGGTGGGCGGGTGGGCGCTCCGCCTGCCCCGCCCGGTCCCAGCCTTAGCCTTGGCCCCAGATGTAGACAGCCAGGAACAGGAACAGCCAGACAACGTCAACGAAGTGCCAGTACCAAGCCGCAGCTTCAAAGCCGACATGCTTCTCCGCCGTGAAGTGGCCGGAGCGGACCCGCAGCCAGCAGATGAACAGGAAGATCGTGCCCACCACGACGTGGAAGCCGTGAAAGCCTGTGGCCATGAAGAAGGTCGAGTAGAACTTGTCACCGTTGATGAATTCCCAACCGTGGTGAACGATCAGCTCATAGTATTCGTAGGCCTGCAGTGCCGTGAACAGGACCCCCAGAACAACCGCCCCGATCAGGCCGGTGGCCACATCCTTGCGCGCCCCGCCATGGACAAGCGCGTGGTGCGACCATGTCACAAGACAGCCCGACAGAAGCAGAATTAGCGTGTTGATCAGCGGCAGGTGGAACGGATCAACAATGTAGATTTCTGGCGGCACGTAGGTGCTCGCCTCATACTCGTTCATCGGGAAGATGGCGTGCTTGAAGAACGCCCAGAACCACGCCACGAAGAACATGACTTCGGACATGATGAACATGATGAAGCCGTAGCGCAGGCCAAGGCGCACAACCGGCGTGTGATCGCCATCATGGCTTTCGCTGACGACATCCGACCACCAGGCGAACATAACGTAAAGCACGGCGACGAACCCGGCGAGGAACAGCCACGGGCTGCCCGAATGCATCCAGTTCACTGCCCCGAACAGCATCGCAAAGGCGCCCACTGCGGCCACCAGCGGCCAGATTGATGGCTGCAAAATGTGATAGTCGTGCTTTTTGACGTGGGCCATTTCGGTCTCTCCGGTCTGTCGTTCAGTTGCCTGCGTCGAGCGCGGCGTAGTCGTCGTTTTCGGGCATGTCCGTCACATGGAATGTGTAGGACAGGGTTATGGCGGGTGTGTCGCGCACCGTGGGATCATCAAGGATCTCGGGGTCGACAAAGAAGGTTACGGGCATCTCCACCCGCTCGCCGGGCTGAAGCACCTGCAACTCGAAACAGAAGCAGGCGATCTTCACGAAATAGCCGCCCACATCGAATGGGGCCACGTTGAAGCTGGCTGTGCCAGCAATCGGCTCACTGGTCGGGTTGTAAGCCTCGTAGAAAGCCAGCCCGGTCTCCCCGATGCGGATGTCCACATGCGGCTCCATTGGGCGGAACTCCCACGGCATGTCGCGCGCGGTGTTGGCGGCAAAGCGGATGCGGATTTCCTGATCCAGGATCACGTCGCTGCCTGCATCAGCCTGCACCGTCGCCCCGCCAAAGCCCGTCACACGGCAGAACCAGTCGTAGAACGGCACGGCGGCAACCGTCAGAGCGCCCATAAAGCAGATCACGCCCAACAATTGCAGGACGGTCTTGGCCTTGGGATCCATGGCGCGGCGTTCACTCACTGGCTCAGCTCCTCCGAAATCGGAAGGACCGAGGCACGCGGCTGGTGATCGTGCGCTTCCAGCATCGAGCCTTCGCGCACTTTCGCGATCGTCAGGCCGAACACGACAGCGCAGAAACCGACCAGGCACAGAGCCGTGCCAAAGTTGCGGCCAAAGCGGCGTTTGTGGATTTCGTGCGTTTCAGCCAAGGGCATCAGATGAGCCTCCAGATCGCATCGATCAGCAGAGCGCCGAAGTGCAGGAACAGGTAGAGCAGCGAGAATTTGAAGACTTTCTTCTCAACAGCATAGCCGTCCGCCTCGGCAGTCTCTTCATCGCGTCGCCAGATGTCCCATGCGCCTTTCAGGAAGATCGCATTCAGCACCACGGCAGCGGCCAGATAAACCGGCCCGGCCACGGCGGTGAAGGCTAAGCCAAGGGCAACCGGCACCAGAAGGACCGTGTAGATCAGGATTTGCTTGCGCGTTTCCTTCCGGCCATGGGTCACCGTCAGCATCGGCACGTCGGCCTTGTGATAATCCGACTTCATGAACAGCGCGAGCGCCCAGAAATGCGGCGGCGTCCACATGAAGATCAGGCCAAACATCAGGACAGATGCGATGGAGACATCACCTGTAACAGCCGCCCAACCGATGACCGGTGGGAAGGCCCCGGCCGCACCACCAATTACGATGTTCTGCGGCGTCGCGCGCTTCAGCCACATCGTGTAAACAACCGCGTAGAAGAAGATGGTGAAGGCCAGCAGCCCGGCAGCGACCCAATTCGTTGCCAGCCCAAGCATCACCACCGAAATCGCGGAAAGCCAAAGCCCCAGCGTCAGCGCCTCACCGGCAGGAACCTTACCCGCAGGCACGGGCCGTTTCGCCGTCCGCTTCATGACCGCGTCAATATCGGCGTCATACCACATGTTTAGCGCGCCAGAGGCCCCTGCCCCCAATGCGATGAACAGGATCGCGGTGAAGCCGATCATGGGTGACACGCCGCCGGGCGCGACCAGCAAGCCAACCAGGGCTGTGAACACAACTAGCGACATCACCCGCGGCTTAAGAAGCGCCAGGTAATCGCCAAAACCCGCCTCGCCTTCTGCGGTGCGGGTTTCGGTTCCGGTCTGTGCGGTGAGATCGCTCATCTGACGGGCTTACTCGGCCGAGGCCAGTTCAATGTAACGCGGCGCACGCGCCCCTTCGAGGGAGGCGAATTCAGCCGCTTCACCGGCCAGCCACGCATCATACTCTTCCGGTGTCACGGCAAAAACGGTGATCGGCATGTAAGCATGGGCCGCGCCGCAAAGCTCCGAACATTGGCCGAAGTAGATACCTTCCTGACCCGGCTCCACGTTGAAGTGCAGCTCCGCCAGGCGGCCCGGCACGCCGTCCTGCTTCACGCCGAAGGCCGGGATCGTCCAGGAATGGATCACGTCTGCGGCCGTCACCTGCACCACAACCGTCTGGCCGGTTGGGACGACGACTGCCGTGTCGGTGGCCAGCAGATATTCATCGCGGCTGTAACCGTAATCGGCAAGCTCATCCTCGTTCAGCATGAAGCTGTCATAGGAGATGCCTTCCTCCGGATACTCGTAACCCCAGTACCACTGATAGCCCGTGGCGCGCACAACGACATCAGCCTCTGGAATGGTCTGCTGCTTGAACAGAACGGGCAGAGAGAAGGCGCCGATCACGACGAGGATCAACAGAGGCACGAGCGTCCATGTCACCTCGATCGGGGTATTGTGAGAGAAGGTAGCAGGCTCAGGATTGGCCTTGGCGTTATGCTTCACCGCAACCCAAACCATCAGGGCCAGCACAAACAGCGTGATGATGATCGCGATGATATGCAGGAACCCATCGAGCGCGCGGATGTCGAGCGCGCCTTCGGTCACACCGGGCTGAAACCCTGTGCCGCCGGGCACCGGAGCGCCAATGATGTCTAGTCCTTCCCGCATTCCAACCGTCTGTGCGGAGACGGCGGTCGCGGTAAGGGTTGCGCCAAGCGCGGCCCAAAGGCCGCTGAGCTTCGTGCGAAGTGCCATGTGGTCTGTCCTGTTGTCCGTTCGGTCGTTCACGGCGGGGGAATGCCCACCGGTCGCAGCCGGTCCTGTTCCGATTTGGCCAGACCATATCGCGTGCGAACGCGCAAGGCAGTGGCGTAAATTGTCTCAGGCAAGCGCACCGCGACGCGGTACGCGCGTCTCCGAAAGCGTATCGCAAAGCGAGCCGCGCAGGGGCCCTAGCCATTGAAATAGCTTATTTTATTTGGGGCCTGCGCGCTCCTGCCAAGAAATCCCTCGCCCAAGCGAGACGGGGTGTCGCACCCGGCCCAAAACGACATATGTAGAAGGCAGGAACAAGGAGACCCGCCCATGGCCGATACAAGCCCCTTCCGCCCGTTTGAGACTCATCTCGATGAAGCCGCGGCCCTGCGCATCCTGCGTGCCGCGACAGATGGGGCTGAGGATGGGGAGCTTTTCCTAGAACGCCGCCGATCAGAAGTGCTGGTCTTCGACGATGGCCGCGTCAAGAACGCCTCCTACGACGCTGCGCAAGGCTTTGGTCTGCGGGCGGTGAAAGGCGAAGTTGCGGGCTACGCCCATTCCACCGAAATGTCTGAGGCCGCGCTCCTGCGCGCCGCCGAGACCGCGCGCCTGGCTGTAGGCGATGGTGGGGGCACGCTTGCCGACGCGCCGCGTGGCACCAACGAAAAACTCTACACAGACGAAGACCCGATGGCGGGGGCCGAATTCGGCGTGAAACTGGAAACCCTGGCTGAAATCGACGCTTTCGCGCGGGCATTGGACCCGCGCGTTGTACAGGTCAGCGCGTCGATGGCAGCTTCCCATCAGGAGGTTGAAATCCTCCGCCCCGAGGGCACTCGCGTCAGCGACGTGCGCCCTATGGTGCGTCTGAACGTGTCGATCATCGTCGAGGAAAATGGCCGACGCGAGTCCGGCTCCGCTGGCGGTGGCGGGCGTGTCGGGCTGGTCGGCCTGATGGAGCGTCCGCATTGGGAATCTGTCGCCAAGGAAGCCCTGCGCATTGCAGTCGTGAACCTCTCCGCTGAACCCGCGCCTGCCGGCGTGATGGACGTGGCGCTCGGCTCCGGCTGGCCCGGTATCTTGCTGCACGAAGCGGTGGGTCACGGTCTGGAGGGTGATTTCAACCGCAAGAAACAAAGCGCCTTCGCGGGGCTGATGGGTCAGCGCGTGGCCGCAGAAGGTGTGACTGTGCTGGACGACGGAACGATCCCCGACCGGCGTGGCTCCATCTCTGTCGATGACGAAGGCACGCCGTCCCACGCGACGACACTGATTGAGGACGGCATCCTCGTGGGCTACATGCAGGACCGGCAATCGGCGCGCCTGATGGGTGTGGAGCCTACGGGCAATGGACGCCGCCAAGGCTTCGACCATGCCCCCATGACGCGGATGACGAACACCTACATGCTCGGCGGTGACACCGACCCAGCGGACATCGTTGGCGATGTGAAGGACGGCATCTACGCTGTGGGCTTCGGCGGCGGACAGGTCGACATCACCAACGGCAAGTTCGTCTTCAGCTGCACCGAAGCTTACCGCGTGAAGAACGGTGTCGTCGGCGCGCCTGTGAAAGGAGCGACCCTGATCGGTGACGGCGCCACTGCCATGACGCAAGTGCGCGCCATCGGCAACGACATGGCGCTTGATCCGGGCATGGGCAATTGCGGCAAGAACGGCCAGTGGGTGCCCGTGGGCGTGGGTCAGCCGACCCTGCTGATTGGCGGGCTCACGGTCGGCGGCTCGGCGGCGTGACCCACGCGATCCGCGAAGCCACCGGGGCTGATCTCGATCCGCTGGCCCAGGTCTGGCACGACGCCTGGCATGAGGCTCACGCGGCCCATGTTCCGCAAGAATTGGTCGATCTGCGCACACTCGCAGACTTCCGGGCGCGTCTGCCCCTTATGCTGCCCGACCTGCGCACGGCAGGTGCACCCAGCGCACCTCTGGGCCTATGCGTGATCCGGGACGATGAAATGCAGCAATTGTTCGTAGCCCCCGCCGCACGTGGGACGGGTCTTGCCGCGGCCTTACTGCACGACGCGGAGGCGCGACTTGCGGCGAGTGGTGTGACCGAGGCATGGCTGGACGTCGTGATCGAGAATGCCCGCGCAATCCGTTTCTACCAACGCGAAGGCTGGCGCCTCGGGCGCCGCGCTGACATGGCCCTCGATACGACTGAGGGTCCGGGCACATTTACCCTTCACGTCCAGATCATGACCAAGCCTCTGCACTCTGCGCCATGACCGAACCAAGATTTTTCTCGCCAGCTTTTCGATCACGCCGCCATGGTCACCGGCAATTGACGGCAGGTGCCTTGGTGAAAATTAGCCTGATCACCTTGCTCGGCCCCGCTGCCGTCATGCTGGCACTCGGTCTTCCTTTTCTGCTGCTCAGCGCTCAGTTGGAGAATCCTGCCCTACAGGTACTAGGCTCCTTTGCCGGTCTGGCCGTGATGGCCCCGTTTGTCGGCCTTTACGCCGTGCCCCTCGCACTGCTAATCGGGGCATGGGCCATGCGGATAGGCCTTGCGGGACGGGGCGTGGCGCTTCTTGCGTCTGTGATACTGCCACTCGGCATCGGCGTGATTTACCAACTGCTAGACCCCACCGCCGCCGCAATAGGGGCGATGCTGATTCTGTCACCCGTCGTGGCACTGCACGCAATGGCCTTGTGGTGCGCCACGCGTTGGATCGCACCTGACACCCTCATTGCCCCGGCCCGGTAACGAACCGTTAACCAATTCCCGCCAAGCCTGTCCCCATGTGGACCGCACCCGATTCTCAACTGCACTACGCACCCGACCCCGGTTTTTACGAGGCTCCAGCTGGCTTCGTACCGCCTCCATCGGCTAGCGATGATGACCGCGCCACTCGGCTGCGCCTGATCCGCTCCCGCCGCGTTGGGCCCGCCACCTACCTGCGCTTGCTGGCCGAACATGGCTCGGCCAAGGCTGCACTGGCCGCCCTGCCCGAGGTCGCCGCCGCCGCTGGCGTGAAGGGCTATCAGCCCTGCCCCGAACCTGTCGTCAAAGCAGAACTACGCGCCGCCGCGCGGGCCGGGGCCCGTATGATCTGCCTAGGCGATCCCGAATACCCTGAGCATCTGGCTGAAATATCAGACGCCCCACCAATCCTTTGGGCCATTGGCCGAACAAGCCTGATGGCGCGCCCCTGCGTGGCCATAGTCGGCACCCGCAATGCCTCCAGCCTCGGCGCGCGCATGGTCCGCAAACTGGCCGCTGAGTTGGGGGAGGCCGGGTTCACTGTGGTCTCCGGCCTTGCACGCGGCATCGACGCGCTTGCCCACACAGCCAGTCTACCCACCGGAACTATCGCCGTAATGGCCGGCGGCGTGGACGTCGCCTACCCGAGCGAGAACGCCGATCTGGCCACGAAAATCACGCAATCCGGCCTGCGCTTGTCGGAACAACCACTCGGCCTGCAACCGCAAGCCCGCCACTTCCCCCGCCGCAACCGCATCGTCTCGGGGCTCGCCCAGGGCGTGATCGTGATTGAGGCCGCCGCGCGCTCCGGCTCTCTCATCACTGCGCGCATGGCCGCCGATCAAGGCCGCGAGGTCATGGCCGTGCCCGGCCACCCGATGGACAGCCGAGCCTCGGGCGGGAATATCCTTCTGCGCGACGGTGCAACGCTTGTGCGCAACGCCGACGATGTGATGGAAGCGCTCGGAACACCAGCGACGCCGTTGCGCGAAACCGCGCGGCCCGAACCGCAGCCCAAGACCGAAAAGCAAGACACGCGTTCCGATCCTTTGGAGGCCCGCATCCTAGCAACCCTTGGCCCCGTGCCCGTCGCCGAAGACCAACTGGTCCGCGACCTCGAAACGACCCCACGTGACCTCGCACAGGCGCTGGCTATTCTGGAACTGTCCGGGCGTCTGCGTCGCGCCCCCGGCGGGATGGTGCACCTCACCGGTGAATGAAGCACCCGCCCATCCTTGTTTCATGAAAATGCAAATGCGACACCGGCCCCGTGTGCGCCGCCTGTGCTTTCCCGCAAGTCCCAGCAACAAAGCCCTGGCCGGCGGGCGGGGGTGGGCGAATGGGTCGTTCGGCGACCCGGGCCGCCCTCTTCACACACCCCGCATTGACATCTGCCCCCAAGGCCCCACATGTTCCGCCGCCAACCGAACCCTCCTTGAAAGGTGCTCCATCCATGCCCGTTGTTGTTGTCGAATCCCCGGCCAAGGCCAAGACAATCAACAAGTATCTGGGCAAGGATTACACGGTTCTCGCCTCCTACGGCCATGTCCGCGACCTGCCCTCCAAGGACGGCTCAGTGGACCCGGAGGAAGGCTTCGAGATGAAGTGGGAGGTCGCTTCTGATTCCAAAAAACACGTCAAAGCCATCGTCGATGCGCTGAAAGATGACCCCTCCCTGATCCTCGCAACCGACCCCGATCGTGAGGGCGAGGCAATCAGCTGGCACCTGCAAGAGGCGCTGACATCCCGCAAGGCCATCAAGAAGGACACGCCCGTTAAACGCGTGACCTTCAACGCCATCACCAAGGATGCCGTAACCAAGGCCATGGCCGAGCCGCGCGAAGTCGATATGGAGCTGGTGGAGGCCTACCTCGCCCGCCGGGCACTCGACTATCTTGTGGGCTTCACCCTCTCCCCCGTCCTCTGGCGCAAACTTCCCGGCGCGAAATCCGCAGGCCGCGTGCAGTCGGTCTGCCTCCGCCTTGTCGTCGAACGCGAGATGGAGATCGAGGCGTTCAATCCCCGCGAATACTGGTCGGTCCGAGCCACCCTTGAGACGCCGCGCGGCCAACAGCTTGAGGCGCGCCTGACCGTTCTGGGCGGCAAGAAGCTCGACCGCTATGACCTGCCCACCGCGGCTGAGGCCGGCCTTGCCGTGCAAGCCGTCGCCTCCCGCGCGCTGGAAGTGGGCGAGGTTGAGGCCAAGCCGCAAACCCGCAACCCCTCGCCGCCCTTCATGACCTCAACCCTCCAGCAGGAGGCGTCGCGCAAATTCGGCATGGGCGCCCGCGCCTGCATGTCCACCGCGCAGCGCCTCTACGAGGCCGGGCACATCACCTACATGCGGACCGACGGCATCGACATGGCACCCGAGGCCGTGGACGATGCGCGCAAGGCCGTCAAAGACCGCTACGGTGACGCTTACGTTCCCGGCAAGCCCCGGATTTACAAGAACAAAGCCAAGAACGCGCAGGAAGCCCATGAATGTATCCGCCCAACGGATATGTCCAAGGCCGCCGCTGATCTGAAGCTGTCAGAAGATGATCAACGCAAGCTCTACGACCTGATCTGGAAGCGCACGATTGCCTCGCAGATGGAAGCCGCCCGGATGGAGCGCACGACCGTCACAATCGGCGACAAGGCCGGTGAGGTTGAACTGCGCGCAACAGGAACCGTGGTGCTGTTCGACGGTTTCCTCAAGGTCTACGAAGAGGGCCGCGATGACGTCCAAAGCGACGACGACGACAGCCGCCGCCTGCCGCAGGTGACGCAAGGCGACGCCATGGCGCTGGCCTCCGAAGGTCTGGCCTCCGAATACACCAAGCTCGCGGGCGATGATGTTATAGAAGAAGACGGTGATCTGCGCCGCTCCAAGGCCGCGCTCTTGTCCGCCAACGGCGCTGTGCTCGGCCAGCAGCACCACACGCAACCCCCGCCCCGCTACACCGAGGCGACGTTGGTCAAGCGCATGGAAGAACTGGGCATCGGCCGCCCCTCCACCTACGCCTCCATCATGGATACGATCCAGAACCGCGGCTATGTCGTGAAAGATCGTGGCCGTCTGATCCCGGAGGATAAGGGCCGGCTCGTGACCGTGTTCCTGTCCAACTATTTCCGCAAATATGTGGGCTATGACTTCACCGCCGATCTGGAAAACCAGCTCGATGAAGTCAGTGCAGGCGACCGCCACTACAAGGATGTGCTCGACCGGTTCTGGAAGGACTTTCACGCCGCCGTCGAAGAAACGTCTGAATTGCGCATCACCGATGTGCTGGAAAAGATTAACGAGGTGCTAGAGCCGCACCTGTTCCCGCCAAACGAAGACGGCTCGCCCCCGCGCCAATGCCCCAACTGCGGCCTTGGCCGCCTGTCGATGCGCACCGCGCGCTCAGGGGGCGCATTCATCGGCTGCTCGAACTACCCCGAATGCCGCTACACCCGCCCCTTCGGCCCGCCGGATCCTGAGGCGGAGGCTTCCGCCATCCCACCCGACGGCAAGCTGCTCGGCACCGATGACGGCGATGAAATCCGCATCTTCAAGGGTCGCTTCGGCCCCTACGTGCAGCGCGGCGCGGTCACGGAAGACAACAAGAAGCCCCCGCGTCAGTCGATCCCCAAGGATTGGCCGCCCGAAGAGTTGGAGATGGAACGCGCCCTGATGCTTCTGTCCCTGCCGCGTCAGATCGGGCCGCACCCTGAAGATGGCGTCATGGTCTGGTCGAATATCGGACGTTACGGTCCTTATATCAAACATGCCGACAGCACCTCGGATCGCGGTGGCACCAATGCCAACCTCGAAAGCCTGGATGAGGTCTTCACCGTCGGTATGAACCGCGCGGTGCAGCTTCTGGCCGAAAAGGTCGCCTCGCGCGGCGGGCGCGGTCAGGCCGCGAAGCCGTTGCGGGAGCTCGGCGAACATCCTGAGGCCGGTGGCCCGGTCAATGTGATGAAGGGCAAATACGGACCCTACGTGAAATGGGAAAAGATCAACGCCACGATCCCCGACACGATTGAGCCTGAGGCCATCACTATGGAGCAGGCCGTCGAATTGATCGCAGAACGCGCCGCCAAGTCGGGCAAGAAGAAGCCCGCCGCCAAGAAAAAGAAGGCCGCGCCCAAGAAGAAACCCGCCAAAAAGGCCGGGTAATCAGGGATTTCGGGGCGCGCAGACTTGATCTGGCGCGTCCCGTGCCCGACATCCATGCCATGACGGACCCGCGCGCCCTTTCCCCAAACCCGGAAGCTCTGGAGTTTCTGCTGACCCGGCGTTCGCGCCCGCCGCGCATGATGGGGCCGGACACGCCGGACGATGAAACGCTCCAGACCCTGCTGACCGCCGCCTTGCGCGTTCCCGATCATGGTAAATTGGAGCCATGGCGGCTGATCGTTCTGCGCCGCCCCGCGATTGAACGCCTTGCCACATTGACCCGCGCTCGGGGTGCGGAGCTTGGCATCGCCCCGGAACGGATCGAGAAGGACGCCAGCGGTTTCGATACCGCCCATCTGATCGTTGTGGTCAGCTTCGCACCAAAGGCGTCCGATAAGGTGCCGGAGGCTGAACAATATGCCTCCGCCGCCGCCGTTTGCCTCAGCCTGCTGAACGCGACGCTTGCGAGTGGCTGGGGGGCGGTCTGGCTCACCGGTTGGCGTGCCACGGATCGCCCGTTTCTGACGCAAGGCCTCAACCTTTTCCCCCATGAAACGGTCGCGGGCTTTATCCACATAGGAAATGAGACGCGCACGCCGCCTGACCGCCCCCGCCCCGATGTCGAGGGCCTGACAACTTGGGTAGACGAATGATTCTGAACGCCTTTTTCAAGGCCCTCGGCCAACTCACCGACAGCCGGTTTCTGGGTGTACTTGGCCTTGGGCTGCTGCTGACCGTCGGACTTCTTGTCGGCTTTTACGCCGTTTTTGCGGGTGTCGTCGGATGGTTCGTGCCCGACACATTCTCCCTGCCGTGGATTGGAGAGGTCAATTGGATCGACAACGCCCTGACCATCGCGGGCATCCCGCTGATGTTGGTTCTGTCGATCTTCTTGATGGTGCCCGTCTCGGCCGCTTTCATGGGCATTTTCCTCGACCGTGTGTCGGACGCCGTGGAAGACCGCCATTATCCCGGCCTGCCCGAAGCGCGTGGCCTTGGCATTGGCGAAGCCCTTGTGGACGTTGCGAAATTCCTTGGCATCCTGACGGTTGTGAACCTGATCGGCCTGATCTTTTACCTGATCTCCGGCCCGTTTGCGCCAATCGTGTTCTGGGTCGTGAACGGTATTCTCATCGGCCGCGAATACGGGCAAATGGTTGCCCTACGCCGCCACGATGCACGCGGCGCGGCGGAATTTCGGAAGCGCAATCGCCCGACGCTATTCCTTGCAGGCGTGTTGATGGCCGTGCCCCTGACCATCCCGGTCGTGAACATACTCGTGCCAATCCTCGGCGCAGCAACGTTCACGCACCTCTACCATATGCTCAGCGGTCGCCCGTCGAGCCCATCCCAAACCGCGTAAACAGGTCAATATCCTCCAGAGTCACAAGCTGGAAGATGATGATCGCGGCCACGACGACCCAGATCGCAGCGGCGATAGCGCTCGTCCAGATGATCCGCGTCTTCAGCTGCGCATCCGCCGGGGCGGAGCCGTGCGTGCCCGCGACCCGTTCTCCCGCCTCATCCTGGCTGGTCACGCGGACCTGAAGTGCGACCAACAGCGTCATGAACCAGATGATCGCGTAAAGGACGATGCCCGTGACGATGCCCATCAGACCTGCTCCAACTCAACCAGAGTGCCTGTGAAATCCTTGGGATGCAGAAACAAAACCGGTTTGCCGTGCGCGCCGATCTTTGGCTCCCCATCGCCAAGCACACGGGCGCCTTGGGCCTTCAAACGGTCACGCGCTTCTAGGATATTCTCAACCTCATAACAGACGTGATGCATCCCGCCGGACGGATTGTTTTCCAAAAACGCAGCAATGGGGGAGTTATCCCCAAGGGGGTACAGAAGCTCGATCTTGGTGTTCGGCAATTCGATGAAAACCACCGTCACGCCGTGATCGGGCTCGTCCTGCGGGGCGCCGACTTGCGCGCCAAGGGTGTCGCGGTATTGGGCAGCCGCCGCTTCAAGGTCCGGCACGGCAATGGCTACGTGGTTCAGGCGTCCGATCATGGGGCTCATCCGAGGTTTGTGACGTTGTTTCACGATATGGCGCGCACGCGTGGGGGAGGCAAGCCGGGCCAGTGTCGCATTTACGATTCATAAACCGAGAACTGCGAGTGTCGGGGCAACCGAAGGGAATCATTCCCGATCATAGGGGGCGAAACGATGGACGACCTGCTATCCGAATTTGACCTGCGACCTCAGCCAACGGCTGAACGTCCGCTGCTTGGCCTGACCATTCTGGTGGTGGAAGACAGCCGCTACGCGTCCGAGGCCATCCGTTTGATGAGTTTGCGTTCGGGTGCGCGTCTGCGCCGTGCAGATTGTCTGGGATCGGCTGAACGGCACCTCAATGTTTACGCACCGACCGTTGCAATTGTGGATCTTGGCCTGCCGGACGGGTCTGGCCTCGATCTGATCCAATCCATGGCCGAAAACCGCACAACCGGGCAAGTGATCCTTGGTACATCCGGTGCGGAACGGGAAGAGGCGGAACGGCAGGTCATGCATGCCGGCGCCGATGGGTTCATCGCGAAACCAGTCTCCAGCATCGCCGCATTCCAAGCTGCCATCCTGACCCACTTGCCGGAAACCCTGCACCCGAAAGGGCCGCGCGAGGCCACTGTTACCGGCGTCGACCCTGACCCACTGGCGCTGCGGGAAGACCTCAGCCATGCGATGGACCTGCTGGCGCTGGATGCGCCGCCGGTCAGCTACCTCAAGCGTTTTTTGATCGGATTGGCCCGCGGCATCAAAGACACCGCGTTGGAGGCCATGGCGCTCGGCATGAAAGATACGCTCGCGCCGCCGGATCGAGCGGCGCTGCGCAAGCTGTTGTCAGGCCGTATTCAGGCCATGCCTGAGGGCGTTTAACCCGCTTGCACTCAATCCTGCGGGATCACCCGCAGGCCCAACTCCATCAGCTGGTCCGGCATCGGCTCGGACGGGGCCGCCATCATCAAGTCTTCGGCGCGTTGGTTCATCGGGAAAAGGATCACTTCCCGGATATTGGCCGTATCGGCCAGCAGCATCACGATCCGGTCGATCCCCGCCGCGCAACCACCGTGGGGTGGCGCGCCGTATTGGAACGCGTTGACCATCCCACCAAAGCGCTTGCGCACCTCATCCTCACCGTAACCAGCAAGCTCAAACGCTTTGAACATGATCTCAGGCTTGTGGTTCCGGATCGCGCCGGAGACCAGCTCATACCCGTTGCAGGCTAGGTCATACTGGTAGCCGAGCACCGAAAGCGGATCACCATCCAACGCCTCAAGTCCGCCTTGCGGCATCGAGAACGGGTTGTGCGAGAAGTCGATCTTGCCATCGTCATCGGCCTCGTACATCGGGAAATCGACGATCCAGGCAAAGGCAAAGCGGTTCTGCTCGGTCAGGCCAAGCTCATCGCCGATCACAACGCGGGCACGGCCGGCAACGCCCTCAAACTCAGCCGGTTTACCAGCAAGGAAAAAGGCCGCGTCGCCGACGCCCAGACCAAGCTGCTCGCGGATCGCTTCCGTCCGCTCCGGGCCGATATTCTTGGCGAGCGGTCCGGCCGCTTCCATTCCCTCACCCTGATCGCGCCAGAAGATGTAGCCCATACCGGGCAGCCCCTGTTCCTGCGCGAACTTGTTCATCCGGTCGCAGAACTTGCGCGACCCACCGGTCGGCGCAGGGATCGCGCGCACTTGGGTGCCCTCTTTCTCCAGCAGGTTCGCAAAGATCGCGAAGCCTGAGCCGCGGAAATGGTCACTCACGATCTGCATCTTGATCGGGTTGCGCAGGTCGGGCTTGTCCGTGCCGTACCACAAAGCCGCATCCGCATAGGAGATCTGTGGCCAATCCTGATCGACCGACGCCCCCTCGCCAAACTCCTCAAACACACCGCGCAGAACCGGCTCGACGGTGTCGAACACGTCCTGCTGCTCCACAAACGACATCTCCATGTCGAGCTGGTAGAAATCGGTGGGTGAGCGGTCCGCGCGCGGGTCTTCATCGCGGAAACACGGCGCGATCTGGAAATATTTGTCGAAGCCCGAGACCATCAACAGCTGCTTGAACTGCTGCGGGGCCTGCGGCAGGGCGTAAAACTTGCCCGGATGCAGGCGCGAGGGCACCAGAAAATCACGCGCGCCTTCAGGGCTGGAGGCCGTGATGATCGGCGTCTGATATTCACGGAAGTCGATGTCCCACATCCGCTTGCGGATCGAGGCCACCACGTCCGAGCGCAGCGCCATGTTGGCCTGCATCTTCTCGCGCCGCAGGTCGAGGTAGCGGTACGACAGCCGCGTTTCCTCTGGGTATTCCTGATCGCCGAACACCTGCAGCGGCAGATCACCGTTCACACCACCCAGCACTTCCATATCGCGGATGAAAACCTCGATCTCACCCGTGGGCAACTTCGGGTTCACCAATTCGGGATCGCGGGCCTTCACCGTGCCGTCGATGCGCACGCAATACTCGCTGCGCAGCTTTTCAACCTCGGAAAAGACCGGGCTGTCAGGGTCACAGAGCACCTGCGTGATGCCGTAATGGTCTCGCAGATCGATAAAGATCACTCCGCCATGGTCCCGGCGGCGATGCACCCAGCCCGACAGGCGAACGGTATCGCCGACATTGGCGGCAGTCAGGGCGGCGCAGGTATGGCTGCGATAGGCGTGCATGGGGCTCTCCGGGGTGCAACTTTGCATTCGGCCCGGATAGACCTTTCACACGCCAAAGTGTCAAGCCTTGCGCAGCGCCTCAGCCCGTTCGGTGATCTCGGCGGCCGAGAATTCGGCCAGCACCTGCGTGGTATCTTGCGTCAAAAGCCGCGCTCCGTCGGCATTGGCCACGACCATCACCAATTGCTCGGCAACCTTGATCAGCACCGCGACCTCACCCTCCGCATCCACGGTCTGGAAATCCGTCAGGCAACCCGCATGGGTGATCGGCTCCTGCAATCCCGCCTCAGCCAAAAGCATATGTGCCCCCAGCCCCATGTTTAGATCCGCCATAACGCGCAGGATCGCCTCAACCTCATTGGTCGGCACAGTCGACAACCGCCGCCCTGCCCCGTCCAAGGCCCACAACCGATCGCGGAAATCCGGATCCCCCTTCACAGGCATGTCGCCGTCCTTGCGACGCTTGGCCTCCACAGCAATCGCTTCGGGCGTCAGCTGTTCATGGGCAAAGCAGACCAGTTCGTTGAAAATGACGATGGCCGACCCGTTCAAAGTTTCGGCTTTGAAGACGAATCCCGGCTGTCCGGCAATATCGATCATCTTGCCACCGTGCCCTAGGCTTCCGAACAAATCCGGTGGGTCGGCCTGCGCCAGTGCAAGGCCAGCAGTGAAAAGCTGCGCGTTGGTGAACCAGCGGCTGGTATCCGACACGGCCACCGCGTCCCGGCGCGCGATAAAGTTGGGATTGGCCTCTGCCAAAGCTTCGAACGCACCGGGCAGAGCATCGGCTGTTAGCAGCACCACATCCTTCAACGACCTGATCCGCTTCGCTTGAGCGGGCGTGACGGGGCTCGATTTCTCGACGCGGTAGAATTCGTCATCCAGAATGCTGAAATGAGTTGAGGCATTGAACGACTCTTCATGGTTTGCAGAGGGTTCCTGCCCCCGCATCTCTTTGGCGAAATGGCGGAAGATCTTCAGGTGCCGCTTTGCCTTACACGCCCGCAAACCGCCTTCGACCAACGGGGCCACCTGCGCCAAAGCGCGTCCACAATTGTGCCAGTACTGGCCATGGCCGCCGTTGTTGACCTGCGCAAGATAGCGATCGACCTCGTAAATCTCGGCTGCCGCTATGGACAGTTCATCAAACGACAACAAAGCCGTCTCCTGCGCGGTGTTGACGTAGTTCACCACCGCCTGCACGCAATCATAGTCCGCGTAATCGCCGGTGGACTGCACCAAAGCCTCATCCAGCAGAAGCGGTGGACGCGGGGTGCGGGTGGGCAGGATACGGCTGATAAAGCTCATTTGATCTTCCTCGGAAACAGCAAGGTTCAAGTCCGAGGATTGTTCCCGAAAGGGGCGAGTTTTGGGCGGAGGCTGGGAATTAACGCGATTTCAAAGCGCGCAGGCCAGTGCTGCCTCAATATTCCCGGCGCTAAAAGGCGCAATTCCGCGGGCCGTTAGGCGCCCGCCCTCAAACCGCGTCACCATCACTTGTGTCCATTCGCGGTTGGCCGTCACCATCTCCGGCCCATCTCCGCAGTCGCGCACACCGCCGGTGATGAACGGCTCGCCGATGCGGTGGTTGGTCAGCCCTTCCAATGTGGCGATTTCGGTGAGGGCGTCGCCCTCAAACCGCCAGATGCGCAAGGTCCGCGCCAGATGCGGGCGGTCGATATAGGCGATGTCCATCACACCATCACCGTCGAAGTCTGCCGCGCCGATGGGCGCGAGCCAGCGGTTGGATCGTCCGATAAACGGGGTCGCCGCCAGTAAATCCATCCCAACGCCTTCTTCAGACGCGCGATATACAGCCAGTTGCGCGCCAAGGCGCTGGTGGCTTTGCACCGCGATGATTTCTGGAGTCCCGTCTCCGTCCAGATCGGCCAGACGCGGGGCGGTATCTTCAAACACAAGCTCTTCGGGTAAAGTCAGCGACTGATCCAGACACGAACTGATCGATGTCTCGGCATAGACATGCAGCCGCGTGCCTTCAATGTCATCGCCAAGAACGCCGTGCGCGTATCGCCGCGTCGGCCCGTCATACCAAGCGAGGACCGGCGGGTTTCTTGGCCACGGATCCGAGACGCTCTCTGGCATTTCGGTCGTCTGGTGCGGCGGCAGCAGGCAGGCCTGCACCGGGGCCGCCACGAGCAGAGCGTGCGCTGCCAGCAGCGCAGCCCCAAGGAGTCCGCGAGCGCCGCTCAAATCTGCTTTTCGGGCATCTGCACCACAAGACCATCCAGCGCGTCAGTCACCTTCAACTGGCAGGTCAGGCGTGAGCGGGTCGTGTCGGGCTCGTAGGCGAATTCCAGCATGTCCTCTTCCATCGGGTCGATGGCGGGCAGTTTTTCCACCCAATCGGGCGCGACGTAGACATGGCAGGTCGAACAGGCACAGGCGCCGCCGCAATCGGCCTCGATCCCCGGAATACCGTTGTCGCGGGCGCCTTCCATGACCGTCAGGCCATTGGCCACGTCCACGACATGCTCGGTGCCATTGTGTTCGATGTAAGTGATCTTTGCCATTGTCCGCCCCCAAGCGCGTATTTTCAGTCCAACGCTAGGTAATACGCCTATGCCCCGCTTTCCAGCCTGAATGCGACACCTTGCATTTACGGGTTTTTGTTCTATTTTTGTTCTTCATGGTTGAACCCGCCCTACGCGCCCCTGATTGGCCCAGGCCACCCGATTGCCTGCCCCATCACCTGCTGCATCTCCCGCCGGAGAATGCGCGGATTTGTGTGGCCGGGCTGGTGTTGGTGCGCCAACGCCCCGGCACGGCAAAGGGCGTGATCTTCATCACGCTGGAGGATGAATTTGGCGTCTGCAACGTCATCGTCTGGCAGAAAATGTACCTCAAATACCGCCGCGCGGTGATTGCGGGGCGACTTCTGCGCATCACGGGCCGGGTGCAGCGCGAATCTGGTGTGACCCATGTGATCGCGGAGCATGTCGAAGATATCTCACCCATGCTTGATGATCTGGTGCGTCTGCATCAGGGCGCTAAGGCTGGCGATCAACCGTGATCCTTTCCAGACTGCGCCATTTGCGCTAAACTGATCGGATAACAAAAGGCAGGACCCGAGCAGGCCCATGCGTAAACTGATCCTACTTGCCGCCTTGGGCGGTCTCTCGGCGTGCCAAACAAGCGCGCCGGATGACACTGGCTTTACGTCGGTGATCGAACCTTCGACCCATTCCGGCGCTGCGGGCGTACAGGTCATGCGCGGGATCGGACCGCCCGATGCCAACCCGTCCAGTTGCTATGGCCGCGAGATTGAGCCTGCGGTGATCGAAACCGTGACCGAGCAGATCATGGTTGAACCCGAACAGCTGGATCGCGACGGCAACGTCCGCCGCCCCGCCGTGTTCGTTACCTCGACCGAGCAACGCATCGTCGAGGATCGCACGGAGACATGGTTTGAAACCCCCTGCGCCATGCAGATCGCCGATCCTGAATATATCGCAACCCTGCAACGCGCGTTGGAGGCCCGTGGCCATTATACTGGCCCCATCACTGGCGTGCTGGACCGCGCCACTGTACGTGCCGTGCGCGCCTATCAGGCCCCTCAAGGCCTTGATTCCGGGGTCCTCAGCCTTGCCGCTGCGCGACAGCTTGGCCTGTCGGTTTGGGATCCCAGTCTCGCCGCCGGGGGCGATGCGGGCTAGGACAAAGGCCACGAAAAACCCCCGACGCACGCGCCGGGGGTCAAGGTCAGACCAGTAAAGGTCGACTTGTCGTTAGTTGTCGTCGCCAATCGCAAGCGCCATGAAGCGCGGGTTGCCGTCGCGCCGGATCAGCAGAAGGATGGACTGCTGGCCTGCATCGCGGGCCGATTGCAGAAGCGTCTGAAACTCCTCAACCGTTGTGACCGGCTGTTGGGTGACTTCCGTGATGATGTCCCCCACGCGCAGGCCCATCTCGGCCGCATCCGAGACCGGATCAAGCTGCTGGATCACCAGACCGCCCGTGATGGTCTGCGCGCCCAGTTCCTGGCGCATCTCATCGGTCAGCGGGGCCAGAGTCATCCCTAGGATTTCGCTTGTGGGCGCGACATCGGGAGTCGGCTCATTGCCATTCGGCGCGGTGGTGCCGCCAAGCCCTTCCGCCGTCTCACGACGTCCAAGGGTCACACGCAGGGTTTCGGTCGCCCCATCGCGGAAGACCAGAACGCGGACGGTTTCGCCAACATTCGACTCCCCGACAATACGGACAAGTTCGCGTGTATCCTCGATCTCCTGCCCGTCGAAGGACAGGATCACATCGCCAACCTCAACGCCGCCGTCGAGTGCGGGGCCAGTCGGCACGTCCGTGACCATCGCACCGCGCGCCTCTTCCAGGCCCATCGCCTCGGCCATGCTGGCATCCACGTCTTGAATGCGCACACCCAGCCAGCCGCGGCGGGTTTCACCGAACTCACGCAACTGCGCGACCACGTTAGTCACAACGTCCGACGACATGGCAAAGCCGATCCCGATGGAGCCGCCCGTGGGCGACAGGATCGCGGTGTTCACGCCGATCACTTCACCTTCAAGGTTGAAGAGCGGACCGCCCGAATTCCCCTGGTTGATCGCTGCATCGGTCTGGATGAAGTCATCGTAGCTGCCCTGAAGCGAGCGCCCAAAGGCGGAAATCACGCCGACCGAGACGGAAAAGCCCTGCCCCAGCGGATTACCCATCACCATGACCCATTCACCAACGCGGTGATCGGCTGACACGCCGAATTCCACAAAGGGAAGCGGCTCATCGCTTTCGACCTTCAACAGCGCAATGTCGGTGGTGGGGTCGGTGCCGATCAATTCCGCCGGAAGCTCGGTCCCGTTGCGGAATTCGATCATGATTTCGTCCGCGCCCTCAATGACGTGGTTGTTCGTGACCAGATAGCCATCCTCGGAAATCACAAAGCCGGATCCCAGCGCCTGACTGCGGCGCGGGGCGCCGTCAGGGCCTTGGCGATCGAGGAAATCGTTGAAGAAATCCTCAAGCGGTGATCCGTCGGGCACTTGCGGCTGTTCGCCCCCGGCCCGGCCCGCCACAACGGAGGAGGTCGTGATGTTAACCACCGAGTCCCCCACCTGATCCACCAGATCAGCAAAGTTCGGCAAAGCGCCGGACTGCGCACGCGCGGGCGTGGCCGCAAGGGCAAAGGCCAAGGCGGTCAGGGCCGCCATGACTGCGCCAAGCACGAGGCGCATGTCGATGCTGCGACTTTGTGTTTGCGCCACAACACGCGGCTCTCTGTCTTCGAAATGAGGGGGTCTTTGGGGGATCGTCACGACTGCTAAGCCTCCTGAAATACCGTCGGACAGGCGCACCTGTCCCTGGCAAGGATATTTGGGCGAAATCCGCGCAGATCAAGTTCGGGAAACCCAACCCGTTGCACGCAATCCGTCACATAGGCGTGAGAATACACCGCCCGTCTTGCTATCAGAGTGGCACGGAGGGCGCGGCAAACCAAATGCAAATCGCATGATCGGGGCGGGAAAGCGGCCTATAGCAGGCTGATCCCCCAAGAGGTCAGCACTGCGCCCAACGCAACCGCGCCGAACCCGATAAGGCGGCGCGTCTCCGGCGGGATCGCCGTGAGCGCTTTCAGCAGGTCTTCCATACGCGAAGGGGCCAGTGCGAACACCAGCCCCTCAATCACAAGAACCATACCAAGGCCCATGACAATAGCGATCCACATGGGCGCTTACTCGGACGGAGCCGCCAGTGAGTTGCCGCCACCCAGTGCCGAGCCGTCGAAATACTCGAAGAACTCGCTGTCGGGGCTGATCACGAAGGTCGAATTCTCCCGCAGAGCCGTCTCGTAGGCCGCCAGCGAGCGGGTGAAATCGTAGAACTCCGCGTCTTGCCCGAAGGCTTCAGCGAAGATGCGCGTGCGTTCCGCATCGGCCTCACCACGGGTGATCTCAGCCTCACGGTTGGCTTCCGACACAAGCTCAACCACCGTACGGTCGGCTTGGGCGCGGATGCGCTGCGCAGCTTCCTCACCACGTGCGATCTCGTCAGCCGCTTCGCGTTCCCGTTCGGCCCGCATCCGGGCGAAGGTGGCGTCGAGGTTCTGTTCCGGCAGGTCGGTCTGTTGCAGACGCACGTCCAGCACCGTGATGCCAAAGCCGTCGGCATCACTGCGCGCCTGGGTCGTGATCTGACGCATCAGACCCGCGCGGTCCTGCGACAGGATCGTGTTGGACGTCACACCATCTGCACCCAGAACCGAACGGATCTGGGCGCGCAGAATACCGTCCAGCAAGTCTTCGGCCTGACGCACACCGCCCGGAACGGCCTGCACGAATTCTTCCACATCGTCGATCCGGTAGCGCGCGAATGCGCTGACCACAAGACGGCGATCGTCCGAAGGCGTCACCTGCGTCGGCTCCGTATCCAGCGACAGGATGCGGTCCTCAAAATACTCAACGTTCTGAATGAACGGGATTTTGAAGTTCAGGCCGGGCTCGTTGATGACCTGACGGATCTGACCGAACTGAAGAACGAGGGCACGCTGGCGTTCATCAACCACGAAGATCGAGGACGAGATGACAACGATGCCCAGAACGATGACGGGGATAAGGTAAGTAATCCGAGACATATTAGTTCGAGCTCCCGGTCGTTGTTGCATTGCCAGAGGGGCGGCGCAGTTCGTTCAGCGGCAGGTACGGCACAACGCCTTGTCCGCCACCGGTGTCGCCGTCGATGATGACCAGATCGGTCTCACCCAACACGCGCTCCAGCGTTTCTAGGTAAAGGCGGCGGCGGGTCACGTCCGGCGCGGCCTCATATTCTTCCAGAACGGCGAGGAAACGGCTGGCTTCACCCAAGGCTTCGTTCACCACGCGGGCGCGATAACCTTCCGCTTCTTCAAGGATCTGCGCGGCTTCACCACGCGCCCCTGCCGTCACACGGTTCGAATAGGCGTCAGCCGTCCGTTCCAGACGGTCCCGTTCCTGTTCTGCGGCTTGCACGTCCAGGAAGGCCTCGATCACGTCTTGCGGCGGGTCCGCGCGGTCAAGGTTCACACGCAGAACGTTGATGCCGGATTCGTAGACATCGAGCGTTTGCTGGATCAGCACCTCGGCCTGGTCGGCAATCAACTGACGGTCGCGGTTGAGGATCGGCGCGAGTTCCGACTGCGCGATGATCTCGCGCATGGCCGATTCCGCCACGGCGCGGATGGTGGCCTCGGGGTCGCGCAAGTTGAACAGGAAATCGGCGGGGTTTGAGATGTTCCAGACCACGTCGAAGTCGATGTCGACGATGTTTTCGTCCGTGGTCAGCATCAGGCCGCGATCGGAGGCACCGGCGCGGTTGTTACCGATGGACTCCGTCCGCTCCTGATCGGTGGCGATAACTTCGGCTGTTACAACAGGCCACCACGCAAAGTGCGGGCCATCATCGGTGATGCGGTATTCGGAGCCGAGGAACAGCTCCACCCCCTGCTCACCGGGCTGAACCGTGTAGAACGAGGCGAACAGATAGGCCGCTGCTGCCGCCACGATACCGCCGATCCACATGGTGCGCGGGCTGATCGGGCTTTCGCCACCACCCTGTCCGCCGCCAGTGCCACCGCCGCGACCGCCCATCAGGACGCGCAGCTGTTCCTGGCCCTTGCGCACGATATCGTCGATTTCGGGGATGTTCTGGCCACCGCCGTCACGTCCGGGGCCGGAGGGCCGCCGTCCATCATCGCCGCTGCCATTGCTGCCTTGGTTGCCGCGGTTGCCACCGCCTCCGCCACCCCAAGGTCCGCCACTGTTACCCGCCATCTGTCGTCTCACCTCTTGGATGCGTCATCTGTTGATGCCCTATATGGGGCAGAAAATCCGCTTTGCACCCGTAGATGTGCGCTTTCGCCGCGAAAAAGCGGGTTCAGGCAGTCCTCATGGGTTCGCGCATCGTCACGATCTCTTCCGACATCGTGGGGTGGACTGCAACCGTTCGGTCGAAATCTTCCTTGGTTGCGCCCATTTTCACCGCGATTCCCGCCAACTGGATCATCTCCCCCGCGCCCGGCGCCACGATATGGCAGCCCAGCACCTTCCGATTGGCCTTTGACACGACAAGCTTCATCAAGACGCGCCAGGGCTTGCCGGCAAACGCCGTCTGCATGGGCCGGAACGAGGTACAGTAAACCTCGATCTCTTCCTGCTCACGCGCCTCTTCCTCGGTCAGGCCCACAGTGCCGTATTCCGGCGTCGTGAAAACAGCTGACGGGATCAGGTCGTGATCAACCGGCGTCGGATTGCCGTTGAAGACGGTTTCCACAAAGGCCATGCCCTCGCGGATTGCCACGGGTGTCAGGTTCACGCGGTTGGTCACATCGCCAATGGCATAGACCGAGGGCACAGCAGTCTGGCTGTATTCATCCACCATAATCTCGCCGCGACGCCCCACCTCGATGCCAATCTCTTCCAGACCCATATCCCGGGTATTCGGGCTGCGCCCGGTGGCAAAAAGGACCTGATCGTAGACGCCTTCCTGCCCGTTGGTGGATTTCACCCAAATCAACCCGCCCTTGCCGCCTTCGGGCACAAGATCGCCTGCAGACCGGGCCGAAGCCCCCATCGCTGCGTCACTGTCAGTGCCGGTCCAAGAGGCTGTGTGATCGGCATCGGCCGCGCCCATCTCAACGATGTTGGTGCCCAGATGCAGGTTGATCCCCTGCTCGCGCATCATCTCCGCAATAAGACCGCGTGCCTCGTCATCAAAGCCCCGCAGGATTTGCGCCCCGCGGTAGTACTGCGTCACCTCCACGCCGAGGCCCGCCATGATGCAGGCGAATTCACAGGCGATGTAACCGCCGCCCACGATCAGCAGCTTCTCGGGCAACTTGTCGAGGCTGAAGATGTCATCGGACACAATGCCCAGATGCGCATTCGCCATGTCGGGCCGCACCGGATGGCCACCGGTCGCCACCAGGATGTGTTTGGCGGTCTTTTTCTCACCGCCCACCTCAACAGTATGAGCGTCCGCCAGCTTCGCGCGGGCATCAAAAATCTCCACGCCCGATCCATCCAGGAGCTTGCGATACACACCCTCCAGCCGGTCCAATTCCTTGTTCAGGTGATCGCGAAAGACCGGCCACTTGAATTCGCCGTCCTGCACGTCCCACCCATAGGCGCGCGCCTCGGAAAACCCCTCGCGGTAGCTGGACGCAAAGACCATCAGTTTCTTGGGCACGCAGCCCCGGATCACACAGGTCCCGCCCATCCGGTTATCCTCGGCCAGCGCAACCTTCGCACCACCGGCAGCAGCAACGCGCGCGGCCCGGACACCGCCGGACCCTCCGCCAATGACAAAGAGGTCATAATCGAAGTCGGACATCGCTTTTCTCCTGCGCAGGTGAGGGGGCCTATCAGTCTATTCCATGAACAATGCATTAACGCCAGAGGGGGCACCGCACGCATCTGTGCCAAAATGCGCAACACCCCTGCGGCCACTCTATACTGCGCACCGATGATCATCGACCCAAGGCTGTCGGTCACAAGCCGGACGCCCCCAGACCACCCAAGCCGAACCATCGGCAAATCGGGTGCAGGGTGTCCGGCATCGGACCTGCGCATCTTTTCCGACCTGTCGTCTTTCACACGGCAGGCCTCGTGACCGCATTCAAGCGGCGCCGCTTTCTTTGGCTCAAAAGCCAATCGAACAGAACAGGACCCGAGCCATCAAGCGAACCAGCGACCGCGGTCACGCCCTCCTCCGGCCTTTCGGCCGTCCTCGCAGGCGTGCGCGTCTTCCATTGGTCAAAAATACTCCGGGGGTTTGGGGTCAGAGCCCCCAAGCGGGCAAGGTCCGCGAGGCCGAGGCCGCGCGGCGCAAGCCGAGCAACGAGACGAAAGACATGCGGCGCAGCCGCTCCTTTAGATCAGCGCGCGGACGGGTCCTTAATCGCGCACTTCGTCGAACAGGTTTTCAGTATCCGACACGTCCACACGCTCATGCTCGACCGTGCCGTTGTTGATGTCGCGCACTTCCACCGTGCCATCGGCATTGCCGATCACCAGCACGTCACAGATGTCGAGGAACAGGCCATTCTCCACCACGCCGGGGATCTGGTTGAGCACCAGAGAGACCTGCGCGGGCTGCGCGATGCGGCGCAGATGCAGATCAAGGATGTAATTGCCCTCATCGGTCTTGAACGGCTCCGTCCCGCTCAACCGCAGGGAAGCCGAGCGCCCCAACACATCCACGTTCGACAGCATCTCTTCAATCAGCGCCTTCGTGGTTTGCCAGCCGAAGGGAATGATTTCCACCGGCAGAGGAAACGCACCAAGCGTATCCACCTGTTTCGTCAGGTCCGCAATCACCACCATCTGGTCGCTCGCCGTCGCCACGATCTTTTCATGGAGCAACGCCCCGCCCCCACCTTTGATCAGGTTCAGGTTCGGGTCGTATTCGTCCGCCCCATCAATCGTCAGATCCAGCCAGCGCACCTCATCCAGCGTCTTGATTGTCACGCCCACTTCGCGCGCCAGATCAGCCGTGCGGGTTGAGGTCGCAACGCCGGTGATCTGCATCCCCTCTTCGCGGACCAGTTCACCCAGGCAACGGACCATCCACGCGGCGGTCGAGCCTGTGCCAAGGCCCACGCGCATCCCGTCCTCCACGAATTCCACCGCCCGGCGGGCGGCCACGTATTTGGCTTTGTCGATCGGGGAAAGCTCGGCCGTCATGGGCGGATCTCGTTCGTTAATGGCAGCTACGCAACACCCATAGCGTCTGCTCACGCGGGGGGCGAGTGGAAATCCGCCGCAGCGAGTGCCGCGATCACCGCCTCCAGCGTATCGAGCGGAAGCAGCAACAAACAGCCCGGGCGATCCGCGCGCAGGTGCACAGCGCCGCCGCTGGCCCGGTTCGACGTGCCGATCTTGCGCGCTGGATGCAAATCAAGCGCCTCGAAGGACCATTCCAGCCCCTGCAAGCCCACCGTCACGCCGTCCATTGGAAACAGCGACACCCGTGTGCCCTCCGGCAGATCAAGCGTCATCTGCGCCGGCAGATGCAGAACCACATCCTCCGCCCCGATCAAAACGACCGGCTGCTGAGGGAACCGCACCAATGCGTGCATCGCGGCCAGTTCATGATCCAGCCGCGCGCCGGTAAAGCCTATGGCGAGGATCAGCGGCGCGCTGAGGCGGGACAGCGCTTTCTCGAAATCCGTGCTGTCCTGCTCGGCCACATGGATCAGGTTTTCAGAGGGAATCGCCGCGCGCCCTGCGGCGGAAAACGAATCTAAATCGCCGATCACGGCCACCGGATCCGCCCCACGACGCAAGATTTCATCGCCCCCGCCATCAACGCCCACAAAAATTTTCGCGTGCGTTTTTGACAATTCAAAGGCGGGATCGCCCACGAAACCGCCGCCCACAAGCGCAACTGGCGCGTTGAAATTCAAGGACAATCCGCATCCCTCCGGTTCATTGTCCACATTGTTGCCATGGTCTGGAGCATTGATCACCAAAAGGTCCAATTCGCGTCGCTTTTTACTGGAAACAGTTTGTTACACCTTTTGCGAGGATGATAAATTCCGGTGAATTCTGAAGACCAGGACGGGCCGGACGAGCAGAGTGGCAGAGCAATGAGTGATGAAAACAAAATCCTGACGGTCTCTTACGGCACGTTTTCCTGTACCCTTGAGGGCTTCGATCGCCCGTTTGAGGCCATGAAGGCTGTGGCCGAGTATTTCCGCGATCTGGCGGCGGAAGACCGCTATTTCGGCGCGGAACCGCCCACGCCTGATGCCGAAACCCTGCACCGCATTACAGAAGAAGCCATCCAGCGCCGCGTTGAATCGCGCATGGTTGAAAATGGCCTGATCATGCGCCCCGAAGGCGCGCCTGCTGAAGATACACCTGCATTCGAAAGCGCCGCCGAGCGCTCCTTCGCCCGCGACCCGCAGGTGGAAGACGCCGTTGAGAGCGTGGCCCCCGAAGCGCCAGTGGCTGAGGCCGTTGTCGCGACGGCGGCTGTTGCTGCCGTGACCGGTGACGCTGCGCTTGCAGAAGATGAAGACGACGCCGCTGAGGATGTTGCTGAAGCCGCTGACGCCAATACAGAAGAAGCGCCTGCCGAGGAAAGCGATGACGTTGCGGAAGCAGCTGAAGACGCTGCCGAAGAGCAGATCGAAGAGGCCGTGGAAACCGCGGACGAGGCAATCGAAGAGGTTGCAGAAGCCAGCGAAGAGGCGGCCGATGCGGTGGTGGAAGCTGCTGAAGAAGCCGCTGACGAGGTGGTGGAAGAGGTCGAAGCTGCTTCCGATGAAATCGCCGAAGAGGTCGCTGAAATCGCCGAAGAGGCGTCCGTTGCCGAAGCCGCTGATGAGGCGTCGGACGACGACACCCTCGCCGGGATCGCCGCTGCGATGGAGGAGGACGCTGCCGAGGCAGACCCCGAGGAAGTAGAAGCCGAAGCGGAAACCGCCGACGACGCTGATGCGCCTGCCGATCTGGCTGGTGACGACCATATTGAAGCCGAGGAAGACGCAGACGGCGTTGCCGGGGCCGATACTCTGATCGCTGTCGCCGCCGCTTTGGCCGCCGAAGGTGCCTCCACCGACGCAGACGCAGACGCAGACGCAGACGATGCGGACAACGCCGAAGCCGACGCCGACAGCATCATGGCCGATCTGGACGACGAAGAGGATGATGGCGACATCGACTCGATCTTTGCCGACGAGAATGATGAAGAAGCCGCCTTTGACGGCGCATCGGTCGCCGCACGTCTGGCCCGTATCCGCCGTGCCGCTCTGGCAGAAAGCGGTGACGCACCTGCAACCGTTCAGCCCGACGATGAGCTGATCGCCGCAGGTGGCGAGGGCGCAGCCCCTGAGCCTGTGATCGAAGCCGATGATGATGCCGCCGTTGCAGCCCTTGCTGCCGCGTTCGCAACAGGGGCCTCCACCATGGCCGCCGCGTCGGAAGCACTGGAAGAAGACGCGGACGACGCGCCTGAGGAAACGGACGGCGACGACGATACGCTGGCCGCAATCGCCGCCGTGACCGCCCCCGTGGTCGAAGAGCCTGCGGAAGAGATCGCGGAAGCCATCGAAACCGCACCCGAAGCCGTCGCAGAAGACATCGCCGAGGCGGTTGCAGATGAAACACCCGACGTCCCCACTCCACCCAGCGCGGACCGTACGGCATTTGCCGATGCGGATGGTGATGACGGTGGTGACATGGACCGCCTGTTCGAGGCCACCGAAGGCCGGATGTCGACGGTTGAGACGACACGCCGCCGGGCCAATATCGAGCATTTGAAAGCAGCCGTAGCCGCACGCGCCGCCGAAACGCAACTGGCCGCCGATGGTGCCTCGGTCGCGGATATGACGGGCCTTGAGGATGACGCCGCCGAATACCGTGAGGATTTGGCTCGCGTGATGCGCCCCCGCCGTGTGCGCGTCGACGTCTCGCGCCGCCAGCAGGCTGCAGAAGAACGCCCGGCCCCGCTGGTGCTGGTCTCAGAACAGCGTGTCGAGGATGACGCCCCTGCGGCCCCCGCCGCACCGGTCGCACCGCGCCGGGTATCCGCCGCAGAAGCTGAGGCCGCGCAACGCCCTGGAACCGCTACGCTCGCTCCGGCCGCCGAAGCGCCGCTGGTGCTGGAGCAGGATGTCGCCGTCGCAGATGAGATCGACGTTGCAGCGGTTGAAGAGGCCCGGCCCGCCCCGCGCAAGATGGCAAATTCGCTGGCCAACCTCGCGCAGCGCGCTGGTTTGATTGCGTCGGGTTTGGGCCGTTCGGCACCAGCAGAGGCGCCAGTTGAGACCGAAGTCGAAGCAGATGTTGCAGTCGAAGCTGAGGCTGACATCGCTCAGGGTGTTGAGATCGCCCAACCGATGATTGCCGAGGAGCCAATAACACAGGCCGAAGACGAGGCTGAATTCGAAGATCCGATCGCCGCACTGGAAGCCCAGCTGGCCCAGGAAATTGACGAAGTTCGCGACAGCATCTCGTCCGAACCCGCCACTGGTCAGGATGCCGGAGACGAGATCGACCATTTCGCCGTGTTCGCGCAGCGCCTGGAAGACTCAACTGCGACAGAAATCGAAGAGGTCGTTGAGATGGGGGCAACCTATCTGAGCGAGGAAGCCGGCCTTGTGGAATTCAAGCGCATGCAGCTGTTGCGCTTGGTGCGGATCGCAACCGATGGCTCCATCTCGCGCGATGAAGCGATCTCAGCGGTCGAAAGCCTCAAGCAAGACGGCGTGCTGGAAGAATTG